>NZ_JAEEAP010000066.1 GCF_016103465.1 Streptomyces sabulosicollis
GCCGGGGACGGTCGGCCGGGTGCCGACAGCCGGGTGCGGGCAGTCGGCACACAGCCGGAAGCGCCGGGAAAAGTCCTGGCGGGGTACGCGGGGGCGTCGATAGCGTCGTTCCATGGTCGACTCCACCCCTGACAGCGCCGCCCACCCCCGCTTCGCCGACGCCCTGCGCGAGCTCGGCCTGGAGGTCGAGGTGCGCCGGTTCCCCGACGCCACCCGTACCGCCGCCGAGGCCGCCGCGGCGATCGGCTGCGAGCTGAGCCAGATCGTCAAGTCGCTGGTCTTCGAGGCGGATGGGCAGCCGGTGGTGGTGCTGATGGACGGGGCGTCGCGGGTCGACGTCGAGCTCGTACGGCGGGAGCTGGGCGCCGGGACGGTCCGCCGGGCGAACGCGGCACTGGTGCGCGAGACCACCGGCTACGCCATCGGCGGGGTGCCGCCCTTCGGCCACCGCACCCGTACCCGCGTCCTCGCCGACCGCCGGCTGCTGGACCACGAGACCGTATGGGCCGCGGCGGGCAATCCGCACACCGTCTTCCCGCTCGCCCCCAAGGCCCTGGTCGCGCATGCCGAGGGCACCCTGGTGGACGTGCGCGAGCGGCTCGTATGACCCCGCTGGTCGCGGCGGCCGTGCTCATCGCGGCCATCACCCACGCCAGTTGGAACGCGATCGCACACGGCATCAGGGACCAGCTGGTCGCGTTCACCCTGGTGGGCGGCGGCGGGGCGCTGTGCGGGCTGGCGCTGCTGCCGTTCGCCCCGCCGCCCGCCGCGGACGCCTGGCCGTACCTGCTGGCCTCCGCGGCCATCCACGTGGTCTATCAGCTGCTGCTCATGCGCTCGTTCCACCTGGGCGACTTCGGCCAGATGTACCCCATCGCGCGCGGCACCGCCCCGCTGGTGGTGACCGTGGCCGCCGCGGTCTTCGTCGGCGAGCGGCCGGACCGCTGGCAGGCGGCGGGCATCGCGCTGGCCTCGGCGGGGCTGGTGGGCGTGGCGCTGTGGGGCATCAAGGGGCCGCGGCGCGCCGAGCACGGGGACAGCGGCGGCGCACCGCAGTGGCTCGCCCTTACGGCCGCCATCGCCACCGGTCTGTCCATCGCCGCGTACACCGTCGTGGACGGGGTGGGGGTGCGTGCGTCCGGCAGCCCGCCCGGCTACATCGCCTGGCTGATGATCCTGGAGGGTTTCGCCATCCCGCTGTGCGCCCTGGCGGTCCGGCGCGGTGCGCTCCTCCGGCAGCTGCGGCCGGTCGCGGCGCGCGGACTGCTCGGCGGGCTGCTGTCGGTCGCCGCCTACGGTCTGGTCCTGTGGGCCCAGACCCGGGCCGAGCTCGCCCCGATCGCGGCACTGCGGGAATCGTCGATCATCGTCGGCGCGGCGATCGGGGCGCTGTTCTTCAAGGAGCGGTTCGGCGGTCCCAGGATCGCGGCGGCGGGGCTGATGGTCGCGGGCATCGGACTGATGCTGCACGCGGGTTGACGCTGCGCGCGGGTTGATCCGTACGGCGCCGCCTCCGCGCCGCGTTGCTCCCCCTATCCCGTTGCCCCCGTTCCTCGTTGGCCCTGCGCGGACGGCCCCGGGTAGGACAGAATCGGGGAGACCGTCGTCACAAGGGGGACTTGGTGCGGATCGACGTAGCGGTGAGCGGTGGTGAGGCGGAGCTGCGTTCGCTCCACGACTGGCTGCGACGGGATCCGGGCGCGCGCCGCGGCGCCCGGGTGGAGCTGGTCCAGGCCGAGCCGTCACCGGGCCAGATGGGCGTCCTCACCGATGTGCTGCAGCTGATCACCGACAACGCCTGGAGCGCGGCCTCCTTCGCGCTCGCGCTGTCCACCTGGCGGCAGACGCGGCCGCGCGGCGGACGGATCACCGTGCGCCGCGGCGACCTTACGGTCGACCTCGACGGCGGTGGCGACGAGGAGCTGCGGCGGCTGATCGAGGCACTGGAGCATCCGGCCGCCCCCGAACCCGAGCGGGAACGGGAACGGGAACGTCAGGGCAGCGGAGAAGGGCGATAGCCGTGGCCGTTCTGCCCGATCCGGCCGCCAGCCGCGCGGTGCTCATCGGCACCAGCCGCTATGCCCATCTGGAACAGATCCCGGCGGTCGCCGACAACCTGAGCGCGCTGGCCGCGGCCCTGTGCGCCCCGGGCTCCTGGGGACTGGCGCCCGAACACTGCACGGTCATCGAGGATCCCGGCACCGCGGTCGAGGTCCTCGAGGCCGTGCGGACCGCGGCCGAGGAGGCCACGGACACCCTGCTGGTGTACTTCGCCGGACACGGCCTCGTGGAACCGCGCCGCGGCGAGCTCTTCCTGGGGCTCACCGGGTCCATGCCGCACCGCTCCTACACCGGACTGCCGTACGGCGCGCTGCGCGACGTCGTGCTGGACGGGCGGGCCGGGCGCCAGGTGATGCTGCTCGACTGCTGCTTCAGCGGACGCGTGCTCGGCTTCATGGGCACGGCGGGCGCCGGTGCGGTGATCGACCAGGTGGAGATCGAGGGCACCTATCTGCTCGCCTCGGTTCCCGACACCAGCTTCGCGCTCGCCCCGCCCGGTGAGCCCCATACGGCCTTCACCGGTGAGCTGCTGCGGCTGCTGCGCGAAGGCGTGCCGGGCGGGCCGGAGCTGCTGGACCTGGACACGGTCTACGCGCAGGTGTACGCGGCGCTGCGGGCCAAGGGGCGGCCACTGCCGCAAAAGCGCGACCGCAATACGGCGGGCGGGCTCGCCCTGGCCCGCAACGCGGCCTGGGCACCGCCCGGCTTCGGCCCGCCGCCCCCGGCATACGACCACGAGCCGGCCCCGGCGCCCACGTTCACGGGCACCCCCGCGCCGCCGTTCGAGCCGGGAGCGGCGCCCACGCCGCCGTACGAGCCGGGAGCGGCGCCCACGCCGCCGCCCGCCGTGCCACCGATGCCCACCTGGTCACCGATGGTCCTGCCGTCGCCCGCGCCGCTCCCCTCCCCCGTCGGCGCCTCCCGGGGCCGCCGCCGCGCCGTCGCCTACGGGCTGGCGGGAGCGCTCGTCGTGGCCCTGGTGGCCGCGGGCATACCGCTGGCGATGTCCTGGATGAGGGACTCGTCCAAGGACGACTCCGGGCACAGCACCGGGCGCGACACCTCGAAGTCGTCCAGCACACCGAAGCCGGTACCCACCTCGGGAACCAACGCCGCGGCCAAGGGCGCCGTCGTCAACGCCTCGACGAACAAGGGCGGGACGCTGAAGTTCATCAGCCAGAGCGACGCGGATTCCTGGGATCCCCAGCGCACCTATTACGGCTATGTCTGGAACTTCTCGCGCTACTACGCCCGCCAACTGGTCACCTACGCCCCCGAACCCGGTAAGGGCGGCACCGAACTCGTGCCGGACCTCGCGGAGAAGAAGGCCGAGGTGACCGACGGCGGCAAGACGTACACCTACACCCTGCGCAAGGGGATCACCTGGGAGGACGGCTCCCCGATCACGTCCTATGACATCAAATACGGCATCGAGCGGATCTGGGCCCAGGACAAGATCTCGGGTGGCCCGGTCTTCCTCCAACAGGCGCTCGATCCCGGCCTCGACTACAAGGGGCCGTACAAGGACACCTCCAAGGACAAGCTGGGCTTGAAGGCCATCAGGACCCCGAACGACAGGACCATCGTCTTCCGACTGCCCAAGCCCAACGGCGACTTCGAGCGCATGCTCGCCACACCGTCCGGATCCCCCGTGAAAAGGGAAAAGGACACCGAGGAGAAGTACAAGGACAATCCGTTCTCCTCGGGGCCGTACAGATTCGGCTCCTATCTGCCGGGCAGGTCACTGGAGCTGGTCCGCAACACCAAGTGGAACCAGTCGTCCGACCCGATCCGCACCGCCCTTCCCGACCGGATCACGGTGAAGGTCCACAGCGATGACCAGACGAGGGCCGAGGCGCTGTTCTCCGGCGACTACGACCTGGAGCTGGGAACCTCCGGACTCACCGGGCCCGCCCTCTCCAAGGCCAGGAGCAGTTCCGGCCTCAGTGCCCGGCTGGACAATCCCCTCAACCAGCTGCTGCTGTTCGCGGCCCTCCCCCGCTCCGTCAAACCCTTCGACAACGTCCACTGCCGTAAAGCGGTCCTCTACGCGGCGGACAGGGAGAACATGCGAACCGCCGCGGGCGGTTCGCTGAGCGGCGATATCGCGCCCCATATGCTCCCGCCCTCCATCATGGGCTCCGACTCCTCCTACGACCCGTACGAGACGCTCAAGAAGTCCGGCAAGCCGAACGTCACGGAGGCGGAAGCGGAACTGAAGGAATGCGGAAAGCCGAACGGCTTCCGGACCACCATCGCGGTGCGCAACCGCCCGGTCGACATGGCGGTCGCCGAATCGCTCCAGTCGTCGCTGCGGAAGGTCGGCATCGAGGCCGGGATCCAGCAGGTCGACGCCGCTCAGTACAGCGTGACCATGGGTTCCCCCTCCACGGTGAAGAAAAAGGGGTACGGCATCGTCGTCTACCGGTGGCCCCGACTTCCCGACCGGTCAGAGCTTTCTGCAACCGCTCGCCGACGGCCGTTTCATCACGAGCACCGGAAACTACAACGTCGCGGAGCTGGACGACCCGACGATCGACCGCCTCTTCGACACGGCGATCGCCGAACAGGCCCCGGAGAAGGCCGGGAGCGACTACGCGCGGATCAATCGGAAAATCTCCGACTCCGCCGCGTATCTGCCGATCCTGTTCCAGAAGAGCGTGATCTGGCGCGGCTCCCGGCTGACCAACGTCTATACGAGCGAGCCCTGGCAGGGCAGCTACGACTATGTCTCGCTGGGCGTCTCCGAGTGACCGAAGGCCCTGCGCACCGCCACGTTCGTGGTCATGATGCCGCCGTCCACGGGGAGGGTGGTCCCGGTGATCCAGGCGGCGTCGGAGGAGGCGAGGAAGGTGATGGCGGCGGCGATGTCGGTGGGTTCGCCGACCCGGCCGAGGGGGTAGACCTCGGCGGCGCGGCGCAGGGTGTCCTCCTGGCCGTCCCAGCCGGGGGTGCGGATCGTGCCGGGAGCCACGAGGTTGACGCGGACGCCCCGGCGGGCGGCGTGGGCGGCCAGGGTGCGGGTGAGGCTGCCCAGGCCCGCCTTGGCGGCGCTGTAGGCGTGGTTGCCGAAGTCCTGGAGGCCGTTGACCGAGCCGACGTTGACGATGGCGCCCCGGCCGTCCGCGGCGGCCAGATGCGGCAGCGCGGCGCGGGAGCAGCGGAAGGCGCCGCCGAGGGTGACATCGATGTCCCGCTGCCACTCGTCGTCCGCCTGGTCCTCGAACAGCGGGGTGTCCACATGACACGAGTGGGCGCTGTTGACCAGGACGTCCAGCCTTCCGAAGCTCCTTACGGCGTGCGCCACGGCCGCCTCGACGTCCGCCCGCCGCGCCACGTCGCAGCCCAGCGACTCGGCCTCGCCGCCGTCGACCCGTATGGACGCGGCGGCCTTCGCGGCCCGTTCGCCGTCCTGGTCGGTGATCAGCACCCGGGCACCCTCGTCGGCGAAGCGGCGGGCGGTCACCTCCCCGATCCCGCGCCCCGCGCCGGTGAGCATGACCGCGTACCCCTCGAACCTCCGCACCGTGTGCCCCTTTTCGTCGGCTCCGGGACCGCCGCCGCCCATGGCGGCGGGTCCGCCGGGGATCCTGCCCGGCCCCGGCATGATCCTCCCGCGCCGGGCGTTGCACCATAAGGAGAAACACAGCACACACGCTCGGGTCGGCATGGCGGGAGTCGGACAGTGGTGGACGTCCAGGGCACGGTGGCGGACGGTTTCGAACCGGTCCGGGACGCCTTCGCGGCGAACTTCGCCCGGCACGGCGAGCGCGGCGCCGCCGTGGTCCTGTACCGGGAGGGCGAGAAGGTCGTCGATCTGTGGGGCGGCACGAAGACCCCCGACGGCGGCGCGAAGACCCCCGACGGCGGTGCGGACTCCGACGGCGGTGAGGCGTCCGACAGCCGTGAGGCGTCCGACGGCAGTGAAGGGTCCGATGGCGGCCCCGAGCCCTGGACCCAGGACACCGCCCAGGTCGTCCGTTCGGTCACCAAGGGCGTGGCCGCCGCCGTGCCGCTGCTGCTGCACCAGCGCGGCCAGCTGGACCTGGACGGCCGGGTCAGCACCTACTGGCCGGAGTTCAAGGCGGCCGGCAAGGAGCGGGTGCTGGTGCGCCACCTGCTCGCGCACCGCACCGGCGTGCCCGTGCTCGACACCCCGCTGACCCCCGCCGAGGCCATCGACGGCATATCCGGACCGCGGGCCGTCGCCGCCCAGCGGCCCGTCTGGGAGCCCGGCACGGCGCACGGCTACCACGCCCAGACGTACAGCTGGCTGCTGGGCGAGCTGGTGCGCAGGGTCACCGGGCGGACCATCGGGCGCTGGATCGCCGAGGAGATCGTCCGGCCGCTGGGGCTCGACCTGTGGCTGGGGCTGCCCGAGGAGCAGCGGGGCCGGGTGGGCCGGATCGCGGCGGTCGAGGCGCTCTCCGCGCCCGCCGCCCAGGGGCCGCGGCTGCGCCCCAAGCGGTCGGTGGCGGAGGCGTACCGGGACCCCGAGTCGCTGACCCGGCGGGCGTTCGCCGCGATCACCCCGCTGCCGGACGAGAACGACCCCGCCTACCTGGCCGCCGAGTTGCCCGCCTCGGGCGGGGTGGCGACGGCCGAGGCGCTGGCCCGCTTCTACGCGGCGCTGATCGGCCCGCTGCCCTCGGCCCGTACGGCCCGCTCGGGAGGCAGGCTGTTCGCCCCGGCGACGCTGACGATGGCCCGTACCGAGGAGTCCGCGGGGCCGGACCGGGTCCTGGTCGTCGGCACCCGCTTCGGTCTCGGCTACATGCTGCACGGCCCGGCCTGCCCGCTGCTGGGGCCCGGTTCCTTCGGCCACCCGGGGCGCGGTGGCTCCCTCGCCTTCGCCGACCCGGAGGCGCGCATCGGCTTCGCCTACGTCACCAACGGTATGCGGCGCGGGGTCACCGCCGATCCGCGTGCGCAGGCGCTGGTGCGCGCGGTGCGGACCAGCCTGGCGGCGCGGGAGGCGTAACGGCCCCAGGGGCCACGGGTGCGGCGAGGTGGCGCGGGAGCGGCTGGCCCCCTTCATCGGGCGGAGCCCCCACGCGGCGGAGCCGCACATCGACGCCGTGGTGGAAGGGGCGGGGAGGGGAACAGCCCGCCGCAGGCGTCACGCCCCGGGGGCACCCCCAGCCCGTCACCTCACCGGCACCCTCGCCCCACCGGAAACACCGGCATCCTCACCGCACCGGCACCGTCACCGAGCGCGGGTCGAAGCCGAAGGGGAGCTCCAGCCGGTGCTCGCGCATCAACTCCTCGTCGCACAGCAGCTCCTGCGTCCCGCCGTCCGCCGCGATCACCCCGCCGCTGAGCACCACCGAGCGGGGGCACAGCTCCAGCGCGTACGGCAGATCGTGGGTGACCATCAGCACGGTCACCTCCAGGGACCGCAGGATGTCGGCGAGTTCGCGGCGCGAGGCCGGGTCGAGGTTGGACGAGGGCTCGTCCAGGACCAGGATCTCCGGCTCCATGGCCAGTACGGTCGCCACGGCCACCCGCCGCCGCTGCCCGAAGGAGAGGTGGTGCGGCGGCCGGTCGGCGAACTCCGCCATCCCGACCCGCTCCAGCGCGCGGCGCACCCGCTCCTCCAGCTCCGCCCCGCGCAGCCCCGCCGCGGCCGGGCCGAAGGCCACGTCCTCGCGCACGGTGGGCATGAACAGCTGGTCGTCCGGGTCCTGGAAGACGATGCCCACCCGGCGGCGGATCTCGGCCAGATGGGCCTTCGCCACCGGCAGCCCCGCGACCGTGACCGTCCCGGCGCCCGCCGTGAGGATGCCGTTGAGGTGCAGCACGAGCGTGGTCTTGCCCGCGCCGTTGGGCCCCAGGAGCGCCACCCGCTCGCCGCGGGCCACGGTCAGATCGACGCCGAAGAGGGCCTGGTGGCCGTCGGGGTAGGCGTAGGCCAGCCCGGACACCTGGAGGGACGGCGGGGTGGTGGCGGGGCCGGTCATGGCAGCATCCATCCGGTCAGGCAGACCGCCAGCGCGGTCAGCGGGAGGGCGGCGGCGTACATCCACTGGGCTCGGGACGCCGTCACATCGTCGATCACCGGCATGGTGCCCGTATAGCCCCGGCTGACCATCGCCAGGTGCACCCGTTCGCCCCGTTCGTAGGAGCGGATGAACAGCGCCCCGGCCGAGGAGGCGAGCACACCCCAGTGCCGCACCCCGCGCGCCTCGAAGCCGCGCGACTGGCGGGCGATCCGCATCCGGCGCATCTCATCGGAGATGACGTCCCCGTAGCGGATCATGAACGAGGCGATCTGCACCAGCAGCGAGGGCATCCGCAGCCGCTGCAGCCCCAGCAGCAGGGCGCGCAGCTCGGTCGTGGACGCCAGGAGGACGGACGCGGCGACGCCGAGGGTGCCCTTGGCGAGGATGTTCCAGGCGCTCCACAGCCCGGACTCGCTGAGCGACATCCCCAGCGCCTCCACCCGCGGGCCCTCCGCGATGAACGGCATCAGCACGGCGAAGGCCACGAACGGGATCTCGATCAGCAGCCGCCGCAGTACGTACCCGGCCGGGATCCGGGCCGCCGCCACCACCCCGGCCAGCAGCACCGCGTACGCCCCGAAGGCCCAGACGGCCTCGCGGGGCGTGGAGACGACGACGAGGACGAAGCAGAAGACGGCGGCGATCTTGCAGTGCGGGGGGAGGGCGTGGACGGGCGACCGGCCCTCCCGGTAGAGCTTGTGCGCGTGTCCCGCGCCCACGGTCAGCCCCGCTCGCTCTCGGCCGTCGTGGCCCTGCGCCGCCGTACGACGATGAAGACCCCGGAGCCGACGGCGAGCGTGGCCCCCACCCCGATCACCCCGGCGAGCCCGCCGGAGAGCCGGGCGTCGGAGATGTCCTTGACGCCGTAGTCGGCGAGCGGGGAGTCCTTGGCGGCGTGGTCCTCCTCCTTCTGGTCGATCCCCTTGTCATGGGCGACCTTCTCCAGCCCGTCGGGGCTGGCGGAGGCGTAGAAGCTGACGACCCCGGCGCAGAGCAGCGCGGCCGCGAGTCCGGCCCACCACACGGGCCGCGCCGACCGCCGCGGCGCGGCGGCGGGCCCGGGAGGCGCCACGGTCTCGGAAGCCGCCACGGTGTCGGAAGCCGCCGCGGTGTCGGAAGCCGCCGCGGTTCCGGAGGCCGCCGTCGTCCCGGAGGCCGCCGTCGGCTCCGGGGTCTCGGACGTCGCCGCGGCCGGTGCGGCTGCCGGTCCCTCGGCCCGCGCCACCGCCCCCGGGGTGGCCGGGGCCAGCGGGCTGCTGCGGATCTCCAGCGGACGCGCGGTCACCCCCCGCGCCCCGTACACCAGATCCGGCCGTACGGCCACGACGGCACCGACCGTGAGCGCGGTGATCGCCGCCTCGCCGATGCCGATCAGCACATGCACCCCGACCATCGCCGTGAAGACCTTGCCGATCGCCACGTCGGCGGTGCCGCCGAGCGCGTAGATCGCCGTGAAGGCCACCGCCGCGGCCGGTACGGAGATCAGCGCCGCCACGAAGGACGCGACGGTGACCGTACGGCGGCGGTGCGGAGCCAGCCTCACGACCGTGCGGAAGAGCGCGTACGCCACGACCGTGGTGACCAGCGCCATGTCGGTGATGTTCACGCCGAGCGCGGTGAGACCGCCGTCCGCGAACAACACGCCCTGCATCAGCAGCACCACGGAGACGCACAGCACCCCCGTATACGGCCCCACGAGTATCGCGGCCAGCGCCCCGCCCAGCAGGTGCCCGCTGGTCCCGGCGGCCACGGGGAAGTTCAGCATCTGCACGGCGAAGATGAACGCCGCCACCAGCCCGGCCAGCGGCGCGGTGCGCTCATCGAGCTCCCGCCGGGCACCGCGCAAACTGACCGCGACGGCCCCGGCGGCGACCACACCGGTCGCCACCGACACCGGTGCGTCGATGAATCCGTCGGGCACATGCATGCGGGACTCCGCTCCTGAGCTGCAGCTACCGGCCCGATGGTAGCCCGTACCTGCAAGTCATTCGCAAGAGCGCCGACGTCGCGGGATCGGCCGGGCTCGACCGGGCACGCACGGGCTCGACCGGCCACGCACGGGCTCGACCGGGGCTCACCAGGTCTCGCCCGGACTCGCCTGGGCTCGCCAAACGCCGAAGCTCGTCAAAACGCCGAACGGCGGCCTCCCGGTATCGGAAGGCCGCCGTCGGACCGAGGCGGTCGGACCGGCGTCAGACGCGGATCAGACGCGGGTCAGCTCGGCGTCGGGGTCGGAGTCCCTGTCGCGCCGGACCTCGGGGGACTCGAGCTGCTTGCGCAGACCCTCGCCCTCCACGTCCACGTTGGGCAGCGCCCGGTCCAGCCAGCGCGGCAGCCACCAGGCCGCCTTGCCGAGCAGCGCCAGCACCGCCGGGACGATGGCCATGCGGACCACGAAGGCGTCGAAGAGGACCGCGGTGGCGAGGCCGAAGCCGATCATCTTGATCATCGACTCGGACGACCCGATGAATCCGGCGAAGACACTGATCATGATGACCGCGGCCGCGGTGACCACCCGGGCGCCGTGCCGGAAACCGGTGACGACGGCCTGGCCGGGGCGCTCGCCGTGGACGAACGCCTCCCGCATCCGGGTCACCAGGAAGACCTCGTAGTCCATCGCCAGGCCGAACACCACACCGATCATGAAGATCGGCATCATGCTCATGATCGGGCCGGTCTCCTCGACCCCGAACAGGTCCGCCAGCCAGCCCCACTGGAAGACCGCGACCACCGCGCCGAGCGCCGCGACGACGGAGAGCAGGAAGCCGAGCGCCGCCTTGAGCGGGACCAGGACGGACCGGAAGACCACCATCAGCAGCAGGAAGGCCAGTCCGACGACGAGCACCAGATAGGGCACCAGGGCGTCGTTGAGCTTCTGCGAGATGTCGATGTTCATGGCCGTCTGGCCGGTGACCAGCACCTCGGCGCCGGTGTCGGACCTGAAGCCGCTGGCCTTGTCCCGGATGTCGCCGACCAGGTTCTCGGTGTCGATGCTGCTCGGCTTGTACGTGGAGATGACGGTGAGCGTCGCGGTGTCACCGGCCTTGTTGAACGTGGCCGGGCTGACCCCCGCCACCCCGTCCAGACCGGTGATGGCCTTGCGGACCTGCTGCGCCGCGCCCCTGGCGTCATCGCTGCCCTTGGCGTCGACGACCACCATCAGCGGACCGTTGTAGCCGGGGCCGAAGCCCTCGGAGATCATGTCGTACGCCTGCCGCTTCTGGCTACTGACCGGCTGCGAGCCGTCGTCCGGCAGGCCGAGCTCCAGGCTCGCGGCGGGCAGTGCGGCGGCGCCGAGGCCGAGCACGGCCACCAGCAGCACCAGCACCGGGCGGCGGAGCACGAAGCGGGCCCAGCGGGTGCCCATGTTGGGCTTCTCCTCGGGGACTGCCGAGCCGCTCGCGGCGGCCGCCGCGGCGCGCTCCTCCATCCGCCGGCGCGCCCTGCGCCCGAACACCCGCTTGCCCGCGAAGCCCAGCACCGCCGGGATGAGGCTGATCGCGATGAGGACGGCGATGACGACCGTACCGGCCGCGGCGAAGCCCATCTTGGTCAGCATCGGGATGTTGACGACGGCGAGGCCGACCAGCGCGATGACGACCGTAAGGCCGGCGAAGACCACCGCGGAACCCGCGGTGCCCACGGCGCGTCCGGCGGCTTCCTCCCGGTCCCGTCCCTCGGCCAGCTCGGCGCGGTAGCGGGAGACGATGAACAGCGCGTAGTCGATGCCGACCGCGAGGCCGATCATCATCGCCAGCGTGGAGGTGGTGGTGGACAGCCCCAGCGTGGTGGCGAGCGCAGTGATCGACGAGATGCCGATGCCGACGCCGATGAGCGCGGTCAGCAGTGGCAGTCCAGCCGCGACCAGCGAGCCGAAGGTGATGGCGAGGACGACCGCGGAGATCGCGATGCCGATGATCTCGGTGGAGCCGGTCTCCGGCATCTCCTGGAGCGCGTCACCGCCGATCTGCACCGTCAGCCCCGACTTCTGGGCCTTCTCCCCCACCTCCTTCAGACCGTCCTTGGCGGGGTCCTCCAGCTCCATCGCGTTGACCTTGTAGCTGGTCAGGATGTACGCCGTCGTGCCGTCCTTGCTGACGGCACGGGCCTGGTAGGGGTCGGCGACCGAGGCGACCTGCGGCGAGCTGGCCTTGAGCTCGGCGACGGTCTTGGTGACCACCGCCTTGTTGTCCGGGTCGGTCATCTTCTCGCCGCTCGGGGCGCGGAAGACCACACGGGCGGTGGCGCCGTCCGCGTTACCTCCGGGGAACCGCTGTTCCAGCAGGTCGAAAGCCTTCTGGGCCTCGGTGCCCGGGATGGAGAAGCTGTCGTTGGCGGGCTGGGAGGCGGTGGCGGCGCCGACGCCCGCGACCGCGAGCAGCGCCACCCATATCAGCGCGACGAAGCCGCGTCGCCGGAAGGCGAACCGGCCGAGTTTATAGAGGAAGGTGGCCACGAGAAGAGGTGCTCCCGTCGATTGTCTGGCACTGGGCAGGGATGGGTGACCGAACCGGCGACGAGAGCGGCGCGCCGGCCGGGGCCTTATGTGGTTGTGCGGGGAAATCTGGGGTGGGGAGTGGGGAGGTGGAGGGAAGGGCTACGCGGCGCCGAGCGCGGGGAGGATCACGGCGTCGATGTACTCCAGGAGATACGTCTGGTCCGGCTGCTTGCCCTCGACGAGCGGTCGGGTGATGAACGCGCCGCACATCATGTGCACGACGTAGTTCAAGGCGGGCCGGTCCGGGGCGACTTCGCCCCGGTCGACGGCGCGCCTCAGCAGCGTGTGGAGCGCGTCGATCTCGGGGTAGATCAACAACTCTCGCAGGGCCTCATGAAGGTCCGGGTTGTCATGGCTTGCGTGGGCGAGTCCCCTCATCAGCGCGGCGTCCCGCTCATGGGCGGTCTCCGAGCACCGCGCGATCTCCCGCAGGTCCCCGCGGAGCGATCCGGTGTCGACGCCTTCGAGCAGAACGGGCTTGGTGTGGCGCAGCGCGGTCGCGACCAGCTGCGGCTTGCCTTTCCACTGGCGGTAGAGCGTGGCCTTGCTGGATCGCGTGCGGGCCGCGACGGCGTCCATCGTCAGACCGTCGTACCCGACCTCGCCCAGCAGCTCGACCACCGCCTCGTACAGCTCCCGTTCGCGCTCGGGGGAGAGTCTGCTGCGGCGCACCCGGGCGGTGTCGCGGTCCTCCGTCGGCTGATCCGTGGTCCGCATGGGGCGTCGCCTCTCTCCGAACTTCCGAACGAAACGGTTTCGTACTCCTCCAGCATAAGCCTCGCCCTATCGAAACTGCGCCGTTTCGTTCGTGGTCTCGGTCACACAACCGAGTTGCTCCGAATGGCCTAGCTCGAAAACATGGGTGGGTGGAGCCTTACGCATGCGACGACGACCTGGCGTACCTGCGATTTCCGCATCTGCACGGCGACTTGCTGTGCTTCGCGGCCGAGGACGATCTGTGGGTCGCCCCGCTGACCGCCCCCGGGGAGCCACCCGGGCGGGCGTGGCGGCTGACCGTGGACCGTACCCGCGTCGGACCTCCCCGCTTCTCCCCCGACGGCTCCCAGATCGCGTTCACCACCTGGCGCAGCCTCGACCCGGAGATCTATCTCGTCCCCGTGGCAGGCGGCCCGGTCCGCCGGCTGACCTACTGGGGCAGCACGGACGCCACGGTGTGCGGCTGGACCCCGCCGGACCAGGACGGCGCCTCCCAGATCCTCGCGGTCTCCTCCCACGAGCAGCCGTTCTCCCACTTCTCCTGGGCCTACAGCCTGCCCACCGACGGCAGCCCCGGCGGGCGGCTGCCCTGGGGACCGGTGGCCGACATCGCCGTGGCCGACCTCGACGGCGAGCGCCGCACCCTGCTGCTCACCGGCAAGCCGCCGCACGAGCCCGCCACCTGGAAGCGCTACCGCGGCGGCGCCATGGGCCGGCTGTGGCTGCACGGCACCCGGCTCGTGGAGAAGCTGAACGGCCATCTGGACGCGGCGATGTTCGTCGACGGCCGGATCGCCTTCCTCTCCGACCACGAGGGCATCGGCAATCTCTACTCCTGTCTGCCCGACGGCACCGATCTGCGCCGCCACACCGACCACGCCGACTTCTACGCCCGGCACGCCTCGACCGACGGCTCCCGCGTCGTCTACCAGTGCGCGGGCGAGCTGTGGCTGGTGGACGACCTGAGCCCGGACGGCGAGCCGCGCAAGCTGGACGTGCGGCTCGGCGGGGCGCGGACCGGGCGGCGGCCCTACCAGGTGCCCGCCGCCTCGCACATCGACTCGCTGTCGGTGGACACCACGGGCCGGGCCAGCGCGGTGTGCGTCCGCGGCAGCCTGTACTGGCTCACCCACCGCGACGGCCCCGCCCGCACCCTCGCCGACACCCCGGGCGTCCGGGTGCGGCTGCCCGTGATGCTGGGCTCGACCGGCCGGGTCGCCTACCTCACCGACGCGGAGGGCGAGGACGCCATCGAGATAGCGCATCTGCCCCGGGCCACCGGCCCCACCGAGCCGCGCCGGCTGGCCGCCGGGGAACTGGGCCGGGTGCACGAACTGGAGCCCTCGCCGGACGGCGACCTGCTCGCGGTCGCCGCGGGCGACGGACGGCTGCTGCTGGTGGACACCTCCCCCGACGGGGACGGCGAGGTCACCCAGCTCATCCGCTCGGACAACGGCCCGGTGGGCGACCTGGCCTTCTCCCCCGACTCGGCCTGGCTCGCCTGGTCCCACCCCGGGATAGGGCGCACCCTGCGCTCGATCAAGATCGCACGGCTGGCCGACCGGACCACCGTGGACGTGACCAATGGGCGGTTCGAGGACGAGGAGCCGGTCTTCACCAGCGACGGCCGCTATCTCGCCTTCCTCTCCTGGCGCGGCTTCGACCCGGTCTACGACGTGCACACCGGCGACCTCTCCTTCCCGCTGGGCTGCCGCCCCTATCTGGTACCGCTGTCCTCGGCCACCCCCTCGCCCTTCGCGCTGTCCCCCGAGGGGCGCCCGGCTGCGGGCGGCCTTGACCCGGACGTCAGCGGGGGCGAGGGCGACGGCGACGGCACGGTGACGGTCGAGGTGGAGGGGCTGGCCAGCCGGGTCACGGCCTTCCCGGTCGCCGCGTCCAAGTACTCCTCGCTGCGCCCGGTCAGCGGCGGCGGGCTGGTATGGCTGCGGTGGCCGATCTCGGGGGCGCTCGGCGAGACGTTCGCCAACCCGGCGGAGACCTCCAGCCGCCCCACCCTCGAACACTTCGACCTGGCGAAGGCCAAGCGCACAGAACTCACCAGTGAGCTCGACTGGTTCGCGGTCAGCGGCGACGGCACCCGGCTGGTGGCCTATGACGAAGGCGATCTGCGCGCGATCCCCGCCACCGAGTCCGGCGACAGCGACTCCACGGTCCACCTCGACATGCGGCGGATCCAGCACACCGTCGATCCGGCGGCCGAGTGGCGGCAGGCGTACGACGAGGCCGGGCGCATCACCCGCCACTACTACTGGGACCCGGGGATGTGCGGTGTCGACTGGGACGGGGTGCTCGACCAGTACCGCCCGCTGGTCGAACGGGTCGCCTCGCCCGACGAGTTCGCCGATCTGCTCCGCGAGACCCTCGGCGAACTGGGCACCTCGCACGCCTATGTCGCCGCCGCGCGGCGCAACGAGGGGCCGTCCCACTACCAGCGCCCCATCGGACTGCTCGGCGTCAACCTCACCCGCACCAAGGACGGGCGGTGGGCGGTGGCCCGCATCCTGCCCGGCGAGTCCTCCGACTCCCGGGCCCGCTCGCCGCTGGCCGGGCTGGGCATCCGGGACGGCGCCGTGCTCAGCCACGTCGACGGGCGTCCGGTGGACCCGGTGGCCGGTCCGTACCCGCTGCTGACGGCCGCGGGCGGCACGACGGTGGAGCTGACCTTCGAGTCGCCGGACGGCGAGGGGCCGCCGCGCCGGGTCGCGGTCTCCCCACTGATCGACGACCGGCCGCTGCGCTACCAGGACTGGGTCGCCCAGCGCCGTTCCGTGGTGCGGAAGTTGAGCGACGGGCGGTGCGGCTATCTCCACATCCCGGACATGGGCGGCTCCGGCTGGGCGCAGTTCAACCGCGATCTGCGCCGCGAGATGTCGCTGCCCGCGCTGATCGTGGACGTCCGGGGCAACGCGGGCGGCAACATCAGCGAACTGGTGGTGGAGAAGCTCACCCGCAAGGTCATGGGCTGGGACCTCACCCGCAACGCCCAGCCCGTGTCGTACTCCAGCAACGCGCCGCGCGGGCCGATCGTCGCGGTCGCCGACGAGGCGACCTCCTCCGACGGCGACATGATCACCGCGGCCTTCAAGATCCAGGGCATCGGGCCGGTGGTGGGGCTGCGCACCTGGGGCGGCGTAGTCGGGATGACCGGGCGGCACCGCCTCGGTGACGGTACGTCGATCACGGTGCCGATGAACGCCGCATGGTTCGACGCCTACCGCTGGGGCGTGGAGAACCACGGTGTGGAGCCGGACATCGAGGCGCCGCGCTCCCCCGTGGACTGGGCGGAGGGCCGCCATCCGCAGCTGGGGGTCGCCGTCCGTACGGCGCTCGATCTGCTGGAGCGGCACCCGGCCGCGACCCCGCCCGACTACTCGGACGTCCCCGACCTGCGCCGCCCCCAACTGCCGCCGCGCAACGGCAACTGAGCGCGGCCCACGCGGGACCGGACCACGCGGGGCCGGGCCACGCGGGACCGGGCCACGCGGGGCCGGACCTGCGCGGGCACGGGAGCCGCAGGGGCGCGGGCACGGGTGGCGGGCTGGGGGCGTACCCCCATGGTCGACCACGGGGGTACGCCCCTCCCGCCCTCTGTGCCGCGCTCTGTGCCGCGCTCCGTGGGTCACATCTCTTCGAAGGGCTCCTGGTCCATCATCTCGTCGCCCATGCCCGGCTGACGGCGCTCACGGCTCATCCGCTGGGACTGCCCGCGGGCCTCCGGCCGGTCCTGCTGGCCACGGCGCTGCTCCTGCCCCGGCTCCCGGCGCTCGCGCTCCTCCATGCGCTCACCGGACCGCGTGCGCTCGGCCGACTGCATGCGCTCACCGGACTGCGCCTGCTGACCGCGCCGCGGCTCCTGGCTCCGCCCGCCCTGCGGCTTCCGCTTGGCCTGCTGAGCCTTCTCGTTCGACTGGTCCTTGGGGCCCATGTGTCACTCCTCATCGGGTGAATGGCGTCGGGCCCGACAAGAGTTACACGCGCGGACTTTCTCCGCATTACGGACCGGAGGAGCCGAAGAAAGCGCAGGTCAGCATGGTTGACGGAGCGTTACCGGTGACGCTCCGTACCTACCGAGCCCGCCGTGCGCGCCTTCTCGTCCGCCGCGCCGCCCTCGCCCACCAGACCGCCCCGCTGCTCCCGGGTCGCCGCCAGCCGCGGCTCGGCGCGGCGCATCTCGCGCCGCCCCACGGCGTGGATGAACGCGGGCAGAGAGCCGCGCACCAACTGCATACCGCGCAGCCACCACTGCGCGTACACATGCGCCGACCGGCGCTCGATGCCCGCCACCAGCCGCTCCACCGCCGGGCCCAGCGGATAGGTGCGGCCCGCGGGCCAGGGCAGCCGCTGCCGCAGCTCGCGCATCACCTCGTCCCGGTCGGCGCCGCGCACCATATCGGTGTCCGTCCAGCTCAGATAGCCCACGCCGACGCGCACCCCACGGTGGCCCACCTCGGCCCGCAGACTGTGGGCGAACGCCTCGACCCCGGACTTGGACGCGCAGTACGCCGTCATCATGGGCGCGGGCGCGATCGCGGCGAGCGAGGCGATCTGCAGCAGATAGCCGCGACTGGCGATCAGCGCGGGCAGGAAGGCGCGGGCCGTGGTGACGCTGCCCAGCAGATTGACCTCGATCACCCGCCGCCAGGCCGTCTCGTCGGTGTCGAGGAACGGACCGGCCTGGGCCACGCCCGCGTTGGCGCAGACGATGTCCACCGCGCCGAACCGCTCCACGACCTCCGCCGCCACCCGCGCCATCGCCTGGGCGTCGGTGACATCGGCGTCCCAGTGGGCGGAGTCGGTCGGCAGCCGCTCCGAGACCCGCTTCAGCTCCTCGGGCTCCAGGCCCACCAGCGCGACCTTCGCCCCGCGTGCGGAGAGCTTGCGGGCGAGCAGCTCGCCGACCCCCCGCGCCGCGCCCGTCACCACCGCGACCTGGCCCTCGAGGCCCCTGCGCGCACTCATGCCGTCTGCTCCTTCGCTTCCACTGCCGTGTGCCCGGCTTCCGCGGCCGCCGTGGGGCCGGATTCCCGGGAGGGTGTGAGATCGGTTTCCCGGGAGGTCCCGTACTCCTCGACCAGGCCGCGGATCACTCCGGTGACCGCCTCGGGATCCTCCAGCGGGGTCATATGGCCGAGCCCCGGGAGCTCGACGAGGCCGGTGCACCGCGGCAGCGCGGCGGCCAGGGCGTAGGCGTGCTCGGGCGGGGTGAGCCGGTCGGCGGTGCCGACGATGACGGCCGTGGGCATGGTCAGTTGGCCGATGCGCGCGTCCAGCGCGAGGCCGAACAGGACCCGGCCCCATCCGGCCCGCACGGCGCGGGGACAGGCGTGCAGGATCCGCGCCCCCACCTCCACCGTGGCCGGGTCGGTGCCAGGGCCCATCGTGACGTACCGCACCAGCCGCCTGGAGAGGGGCGTGACCGGGCCCAGCGGGGCGCGTGAGCCCAGGAGCAGGCGGTGCACCCGCGCCCGTGCCCACGGGGAGCGCAACGGCACCACCCGCGACCGGTCCACCAGCCGTGAGGCGCCCGTGCTGCAGAGCACCGCGGCGGCCGCGCGCTCGCGCAGCACGGGTCGGTCGGCGGCGGCCATCAGCGTCATCGCACCCATGGAGTGGCCCGCCAGCACGGCCCGCCGACCGGGCGGAAGGGCCGCTTCCATCACCGCCACCAGATCGTCGGCCAGGGCCTCGGTGCTGTAACCACCGGGGCCGGGGGCCGGGCTGCGGCCATGGCCGCGCTGGTCGTAGACGATCACCCGGTGGTCGGCTGAAAGGGCGCGCAGCACCGGCGCCCAGAAGGCCGTGGAGCAGACCCAGCCGTGCGCGAGCACGACGGCCGGGGCATCCTCCGGCCCGTGCAGCTCCGTATGGATCCGGCTTCCGTCGGCCGAGACGACCGTCAGCTCGCGCTCCGGGACGGGCGGGACGTACGGCCCCGAGGACGGGGGAGAAAGCCGCCTCACCGCGATCCCCTCCCCGCACCGGCCGTGGACACCGTGGCCTTCACCGGCCCGGTGCGCGGCCGCACCACCGTGTACTCGGAGAGGTCCACGCGCCGGGTGACCCTCCGCAGCTCGGACGTCGTCCCTGGCCACAGGGTGGTGTTACGGCCGTTGTCGAGGTACCAGCTGTCGCAACCTCCGGTGTTCCACACCGTGCGTTCCATCCTTTCCTGGATCATGTCGGTGTAGGCGCGCACCGCCGACGGCCGGGCGTCCAGCGCGACCTTGCCGCCGAGGGTGTCCAACTGGCGCAGATAGTCGGCCATATAGGCCAGCTGCGCCTCGATGACGAGGATCATCGAGCTGTTCCCGAGGCCGGTGTTGGGCCCGATGATGGTCAGGAAGTTGGGGAAGCCGGCCGGACTGGTGCCGCGCAGCGCCTCCATCCCGCCCTTCCACTCCTCCGCCAGCGTCGTCCCGCGCGCTCCGGTGACCCGCTGGGCTATGGGGACGTCGGTCACATGGAAGCCGGTGCCGAAGACGATCACGTCGGCCTCGGTCTCGGTGCCGTCGGCACCGACCAGCGTGCTGCCGCGCACCTCCTTCAACCCCGCCGGGACCACGTCCACATGCGGCTGGGCGAGCGCCGGATAGTAGTCGTTGGAGAGCAGGATGCGCTTGCAGCCGATGCGGTAGTCGGGGGTCAGCGCCGCCCGCAGCGCCGGGTCCTTGATGGCCCGTCGCATATGGGCGCCGGCCAGCCGCTCCACGAACCGCATCTCGCCTGGCCGCTTGGTGAAGGCCCCGACCTGCAGCTCCCGGATGCCCCACAGCACCCCGCGGCGCAGCGCCCGGGTGGCCGGGATCTTCGAGTGCAGCCAGCGCTCCAGGCCGCTGATCCGGCGGTCCATCCGGGGCAGCACCCAGGGCGGGGTGCGCTGGAAGAGGGTGAGCCGGCCGACCTCGCGCTGGATGGCGGGGACGATCTGGATGGCCGAGGCGCCGGTGCCGATCATCGCCACGCGCTTGCCGCGCAGATCGGTGGTGTGGTCCCAGCGCGCGGAGTGGAAGACGGCGCCGGGGAAGCCGTCGAGCCCCGGAATGTCCGGGATCCGGGGGTCGGCCAGCGGACCGGTGGCGCTCACCACGACATCGGCGGTCAGCGAGCCCCGCGCCGTCTCCACCTCCCAGTGCACCGCCTCGGAGTTCCAGCGCAGGGACCGCACCTCGGCGCCGAAGCGCAGGTGCGGCCGCAGCCCGAAGGTGTCGGCGACCCGCTCCAGATAGGCGCGGATATGCGGCTGGCCGGAGAAGTTCCGGGGCCAGTCGGGGTTGGGCGCGAAGGAGAAGGAGTACAGATGCGACGGGACGTCGCAGGCACAGCCCGGATAGGTGTTGTCCCGCCAGGCGCCGCCGACCGCGTCCGCGCGCTCCAGCACCACGAAGTCCGTGATGCCCGCGCGGCGCAGCCGCACCGCCGCTCCCAGCCCGCCGAATCCGGCCCCGATCACCGCCACCCGTACATGCTCATGCGTCAGCCCAGCCATGCCGCCGCCTTCCACGAACGCGAATACGACCGTGCCAGCAATCACTGGCACGATGGGAGCGTAGGACAGGGATCTATCAAGCGGTAGGGGCTGTGGATAACGAAGTTACCGGCGGTCGCACCCGACCGGCCGCGGCATAGGCTTCCCTCGTGGCGACGAGCGAAGCGGACGAGGTACGCGAGTACCGCATGGCGGAACTGGCCGAGAGGGCCGGGATCACCGTGCGCACCCTGCGCTTCTACCGGGAGCGCAAGCTGCTCCCGCCGCCGCGCCGCGAGGGCCGGATCGCCTGGTACAACGACCACCATCTGGCCCGGCTGCGGACGATCGCGGCGCTGCTGGAGCGCGGCCACACCCTCGGCGGGATCGCCGAGCTGCTCGCCGCCTTCGAAAGCGGCCGCCGGGACGTCGGCGAGCTGCTCGGGCTGCCCGGCGCGGCCGCGTCCTGGCCCGCGGAGACCCCGGTCCGGCTCAGGCCCGAGGCGCTCGCGGACTACTTCCAGGGCGAGGTCACCCCGGAGAACCTCAGCACCTCGCTCGACCTGGGCTATCTGGCCGTCGACGGCGACGAGATCGTCCACCTCAGCCGCCGTCTGCTGGACGTCTCACACACCCTGGTCGAACAGGGCGTCCCGCTGGCCGCCGTGCTCGGCGCGGCGCGCGAGGTGCGTGAGCATGTGGACGCGATCGCCGAGACCTTCGTCACACTGCTGCGCACCCATGTGCTGGCGGACGCCGTGGAGCGCGGCGAGGACGTCGGCGAGACCGTGGAGCGGCTGCGGCCGCTGACCACGAGCGTGGTGGACGCCGAGCTGACGATGGCCATGAACCGCCGGATGCGGGCGGAGCCGGGCGAGGCGCCCCCCAGGGACAGTAGCGCCAGAGGCGGTAGCGCCGGGAGCGAGTGAGCCCGCGGAGGCCAGGGAACCCACAGGATCACTCCCCCCGCCCCCGCGATGGTCAGTGGGCCGGGCCGTAGGCCACCGTCACCGGGGCGTGGTCGCTCCACCGCTGGTCGTACGCGGCCGCCCGCTCCACCACCGCCTTGACCGCGCGCCCGGCGAGCCCCGGGGTGGCGATCTGGTAGTCGATGCGCCAGCCCGCGTCGTTGTCGAAGGCCCGGCCGCGGTAGGACCACCACGAGTACGGACCGGCGACGTCCGGGTGCAGGGCACGCACCACGTCCACGTACGCCGCCTCCTCGAAGACGCTGGTCAGCCAGGCGCGCTCCGCCGGCAGGAAGCCGGACTTCTTCTGGTTGGCCTTCCAGTTCTTGAGGTCGGCCTCCTGGTGGGCGATGTTCCAGTCGCCGCACACCAGCGCCTCGCGCCCACCGGCCGCCGCGCGCTCGCGCAGCTCCTTCAGATACGGAAGGAACTCCGCCATGAAGCGCTCCTTCTCGTCCTGGCGGTCCGTGCCGACCTCACCCGAGGGAAGGTACAGGCTGCCCACGGTCACGCCCGGCAGATCGACCTCCACATAGCGGCCGCTGCCGTCGAACTCGGACGATCCGAAGCCGACCCGGACCCCCTCGAGCTCGCGCCGGGCGTACACCGACACCCCGGCCCGGCCCTTGGCCGCCGCGGGGGCGTGCACCACGTGCCAGCCATCGGGTTCGCGGACCGCCTCGGGCAACTCCTTGGGCTCGGCGCGTACCTCCTGGAGGCACACCACATCGGCCGCGGTACCGTCCAGCCAGGGGATGAAGCCCTTCTTGGCGGCGGCACGCAGCCCGTTCACATTCACGGTCGTCACGGTGAGCACGCCCGGCACGATACGCGACAAAATCCACGGCCCCTCCCGCCGCATAGAAGTACGATCCCTCGCATGGATGTTCGACGCATTCGCTATGATCACCCCGACGCCCGCAAACTCGACGAGGAAGTGCAGGCGGAGTACGCCGAGCGCTACGGCGAGGGCGATCTGACGCCCATGGACGCGGCCCACTTCGACCCGCCGCGCGGCCTCTACCTCATCGTCTACGACACGGACGGCACCCCGGTCGCGAGCGGCGGCTGGCGCAGCCAGGAGCGCAGCGAAGAGGGCTACGAAGACGGGGACGCCGAGATCAAGCGGATGTTCGTGGTGCGGGCGGCGCGCGGGCGGGGGCTGGCCCGGCGGATCCTCGCGGCGCTGGAGGACAGCGCGCGGGAGGCGGGGCGGGTGCGGATGGTCCTGGAGACCGGCACCGAGCAGCCCGAGGCGATCGCGCTGTACACCTCGTCCGGCTACGCCCCGGTGACGAAGTTCGGGCTCTACCGCTTCGAGGAGAGCAGCCGCTGCTACGCCAAGCCCCTTACGGACGCGACGAGTGCGGCGGATCTTACGGGCGCGCCCGTAAGGCCATCGGCACCACGGCCATGACGAGGGGGCCCGCTCCGGATCCGGAGCGGGCCCCACGCACCTGCGGTCCGGTCAGCCCTGACCGGCGAACTTCTTGCTGATGGCCTCGAACACGCCCTTGGCCTCGGCCCCCAGATGCGGCCCGGCGAGCCAGGTGTGCCCGTACGAGCCGATCGAACTGTTGGACACCAGCACCGTCTTGCCGCCGCGGTTGACGAACCAGCCGCCACCCGAGGTACCGCCGGTCATCGAGCAGCCGATCCGGTACATGGTCGGCGAGGTGGGCGAGAACGACAGCCGGCCCGGCCTGCTGGTGCAGTTGAACATCTTCGCCCCGTCGTACGGCGGGGCCTGCGGATAGCCGTACGCGCCGATCGAGCTCACCTGGTCCGCCGACGGCGCCCCGAACCACACCGGCACCGAGGCCCCGACCGTCTCCTGAAGCGACTTGCCGCCGCCGTTCTCGGGCTTCACATGCAGCACCGCGAAGTCGTACGCCGACCCCACCCCGCCGGTCTTACCACCGTTCGCGATCCACTCGGACGAGGTCTGCGACCAGTCCGCCCACCACACGCCGTAGGGGTTGACCTCGTTCTGCGCCGCCGTCTGGGTCTGCTCGGCGGGCAGTCCGTTGTCGTTGTACGAGGGCACGAACACGATGTTGCGCATCCAGCCGCCCTGCTTGCCGGAGTGCACACAGTGGCCCGCGGTCCACACCAGGTTGGACTTCCCCGGATGGGCCGGGTCGTCGATGACCGTGCCGGAGCACACCATCGGCCCCTCGGGGCTGTCGAAGAACACCTTCCCGACCGGCGCCATGTTCTGGTGGTACGGCCGCGAGACCTGCTTGGCCGGCACGGCGGGCGGCTCGGGGTCGGTGGCCGCCTGGTTCTGACCGGCGCTCTGCGTGGAGACGGTGTGCGAGGAGTCCTTCGCCTTGGCCATCCTGGACGGCTGCCAGAAGTTCTTGATGATCGGATTGGCGAATTCCGATGCCTTGCGGGCCCACTTGTCCCAGTCCTTCCAGCCGCCCTCCTTCCACTTCTTCAGGTCGTCCAGACTCGTCGGGACGCCTTCGGGCAGCTGGATCCCGTCCTTGGCCTGCTGTCCGGTGGACGCGGCCGAGGAGTTCGACGAGGAAGCCGCCTCGTCGTCACCGGGCCCGCAGGCCGAAGCGGAGACCACCAGCAGCGCGGTCATGGCCGCGGCCGCCACGGTGGAACGGCGTATGAGTGGCATGGAGCCTAATCCCCCTGTTGTGGTGCAGTTGTTGTGCTGTGATGTGCTGTGCCGCCCTCTGCCCTACGGCGCTTTCACGCCATGGGGCCACAGGACCGGGCATCTACTATGCCGGTGCCCCTGGCCTGCGCCATCACCTGTCCCCCGGCCCGCACCAAACACGAACGCGGTAAGCACGATTCCATGACATCGCGCCCTCCCCGCGCGCCCTCCCGAACGCTCAGGGAGAGACCAGCAACAGCATCGCCATCGTCACCTGAGCGGCCCCCTGCAGCTTGACCGCCCACGAGCGCGCCGAGGGAAACGGCAGCCGCTCCCGGGGACAGCCGACGGCGAAGACACCGAACAGCGCCGACGCCAGAAACGAGCCGAAGACCACCGGGCCGGGTATGGAGGAGCACTGGTCGCCGTACATGACGCAGTCGGTGGCGCGCTCCGTCATCAGGGAGAGGACGATGCTGACGACGGCCGTGGGCACCAGCAGCGCCAGGCCGGCCTTGGCCGCCGTACGGACTCTCCGGTCATGCGCGACACCGGCCGCCTCGTCGGCACCCGTTCCCGCGGAAGCTGTCTCATTCACCGTTCCACCCAACCGCGCGCGGGCCTCCCGCGGATCGCGCCGGGTACTCATTCCCCCTAGGTACCCGAGCGGATCAAGCGGAGTGGCGACGGGGAGAGACCTCCCTGAGGCTTGTCGCATACGACACGGGCCTCCTGTGCCAGGGGTCTGCCCTGCGGTGCTGCCGAAGGAGAAACGCCATGGCCTCTTCTGGGGGTTCCCGACGTTCAGAGAGCGAGGTCGCCGGATTCACGGCCTCGCCGCAGCTCGCCCAAGCCTTGCAGCGGATCGTGGTGGACCTCGTCGAACTGCATCTCCAGGGCAAGCAGGCCCACTGGAACGTGGTCGGCCACAACTTCCGGGACCTGCACCTCCAACTGGATCAGATCGTGGACGACGCCCGCGAATCGGCCGACACCATCGCCGAACGCATGCGTGCCCTGGCGGCCATCCCGGACGGCCGCTCCGACACCGTGTCATCGACCACCACACTCCCCGCCTTCCCGGGGGGCGAGCTGAGCGTGAGCGCCGTCGTCGACCTCGTCACCGCCCGCCTGCGCGCCACCGCCGACACCCTCCGCACCCTCCACGACCAGGTCGACAGCGAGGACCCCTCCACGGCCGACCTGCTGCACGCGATCATCGACTCCCTGGAGAAGCACGCCTGGATGGTCAGCGCGGAAAACCGCTCCCCCTGACCCCGGTCACACAAAGCCAGGCACCAAAAAGCCCCGCCGGACTTCCCTCCCCGGCGGGGCTTTGAGCTGCGGTGGACCTGAGGGGATTGGAACCCCTGACCCCCTCGGAGCGAGCTACGGGCCGGGAGGTCACTGAGGTCTGCTGAGCTGGAATCTCGCGATACGGCTATGTGCGCCCCTGCTGCCGTGAACGACTGCCGTCAGGCACACCGTCTCAGCAGGCAACAGCCCAGCCCTGCCCAGCTCAAACGGCTTGATCACGGCCTTCTGCGACACGCTTTAAGCACCTTCCTGGAGCATCCGGGCAGTCAGCTCGGCGGGGGCCTTGTGCGGTGAGCCGGAGTCGTAGGGCGGCTGGGGATCGTACTGGAGCATCAGCTGCACGGTTTGCGCGGTGGCGTCCCCGGCGATCCGCCCGGCCAGGGCCAGGGCCATGTCGATCCCGGCCGAGACGCCCGCTGCGGTGACGTACTTGCCGTCGAACACATAGCGCTCGTCCACGGCCTCCACCCCCAGGGCCCGGAGGCCGTCCATGGTGGTCCAGTGGGTGGTCGCACGGCGGCCGGTGAGAAGTCCGGCCGAGCCGAGGATCAGCGAACCGGTGCACACCGACGTGGTCCAGGTCGTGGTGGCGTCCACGGCCCGCAGCCAGGCGAGCACCTCCAGGTTCTTCTGCTGCTCGTCCGGGAAGGGGCCACCGGGCACCAGCACGACGTCCGGCCGTGTCACTCCCTCCAGCGTGGCCTCGGCCACCAAGTGGAGGCTGCCGCTGTCGTTGCGCACCGGACCGCGGCGTTCGGCCACAAACACCGGTTGGGCCCCTGGCAGTCCGGCCAGGGTGTCGTACGGACCGACGGCGTCGAGGGCGGTGAAGTGTTCGTAGAGCAGGATCGCGATCTGCACGATGGTGCCTCTCGGTAAGGGGCTATGACGGACAGATCCGCGTCCGGGTGCTCGGCGATGTACTGCTGGATGTCGCGCAGCGGACGGCGCTGTGCGCTCTGCGCCGCCAGCTGGACGCTGAACTGCCGCTGACTGCCGGGGCGGCGGAGGAAGACGACCATGAAGCGGGCGACGGTGAGCGCGACATCACGGCCGAGGTCCTCCTCCACGAGGTCGAGCGTTCGGGGGCGCCGCTGAGCGGGGCGGCAGACAGGAGCGGGCGGCGGCCACGGGCCGCCGGCGCGCGCAACCCGCGCAAGCGGGCCGCCTTGAAGCAGCCAGCACCGCCCGTGATCCGCCCTACGCGGCGTACGCGCTGATCCTCGTCCTGGGATTCCGGCGCGGTGAGGTGCTCGGGCTCACCTGGCAGAACGTCAACCTGGATGCCGGGGAGGTGACGGTGCAGCTTCAGCTTCAACGCATCCGTCGGCGCCTGGTGCACGACGAGACCAAGACCGAAGCCTCGACGGCCATCCTGCCGCTGCCCGAGATCTGTATCACCGCTCTCCGGGTGCGCAGGAAGGAGCAGGAAGCGGCCCAGCAAGCGGCGGGAGAGCTGTGGACGGACTCGGACTTCGTGTTCACCACCCGCTACGGGACCCCGATCGAGCCGCGCAACGTCAACCGCTCGTTCGCCGATCGGACCTCCAAGGCGGGCATTCGCCGGATCCGGCTGCATGACACCCGTCACACCTGCGGATCACTGCTCGCCGCGCTCGACGTACACCCGCGCATCGCGATGCAGATCCTCCGGCACAGCAAGATCGCGGTGACCATGGAGATCTACACGCACGTCCCGTCCGAGGCCACCCGTAAGGCGCTGCGGAGGCTCGGCAAGCACCTGGGCAAACAAGATCGGAAGTAGTCGGAAGTAGTTGCTGTACTTCGCTGCTGTACGGCACGAAAAAGCCCCCGCCAGGTTTCCCCGGCGGGGGCTTTGAGCTGCGGTGGACCTGAGGGGATTTGAACCCCTGACCCCCTCGATGCGAACGAGGTGCGCTACCAGTCTGCGCCACAGGCCCTTGCAACGAGTGAAACTCTAGCATCCCCTCCGGGGTGCTTGGTAATCCGTTCCCCGCTGGTCAGTGAAGGGCCCGTCACTCGTTGGCAGCACGCGGCCGGTCCTCGTCGGCGTACTGGTCGAAGAGGGGGGTGCGGCCGCGGTCGCGGGTGCCGTGGGGTGGGGCGGCGACCGGGTCCGGGGC
>NZ_JAEEAP010000670.1 GCF_016103465.1 Streptomyces sabulosicollis
TCCTACCGCATGCGCGGACGCGAACTCGGACGCGTCCCCACCGACCGAACCGACAACGACTGAACCATCCCAAACTGGGTCACATTTCACCCGACCAAAGTGGGTCACGATTCACCCGCCGCCGACAGACGCGCTCCTGTTCACGACTCCCGGCGGCAAGCCGCTTCGCTACAACCAGTGGCGCAAGGCGTACTTCGACCCCGCCGTGTCGGCGGCCGGGCTGACCGACGTGACCCCGCACGATTTGCGCGCCTCGCACGGCACGTGGGTCGCCGATCAGTACGGCGTGATGACCGCCGCTCACCGGCTCGGCCACTCGAACGCGAGCGTCACGACCCGGCACTACGCCCGACCGGTCGCCGGACGCGATGACCAAGTGGCCGAAGCGGCGGACTCCTGGCTCAGCGGGCACAACCATGGGCCTGGGGCACGTAGCGGGCACGATGACGATGACGACGGCTCCGCTGGGGCGCTCGTACCCCTCTGACCTGCGGCAGAGCGATCCGACCGTGTGATCATCGAAAGATCTTGAAAACCGTCGTGGCAGCGATGTCACCGAGGGTTCAAATCCCTCAGCCTCCGCCGAGGTCAGCGAACTAGCTGGTCAGAAGGGGTGCCCTTGCTCCAGGGGCACCCCTTCTGCGTGCACCTTGTCTCGCCCTGTCTCGCCTGTGTCCCAGCTTTGACCAGTACGTATGGGCCAGCTGTGGACCAGCGGCGGACCGTCAGCCCTCGTTCAGTCCTTGCGCGATGAGCTGGTTGGAACGGGACTGATCACCGCGCAGGATCTTGGCGTGGAAGCGGAACAGGACGGCGATGCTGTGTCGGCCCGCCGGGCGACTTCCACCGGATCGACTCCCGACTTGATCCAGAGAGACACCCCCGCGTGCCGGAGCGTGTACGGCACCTCAGCGAGGGGGGTCGCTGCTTCCTCCTCCGAGAGGACCTCTGTTCGGGCCTCCTCCCACAGACCGCAGTACTCGGCAGACCGGACGCGTCCACCTCGTGCCGCGCGGAACAGACGGCCGTCCGGGGCTGTCCCGTACCGTTCGATGTGCTCCCGCAGCATCCGGACCGGCACCGGGGGAATAGGGACCGATCGCGTCGCTCCGCTGGCCCGCCGCTTGAGAGGGGGTGCGATGAGTTTTCGTCGTCTGGTCGGTCTGCCCCTGTATGGATCAGGATTTTGGCGTGACTGGCGCCCGTGCGGAGGTCGAACTGTCCGTCGACGTTCCGGTGGACCAGTTCTGGGAGGCGATCACGGATCTCTCGCGGATCGGTGACTGGAGCCCGGAGTGCACCTACGCGGGTTGGCTGGACGGCTGGAGCGGACCAGCGGTCGGCGCGCGCTTCGAGGCTCGCAACCGGTTTGCCAATGGGCTTGTCACGCGGGTCGTGTGCATGGTCGTCGCGGCGGACCGGCCGTACTCGTTCGGCTGGAGGGTGTTCGGGGGCGCCCCGGAAGCCGAGGAGCACTTCGCCACCTGGCTGTACGACCTACGGCCCGCCGCACGACGGGATCAGACCATCGTCCGTCAGTCGTTCATCCATGGACCGGGTGACAGCGGAGCCCGCGCGGCGGTGCGGGCCGACCCCGAGAACGCCGAAGCGCTCCTGCGAGGACGGCTGGACCAACTCCGGCGCAATATGACGGTGACGATCGAGGCGATGGTCCGCGACATCCGAAGCCGGGGCATATGAGCACCTGCTCCGTGCGGACCTCGAGCTGTGGGGGACGCCTGAGGGGCGATCAGGGCTTGCCGGAGTGCTGCCAGCGCCTCCTGCGATCGTTCGCTCTGTTGCGGGGCGCGATCAGTGGAGCGGCGATGAACGCGGCGGCGAGGAGGATGCCGAAGGCGACGGTCAGGGCTGTGGTGTACCCCTGGACGGACGCCGAGCCCGGCGTGGTGGAGCGTGCTGATGTCAGGGAGGATGCTGTTGCGCTGGCCGCGATGGTGTTGAGGAGGGCGGTGCCGAGGGCGGCTCCGAGCTGTTGGGAGGCGTTGTAGGCGGCCGACGCGGCCCCGATGTCGTCTTGGTGCGTGTCGGCGGTGGCCAGGCCGGCGGTTGGCGGGATGACGCAGCCGAGGCCGAGCCCGGTGAGTACCAGGGCGGGTGCCAGGTACAGCGGCAGGACGTTCGTGCTCTCTGGCGTGAGGCGCGTGAGGATGAGCATCCCGGCGGCCGCGGTGATCAGGCCCGGCACGATCAGCGCCGCGGGCGCGAGGCGTCCGTGGAGTTTCCCGGCGATGAGTGTGGAGCCGATCAGGGCGGCCAGGGCGTTGATCATCAGCGTCAGGCCGGCCTGGATCGGTGAATAGCCGAGGACGGTCTGGGTGTAGTAGCTCATGAACAGGTAGAAGCCGAACATGGCGACGAACATCAGGCAGATCGAGATGAGTGCGCCGGCGCGGGCGGGGTGCAGGAGCATGCGCATCGGCAGCAGTGGGCGGGGGGCTCGCGCCTCGACGGCGGCGAACGCGGCCAGCAGCAGGCCACTGCCGGCCAGCAGGGTCAGGACCTTCGGCGACCCCCACCCGAGGGGCTCGGCTTCGTTGAAGGCATAGACCAGGGTGGCGAAGCCCGCGGCGCTGAGCAGTGCGCCCGCGACGTCAAGGCGCCCGGCGCCGCGGACGGGGTGGTCCGGGCGGGCTGGGCGATCCGGGTGTTCTGGCTGGTCTGGCTGTTCTGGGCGGCCCGGTCGCACGCGGGCCGCGCCGAGCAGAGCGAGCAGTGCGATGGGGACGTTGATGTACAGGCACCCCCGCCAGCTGACGTACTCGGTCAGCAGCCCACCGGCGACCACGCCGAGGGCGGAACCGGAGGCACCGACCGCGGCGAACACTCCGAACGCCCAGCCGCGTTCGCGTGGCTCGGTGAACGTCGTACTCAGCAAGGACAGCCCGGCGGGCGCAAGTACGGCGGCGAAGACGCCTTGCAGGGCACGGGCCCCGAAGAGCGTCTCGGGATGCACGGCGGCACCGCCCAGCGCGGACGAAGCGGCGAAACCGAGCAGGCCGATGAGGAAGGTACGGCAATGGCCGAGTGCGCCACCGACCCGGCCGCCGATCAGCAGCAGTCCGCCGAAGGCCAGGGCGTACGCGGTGATCGCCCATTGCCGGTTCGCGTCGGACATACCGAGCGCGCTCTGGGCGGAGGGCAGCGCGATGTTCACGATCGTCCCGTCCAGGACCACGAGGAGCTGGGCCGCGCTCACCGCCAGCAGCGTCGACCACTGCCGCCGCGCGGAGGCGGCTCCTCCCGTGCTGTCGTGGCTTCCGAGGGCAGGCTCCGCCTCGGGCGGATCGGTGTGTCGGGGATTCATGACTTCAAGTGTTTCGTTGAAGTGATCCCGGAGACTTTCCATCGTCCTTGGCCGCCGGACCAGCGCCGATGAGCCGATATCCCTCAAGCCGCCGGTTGAAGCTCGGTGTGGTGAGGGTGTGGCGTCGTGCGGCAGTCAGCGGGACCGTCCGTACGGGGCCTGGTCGTGCGGTACGACGACGATCTGGTACTCGTCCTCGTAGACGATCCTCCCCGGATCCGGCGACCGGATCATCCGGCACTCGATTCCATGAGCGGCAAGGATCTCCAGGTAGCCGTCCACCCGCGTGATCAGGTCCCGGGACGTGGACTTGAACCAGGCCGCCGCTCCGGGGTGGATCGCGTGGTCGTAGACCGTCGGATCCACGGTCGAGGGGTCTGGATAGGCCGCGTCGTACCAGTCATTGTTGGCCCGTCGGAAGCGTTCCTGCTCAGCGCTCAGCTTCCCGCTTCGCGCCAGGCCGTTGACCAGGCCGAACACCCCGGAGAAGTAGCCGCGCTCGTTCCGGATCGGGCTCTGGAAGCGTACGTAGGGGGCTTCGGTGATGGGTTCTCCTGCTTCGCCGATCTTCACGGTGCGGAGGTTAGGGGCAGGGGTACGGGGCCGGTGTCCGGTCGGTTGGATTGGTGGGTGGTGGCAGATCTGGCCGAAAAGGTATGGGTGGGGTGTTGGTGCAGGTCAGGGCAGGGG
>NZ_JAEEAP010000671.1 GCF_016103465.1 Streptomyces sabulosicollis
TATAAGAGACAGGGCGGGGGCCGGCTGCGGTACGGGCTGCTCCGCCACGGGCTGTGGCTCGGGCATCTGGGTCTCGGCGTACGCGTCGGGGTCGAGCACGCCCGCCTCGTACGCGCCGGTCTCGTACACCCCGGTCTGGTACTGGGCCTGCTGCTCGCTCCAGGCGCCCTGGGCGCCCGGCATCAGCAGCAGGTCGTCCTCCTCGCCCACGTGCTCGGAGCCGTCGAGGAAGGTGTAGGCGGCGCCGGGAGGGACACCGGGCTGCGGCTGCTCGATGTAACCGGCGTCGGCAGGCGGGGCATGGACATCCGCCGGGTGCGGGTGTCCGAGTCGTCCGCCTGCGTTCTCCGGCAGCCCCTCTCCCGGGACCTGGCCGGTGTCGGTCATGCGTACCCCTCGCCCATCGCTAGTGCTCCTTCCAACCGCCTACCGCCGAGAGCAAGCCCCCTGAGCAAGAACGAGCATGCGCCGTGCGCGGCACGTAGACACGCCCGAGGCTTGCCTACCGCGACCCCACCAAGGGAGGGGCATATTCCGGCCTTTGGCCAATAAAGCGCCGAACGCCGGGCAGCGGTACAGGCAGTACAACGATCCGCCAGCCTACCCCGCGCGGCGCCCCGGGCAGGTCACCGGGGCGCAGCTCGGGGCGAACGTCACAAGGACAAAATCACTGGTGCGGGCGGTGGCCGCACAGCATGAAGGCGACCGCGCGCTCCCGTTCGGTCCAGCCCCGCGTGTCCAGTTCGACGGACTGGAGGAGCACGCATTCGACGGCGTAGCCGCCGTCCTCCAGGGCCGCGCCGATGGCCTCCGCCTCGTCCCGGGTCACGGCCTGGGTGACGATGCGCTCGGGGCGGCGCGCGGCGCACGCGGCGACCACGGACGCGCCCCCGCCGCCGATCCGCACCACGTCCGGCTCCGGCAGGTCCTCCAGCACCTCCGGGGCGACGCCCTGGACCACTTGGAGCTGTACCCCGAAGCGGCGGGCCAGGGTGGCGGTGCGCTCGCAGGCGTCCGGGGCGCGGTCGACGGCGATGACGGCGGCGCCGAACCCGGCGGTCTCGACGGCCGCCGCGCCGCTGCCCGCCCCGATGTCCCAGACCAGGTCGCCGAGGCGGGGGCCGACGCGGGCGAGTTGGAGGGCGCGCAGCTGCGGGGACTCGCTCTCGCCCAGCGCGGTCCCGTACGCGGGGCCGGGCAGCGCCCAGCCGCGGACGGTGCCCGGGTAGCCGGGCTCGCGTCCGGCGATCCAGCCGCCGCTCTGCAGGGCGCCGCGGGCGGCACCGGCCGACGAGCCGCCGCGGACGGGCGCTATGCCGGAGCCGCCGATGACGATGACGACGTTGGGGTCGCGCCAGGCGTGGTCGGCGGCCTTGTCGGAGGTCAGCACGGTGACCTGCTCGCGTTCGGTGCCCAGGGCCTCGCAGATGACGAAGGTGCGGTGCACCGGGCCGAGCAGCAGCGCGAGTTCGGCGGGGCCCGCGCCGGGCGAGGTGAGGACGGCGACCTTGGTGTGGGCGCGGCAGACGTTGACCGCGCGGCGCAGATCGCGGCTGTGGGCGACGACGACCTGGGCGTCGTCCCAGGGCATTCCGGCCCGGGCGAAGGCGGTGGCGACGGAGGAGACGGCGGGGACCACCTCGACCTCGAGCCCGTGCTCGGGGGCGCGCAGGGCGCGGACGACGCCGAAGAAGCCGGGGTCGCCGTCGGCCAGCACCACGGCGGAGCCGCGGTGCTGGGCGATCCTGCGGGCCGCGAGGTCCACGCTGCCGAGCCGGATCCGCTCGGCGCCGGGCGGGACTTCGGGCAGCGCCAGGTGATGGGCGGCGCCCGCCACGAGGGTGGCCGCGCCGAGGGCGGAGCGGGCCGCGTCCGTGAGCGGGGTGCCGTCCCAACCGATCACCGTGACGCGGTCGGCCATCGTCGTTGTTCTCCCCTATGTGTGGCGGGTCGGTCTGTCGGGTGCGTCGCGGTGGGGTGCGGGTGCGTCGCGGCGTGTGGTGCCCGTGAGGGTCCACGGGCGGGTCGCGGCCGGTGTGCCGCGGATGCTCGGGCCGCGGCCCGGACGCGGCCGGGGCGCGGGTGCTCGGCGCGGACAGAGAGTACCCCGGCTGGTCCGGACCGCCGGAGCGGGGGCGGGCGCGGGGGTGGTGCGCCGAGGGCGCGGATGGCGCGAATGCGCCGGATCTCCGCCCCGGCCGGGCTGTGTGGGTGCGTCAAGCACCCGTCGGGGCGGGCGGCGTCAGCCCCAGTCGGAGTAGGTGGGGTAGACGCCGAAGCCGTCGGGCCCGGAGATCCGGTCGGGGGCGCCGTCGAGGTCCTCGGCGAGCAGGCTCCAGACGATGAGGTCGGTGCGCAGATCGGTCCAGCCGCCGTCCTCCGTCTGGGTGCGGGCTATCCAGGCGTTGCGCAACACGCCCTCGCTGATGCAGCCGACCTTCTGGGCGACCTGCTGGGCGGCGGTGTTGCCCGCGGCCGTACGCAGCTCCAGGCGCTCGAACTTCTGGTCCTGGAACAGCCAGCGGGCCACGGCCAGCACCGACTCCGAGGCATAGCCCTCACCGCGCGCCCAGTGGGCGACGATATAGCTGGCCTCGGTGGCCAGCAGCCGCCAGTCGGTGTTGCGCAGGTGCACGATGCCGACGAGCCGCTGGGTGAGGAATTCGGCGACCGCGAAGACGATTCCGCGGCCGGTGGTCCGCTCCGCCGGGGCGAGCCGCAGCGCCTGGTCGCGCGCGTCGGCGAGGCCGTACGGATAGGGCGCCCGGGTCCAGGCGATGACGTGCTCGTCGTTCATCATGTCCGCGAGCGCGGGTACGTCCGCTTCCTCGAACGGGCGCAGCACCAGCCGTTCCGTGCTGATGGAGATGTCCGGGAAGGTGGATGTCATGCGCCGCTCCGTAACCGGGGGTCGTTATCTGGGCCGTGGAAAGGCCCAGCATGCAGCATCACGCAGGGAAAATGCAGCACGGGGAGTGAATCGGAAGGCTCCGCATCCGGTTGTGGTCCGGATGCGGAGCCTCGGGGATCCGCCGGCGGGCGGGCAACGTTGGCGGATTCGTTGCGGTGCCGTCGGTGCGCCGCGGTCGGAAGACGGTGCGCCGCGAATCAGAAGGACGGCAGCACGGAGCCCTGGTACTGGTCCTTGATGAACTTCTTCACCTGGGGCGAGGTGAGGAGCTTGGCCAGCTTCTTCACGCGCGGGTCGTCCTCGTTGCCCTTCTTCACGGCCAGGAAGTTGGCGTACGGGTTGTTCTTGGGCGACTCGAGGATGATGGCGTCCTTGGCGGGCTTGAGGTGCGCCTCGATGGCGTAGTTGCCGTTGACGACCGCGGCGTCCACGTCGTCGAGCGACCGCGGCAGCTGGGCGGCCTCTAGCTCCTTGAACTTCAGGCCCTTGGGGTTGGCGGTGATGTCCTTGGGGGTGGCCTCGTTGCCGACGCCGCTCTTGAGCTTGATGACGCCGTTGGCGTCCAGCAGCTTCAGCGCACGGGCCTCGTTGACCGTGTCGCTCGGGACGGCCACGGTGGCGCCCTTCCCCAGCTCGTCGGCCTTCTTCACCTTGTGCGAGTAGAGGCCGAGCGGCTCGAGGTGCACGGTGACGACGGGCACGATGTCGGTGCCCTTCTTCTTGTTGAAGTCGTCGAGGAACGGCTGGTTCTGGAAGTAGTTGGCGCCGACCGAGCCGTCCTGGGTGGAGAGGTTCGGCGTGTTGTAGTCGGTGAACTCCCGGACCTCCAGCTTGAGGCCCGCCTTGTCGGCCAGGTGGTCCTTGACGTAGTTGAGTATCTCCGCGTGCGGGACGGGGCTCGCGGCGACGACCAGCGCGCCGTTCTTGTCGTCCGACGAACCCGGGGCGCCGCAGGCCGCGGCACCGAGGGCGAGCGCTCCGGCGGCGAGGACGGTGGTGACGGTCTTGGTGGTGTTACGCACGAAAAGTGCCTTTCTTCGGGGGCGCACGCGTCCGCCGCGGGTGCGGAAGCGGAATGCGCGCGGGGTGGTACGGGGTGAGGG
>NZ_JAEEAP010000672.1 GCF_016103465.1 Streptomyces sabulosicollis
GTTGTCCCCCCCGAGGCCGTGACCGGCCTCCTTGTCCCCCGTGATCGCGTCAATGGCCACCATGTAAGGAGGCCGCTGACGCCCGGCGCCGCGAGCGCACCCCCGCCCGCTCACGGCACCGGACTTCTCATTGCCCCGCCCGGCGTCGTGGAGGCGCGTGCGAACTGCGCTGGTGGTGGAGAAGTGCAGTGTGCTCATTTCGCGCCCCCCGTCGATGGAGCCTGGTCGGTCTGGCTTCTGGCTGCCCCGGCCGGTGGCGTTCCGCCCGGTGCACAGAAGACTTTGCCGGGCCAGTTTCATGGGGCTGTCTGTCGACTGTCACAGGCTCGTCACAGGCGATCGGGCCGATAAACCCCCGACGGTCGAACTACAGGCCCCTTGTAGGCCAGAATGACCAACGTGCCTTTCCTGTTGCTGATCGAGGACGACGACGCCATCCGCACGGCCCTCGAACTCTCGCTGTCCCGCCAGGGCCACCGTGTGGCGACCGCGGCGACCGGCGAGGACGGCCTGAAACTGCTGCGTGAGCAGCGGCCGGATCTGATCGTGCTCGATGTCATGCTGCCCGGGATCGACGGCTTCGAGGTGTGTCGCCGGATCCGCCGTACCGACCAGTTGCCGATCATCCTGCTGACCGCGCGCAGCGATGACATCGACGTCGTGGTCGGCCTGGAGTCCGGTGCCGACGACTATGTGGTCAAACCCGTCCAGGGCCGGGTGCTGGACGCCCGGATCCGCGCGGTGCTGCGGCGTGGCGAGCGGGAGGCCAACGACTCCGCGGCCTTCGGCAACCTGCTGATCGACCGCGCGGCCATGACGGTCACCAAGAACGGCGAGGACCTCCAGCTCACCCCCACCGAGCTGCGGCTCCTGCTGGAGCTCAGCCGCCGTCCGGGACAGGCGCTGTCCCGGCAGCAGCTGCTGCGGCTGGTGTGGGAGCACGACTACCTCGGGGACTCGCGACTGGTCGACGCATGCGTACAGCGGCTGCGCGCGAAGGTGGAGGACGTGCCGTCGTCGCCGACGCTGATCCGTACGGTGCGCGGCGTCGGATACCGGCTGGACGCGCCGCAGTGAGCGACGCCCGTGCGGCCGCCGGGCCGCTGACAGCTGCGCTACCCGCACCTTCGCCGCACGGGCGGAGAAGCGAACCAACGAGCGCGGTGACGGTTACGCACGGGGGCGGAGAAGTACCGAATTGAGCGCAGTGAGCGACGAGCCCGGTCGGGCCCGGGGCTGGGCCGCGGGGCTCTTGCGGTGGTTCAGCCTCCGGCTGCGGCTGATGCTGGTCTTCGGCCTGGTGGCCCTGACCGCCGCCGTGTCCGCGTCCGCCATCGCGTACTGGCTGAACCGGGACGCGGTGCTGACCCGTACCCAGGACGCGGCGCTGGACGAGTTCCGCAAGTCCCTGAAGGACGACACCGACCCGCTGCCCTCCGTCCCCACCTGTTCCGAATTGCGGGAAGCCGCGGTTCGCATGGCGGACAACACCCAGAAGTACGAGGTGCTGCTGATCACCCGGACCCGGGACGCCGGAAGCTGTCCGGCGGCCTCGGGCAAGGGTCTGTTCACCCTTGATGTGGTGCCCTCCTCGCTGCGGCGCGCGGTGGACCAGAAGCGCCCGGTGGGCAAGGCGAACACCTCCCCGTACCACCTCTACTGGCAGCGGATCACGCTGGACGGCACCCCGTACCTGGTCGGCGGGGCCAAGGTGAACGGCGGCGGGCCGACCGGCTACATGCTCAAGTCCCTGGACACCGAGCGCCAGGATCTGAACTCCCTGGCCTGGTCGCTGGGGATCGCCACCGGGCTCGCGCTGATCGGCGCCGCGCTGCTGGCGCAGGCCGCCGCGGCCACGGTGCTGCGGCCGGTGCAGCGGCTCGGGGAGGCCGCGCACCGGCTGGGCGAGGGCCATATGGACACCCGGCTCCAGGTCTCGGGCTCGGACGAGCTGGCCAACCTCTCCCATACCTTCAACCGGGCCGCGGAGCGGCTCCAGAAGCGGGTGGCGGAGCTGTCCGCGCGGGAGGCGTCCAGCCGGCGCTTCGTCGCGGACATGTCGCATGAGCTGCGGACCCCGCTCACCGCGATCACGGCCGTCACGGAGGTGCTGGAGGAGGAGGCCGACTCGCTCGACCCGATGATCGCTCCGGCGGTGCAGCTGGTGGTGAGCGAGACCCGGCGGCTGAACGACCTGGTGGAGAACCTGATGGAGGTGACCCGCTTCGACGCGGGCACGGCCCGGCTGGTGCTCGACGACGTCGATGTCGCCGACCAGGTGACGGCGTGCATCGACGCCCGCGCCTGGCTGGACGCGGTGGAGCTGGACGCGGCGCGCGGGATCGTGGCCCGGCTGGATCCCCGGCGGCTGGACGTGATCCTGGCGAACCTGATCGGGAACGCGCTCAAGCACGGCGGCTCGCCGGTGCGGGTCTCGGTGCGCACCGAGGACGATGAGCTGTTGATCAAGGTCCGGGACCACGGTCCCGGCATCCCCGAGGATGTGCTGCCGCATGTCTTCGACCGCTTCTACAAGGCGAGCGCGTCCCGTCCCCGCTCGGAGGGCAGCGGGCTCGGGCTGTCGATCGCGATGGAGAACGCGCATATCCACGGCGGCGACATCAGCGCCGCGAACTCACCGGAGGGCGGGGCCGTCTTCACCCTGCGGCTGCCGATGGACGCCTCCCGGATCGCCTCCGACGAGGCTGAGGCCGAGGGCCAGGGCAAGGGCACAGCCAAGGGCAAGGGCACTTGCCGGGACGAGGAGGGCAGGGCATGAGCGCGCGCTGGACCCGGTCGGCCGCCCTCCTGCTGACCGGCGCGGTCGCGCTGCTGGCGGCCGGGTGCGGGATACGGGGCACCTCGGTGCCGGTGGACGCCGGGGCCGCGCCCTCGCGGGCGTCCTGCCGGGCGCCGGAGTCGGAGCGGGCCGTCGAGGGGACGGGCAGGGCCTCCGTACGGATCTATCTGCTGTGCTCCTCGCGGATCCTGTCGGTGAGCCGGACCGCCCGGCTGGGCGACGAGCAGGCGTCCCGGGAGCCGGTGCGGGTCGCCCGGGCGCTGCTGGAGCAGCTGCGGCTGCCGCCGACGGCGGCCGAGGCGTCGGCCGGGTTCTCCACGGCGGTCGAGGACTGGGTGGAGATCTCCGGCCCGGCCAAGGGCGACCCGGACAGCGCGCTGCGGCTGAACCGGCCGCCGGAGGAGCTCCAGTCCCTGGCGCTCGCCCAGATCGTCTGCACCTTCGCGGACACCACGGTGGCCGGCGACGACGGCAAGGTGGTGCTCGGCGGCCCGGACAGCCAGCGGGATCCGCTCAAGGCGTACCGGTGCACCGAGGAGATGCGCCGCAATCCGGTGATCGCGGTCAACTCCGGGGTCCTGGTGTCCTGAATTCCGGTCCTGGTGTCCTGATTCGTTACCTGTCGGTACCGCCCCGTCCCAGGTCGGCGACTTGTCGGTAACAAGGTGCTGACCAGCGGGGTGGGGGCGGAACCGGGACCCCCGCGCGCGGCGTCCTGATTTTCGTGCAGGGTCCTTTCGGCCGCAGGGCCGCCTTCCGCTACCGCGTCGCGGGCTTCGTGCTCCTCGTGGCACACCTCTCGTTCGTCTGCTGGCTGACCCTGCGACCGGTGAACGTCCCCTGGGTGTCCGCGGCGACCCTCGAACCCCTGGCCACCATCCGCGCCGATCTGGCGCTCAGTCCCTGGTCGGCCGCCCGTTCCATCGGCGGCGGGCTGCTGCTGCTCGCGCCGCTGGGGGTGCTGCTGCCGCTCGCCGGGGGCCGGGTGGAGGCGTATCCGCTGGCCTCGCTGGCCCGTACGGCCTTCACCGGGGCGATGGTGGCCATGGGGTTCGCGCTGCTGCGCAGCGAGGTGACCGGGCAGATCATGAACGTGGACGCGGTGCTGCTGAACACCGTCGGGATCGCTCTCGCGCATGTGCTGGTGGTTCCCGCCGTCCGGGCGTGGCTCCGCCGTCGGGCCGACCGGCCCCCGGCGGCCCCCC
>NZ_JAEEAP010000673.1 GCF_016103465.1 Streptomyces sabulosicollis
GCGTCCAGTGGGGACGTGGGGTCAGGGGTGGTCACGCGGTGCTCTCCCCGGCGGCGCCGTTGGTGGACAGGGAGTAGAGGTAGCGGGCGAGCGCGACCAGTACGGCCTTGCTGGAGTCGCGCTTGCGGGCGTCGCAGTCGATCATCGGCACCTCGGGCGGGAGGTCGAGGGCCTCCCGCACCTCCTCCAGGGTGTGCTGCGGCTCGGTGAAGTTGTTGCGGGCCACGATGAACGGTGTGCCGTGGTGCTCCAGCCGGTCCAGCGCGTACCAGGAGTCGGAGAGCCGGTTGGTGTCCACCAGGACGACCGCGCCCAGCGTCCCGGAGAACAGCCGGTCCCACAGGAACCAGAACCGCTCCTGGCCCGGGGCGCCGAACAGGTAGAGCACCATCTGCTCGTCCAGGCTGATCCGGCCGAAGTCGAAGGCCACCGTGGTGGTGGTCTTGTGACGCACGAACGAGGCGTCGTCGATGCCGATGCCCGCCTGCGTCATCGTCTCCTCGGTGCTGAGCGGGCGGATCTCGCTGACGGACTGCACCATCGTCGTCTTGCCGACGCCGAACCCGCCGACGATCACGATCTTCAGACCGTTGCTCGCGCTCTCCCGCAGCGGGGCGTGCCCGGCGCCGCCGGGAAGCGCGGTGCTCACGGTGGTCTCAGAGGTTCTGGAGTGCAACGAGCACCTTCTTCAGGGTTTCGGGCCCGGGCAGCCGGCCGCCGGGGCGGGCCGCATGCGGATGGCGCGCGGTGATCCGGCCGGTGTCCAGCAGATCGCACAGCAGGATCTTGACCACGCTGACGGGCAGTTCCAGATACGAGGAAATCTCCACGACCGACAGGGGGCGGCGGCACATCCGAAGGATTTTGACGTGCTCGGACTGCATCCCGGGGGTGGGATCGCTTTCGCTGACGATCAGCGTGACCATGTCGAAGCGGCTCTCGTCCGCCCGGCTGCGGCCGCCGGTGACGGTGTACAGCCGGTCCGGCCCCTCCTTGTCCAGCGGCCCTCGGATCATGCCTTCGCCCCGCCGCCGCTGCCGCCCGCTTCCACCCGCGGAGCGGCCCGCAGATGGTCGCCGATCTGCTCGACCAGCTCGTTCATGTTGTGGCCGATGATGCCGACATCGGCGTCATCGTGGGCCACCACGGCGAGATGGGCGCCTTCGCCGGCCTCGACGATGAACAGAATTCCCCCGTGGAACTCCGTCATCGACTGCCGTACGCCGCCGCTGCCGTCGCCGAACTCGATGGACGCGCCGTGGGCGAGGCTCTGGATGCCCGACGCGATGGCCGCCAGCTGATCGGCCTGGTCCACGGACAACCCGGAGGAGAGGCACAGCTTGAGCCCGTCCCGTGACAGCACCAGGGCGTGGCGCGAGCCCGGGGTCTTCTCCAGCAGGTTCTCCAACAGCCAGTCCAAGCTGCGGTCGGTGGTGTTCATCGGCGTTCCTTCTGTCACGGCTTGTCGTTCTCGGCAGGCTCGGTGGACTCGGCGGTCTCGGTGTGCTCTGCGGATACCGAAGCTTCGGTGTCACACGGGGCACCGGCGGCGGAAGCTCCGCGGGCCGCCTGGCGGAAGGCGCCGAAGCGGGCTCCGGCTTCCTCGGGTCGTGGACGGCTGGTCTTGGGCTTGGGTTCCGCCTCGGCCGCCTGGGCGGCCGCACGGGTGGCGGCGGCCAGCGTCTCGCCACGGCGCCGCTTGGGCAGGCCGTTGACCCGTGAGGGCTGTCCGGAGGGCTCGGGCACGGACGACGGCGAGGGGTACTGCGACGGGGACGTCTCCGGCGACGGGGACGGCGCGGCGGACGGGGCGGACGGGGCGGGCGCGACCGTGGCGGTGGACGTGCTCGCGGCGGTGGACGCGGCGGCCGGAGCGGACGCGGCGGACGCCTGCCGGGGGATCCCGGTGCGGACGGAGCCCGGCGTGTCGAGGACGACGGCGTCCTGGTTGATGTGCGTGACCAGCTGCTGCGGGATCAGGACGACGACACCGGTACCGCCCCGCGCGGACGGCCGGAAGGAGACGGTGAGCCCGTGCTTGCGGGCCAGACAGCCGACGACCGCGAGGCCCAGCCGGGTGCCGGACAGGCTCATCAGGTCCAGGCTCTCGGAGGAGACGGCCTTCTGGGCGCGGTCCAGGGCGGCCGGGCCCATCACCAGGCCGCCGTCCTCGATGGTCACCACGACGCCCGCGTGCGTCTCCTCGACGTACACGTGCACCTCCTCGGTGGGAGGCGAGAAGCTGGCGGCGTTGTCCATCAACTCGGCGAGGGCGTGCATGACGCCCTCGGCCGCGTAACCGGCGACCGCGGCGTTGCTGGTCGAGTGGACCCGTACCCGCTGGAAGGCGCTGATCCGGCCGATCGCGCCGCGCAGCACGGACTCCATGACGATCGGCTTGGTCCAGCGGCGCCCGGAGCGGGCACCGGTCAGCACCGCGATACTGTCCGCGATCCGGCCCGCCTGGGCGGTGGTGTGGTCCAGTTTGAGCAGGTCGCCGAGGACGGTCTCGTCGTGGCGGTTCTCCATCTCCCGCAGGTCGGCCAGCATGCTGGTGGCCAGCGCCTGGACACGGCCCGCGGCGTTGGCGCACGCGGCCATCGCGGAGGCGCGCATCCGCTCACCGTCGCCGATCTCGCGCAGCAGCGTGCGCAGCAGTTGCTGATGGGCCCGGCTGGTGGGGCGCTCCATGCGGTTGATCACGGTTTCCACCGAGCCGCCGGCGCGCAATTGCCGCACCGCCGACGGAATCGTTTCCTCAGCGAGCCGGGTGGCCTCGATCTCCTGCGCGGCGGCCGCGGTCTCCAGCGAGGTGACCCGCTCCTGGAGACGGCCGATGGTCCGCGAGCGGTTGGCGGCGACCGCGAGCGCCACACCCAGCAGCACGGCGGCGGCCCCGCAGAAGACGGCGACGAAGGCCCGCTGGGCGGATGGCACCGCGGTGGTCACCCACAGTCCCGCCGCGGCGGCGACGACGGCCACCAGCAGGGGGACGGTCAGGGCCCCGCGTGTCACCGAGGGCCCTTTGTACGGATGGCTGGATATGTGTGCTGACATCTATCAGGTCCTCATGGGCGCGTTGAGGGATTTCGGCTGGACCACGCGGACATCAAGCCGTGGGCGCCACATGTTAGTAGAGTCACGTCGGTTTGACCGGGCCCTCCCGGCACACGGATCATGACGGTTCGTCAAATCGGGGCGCTCCGAGGCGACATGTTCCGGACGCATATGACGCTGCCACTGACGCTGTCGTCGCCGACCCGTCCGGCGACGCTACGGAATCGCCAGCTCGGCCCAGATGACCTTGCCGCCCGAGGTGTAGCGGGTGCCCCAGCGGTCGGCGAACTGGGCGACCAGGAACAGCCCCCGGCCGCCCTCGTCGGTCGTCGCCGCGTACCGCAGATGCGGGGAGGTGCTGCTGGTGTCGGAGACCTCGCAGATCAGCGCGCGGTCGCGGAGGACCTGCACCCGGATCGGGCCGGTGGCGTGCCGGATGGCATTGGTGATCAGCTCGCTGAGCACCAGCTCGGCGGTGAACCCGGCCTCGTCCAGCCCCCACTCCGCCAGCTTGCGCATGACCTCGGCGCGCACCCCGGACACGGCGGCGGGGTCGGACGGCACCTCCCAGGAGGCCACGCGGTCGGCGCCCACGACCCGGGTCCGGGCGGTGATCAGCGCGATGTCGTCGCTCGGGTTGCTGGGCAACAGCGCGTCCAGCACCTCGGTGCAGATCTGGTCGGGCGTCCGGCCGGGGTGGGCCAGGGCATCGCGCAGCATCTCCAGACCGGTGTCGATCTCCCGGCGGCGGTCCTCGATCAGCCCGTCCGTGTAGAGCACCAGATGGCTGCCTTCGGCCAGCTCCGCCTCGGCGGTCTCGAACGGCAGTCCGCCCAGGCCCAGCGGCGGCCCGGCGGGCAGGTCCAGGAACTCCACCGAGCCGTCCGGACGCACCAGCGCGGGCGGCGGATGACCGGCCCGCGCCATCGTGCAACGCCGC
>NZ_JAEEAP010000674.1 GCF_016103465.1 Streptomyces sabulosicollis
GGCGCGGAGCGGTCAGCGCACCGTCAGGCGCCGCAGGCGTGGCGCCGCCGCGGGCGCCGACCCGTCGACCTCGAGGCTGACGTAGCGGGCCGTCCCGGAAGCGGTCAGCCGGCGCACGCGGCCCCGGCCGGTGAGGGTCCCGGCGTCCCGGTAGGTGATGCCGTCCGTGCTGAAGCCGACCTTCGCGCCCGGCGCCGCGCCCGCCGTCCACTCGGTCTCCACCAGGCGGACCGGGCGGGCCGCGCCGAGGTCCACGACCATGCGGCCGCGCGGGCCCGGCCGCCACGCGGTGCGGGCGTCGCCGTCCACCGCCGCCGCGGGGTCGGACATGCCCTCCGGCAGCGGGCTCGTGGGGAAGACGGTCCTGCCGAGGGCCAGGTCGTCGTGCGGGTGGGCGGCCGCGCCGGCCAGGACGACGGTGAGCGTCCGGTCCGCTCTGACGACGGCGACCCTGCTGCGTCCCTGGGCCCGGACGCGCAGCGTGCAGGAGGCCCCGGACAGGCGTACGGTCGCGCCGTCGACCACCTGGACCCGCAGGCCCGACGGCAGGCGTCGGCTCGTGACGGGGGTGAGCGTGAAGCGCGGGGCCAGCACGACCGCCGTGGCGGCGGGCAGCGCGGCCTCGAAGTCCGTGCCGTCGGCGGTCAGCCTCTGCGTGCCCTCGAAGACCACGGTATCCGTGCCGGTGCGCGGGATCGCGATCCGCGTCCTGACGGGCTCGCCGGAGAGGTTGAACAGGGTCAGGTGCCCGTCCGTCAGCGTCGTGCGCACCGCGGTGGCCTCCGCCGAGGGCGTGGCCCTGCGGGCGATCGCGCGCAGCTTCCCGGCCGACGTGCCGGGGAAGCCCTCGACGAGGAGGGGCGCCGCCGGGCCGTCGCCGAGGACGATCGTGTCGTCGTGGACGGCGATCGGGTTCCGGCCGTCACGCACCACCAGCCCGGCGCGTCCGTCGATGTCGAGCCAGCCGCCGCGGCTGCTCACCGCCGGCCTCGGCCCGGTCGCCAGGTCCCTCCAGTCCCGGCCGTCCGTGGATCCCTGGACGCGGTAGCCGCGGCCGGCCGCCGATTCCCAGCGCAGGGTGACCCGGTCGATCCGGCGCTCGGCGCCGAGGTCGACGGCCAGCCAGCTGTCGGCGCGCGGACGGTCGGCCCGCGACACCGCCCAGCGGGTGGCCGCGTCGCCGTCGACCGCGAGCGGCGCGCCCTTCCCGGCGTCGGCCGACGAGGCGGTGGCGGACCCGCCGCGCGCGAGGTCCGCGCCGTGGGCGCCGTCGCGCACCTCGAAGGCGTACAGGGAGTACCCGTAGGCCGGGTCGGGCCGCACGCCGAGCATGCGGACGTGGCGCACCGTCGTGGGGGTGAAGCCGAGGTCGTCGATCCGTCCGGCGGGCGGGTCGGCGGAGGTGTCGCGGGCGCGGACGGTCGCCTCGCCCTCCTCGAAGCGGTAGGTGCGCGCGCCGTCGAGCCCGGGCATGCCGGGCATCGTCAGGTTGTGCACCTGGAGCCGGCCCTCCGCGTCGGCGGTGCCGCCGCTCGCGTAGACGACCGAGCCCGTCGGGAGCGTCGCGAACCCGGCCCAGCCGCCGTCGAGGCGCAGGAGCGTCGCGCTGCCGTCGAAGCCGTCGCGCAGGGACTCGTACACGCGCACGGTACGGCCCTGGACCTTCGCGGCGGTGGCGGGCAGGAACATCGGGGTCGCGCCGCCGAGCCGGAACAGCCAGTCGTCGTGGCCCGGCTGCCAGGCGAACTTCACGAACCCGGGCTTCGTCACGGCACCGGCCCACGCGGTGGGCGACTGGTGCGAGACCAGTCCGGGGCCGGTCCCGAAGTCCGTGACACCGGAGGCCCGCGCGAAGAGTTCCTCGCGCGACAGTGCCTCGACGGGCCGCCCGGACGCCGCCGCCCACACGTGCAGCAGGTAGCTGATCGCGATCTCGGCGCGTGCCTCCGGCTCGTACTTCGGCTCCCCCGAGAACTTCGCCATCCGGTGCTCGGGCGGGTACCGCTGGTACGCCTCCAGCCGCGACGCCAGCTCCCGCTCCGCGCGCGCCGCGGCCCGGTCGCGCAGCACCTGGGAGAGGAAGGCGAGCGGGATGACGTCCCTGCCGTAGAGGTGTTCGCGGTCGTCGACCATCGGCATCAGGGGTTCGCCCGCGTCGCTCATGACACCCAGCAGCGTGCGCCACAGCGGCTGGGCGTTCGGCTGCCGTGCGAGGACCCGCGGGAGGGGGCGTCCGGCGGCCAGGAAGTGCGCGGCGTTGCGGCCGGAGGTGCGCCACAGCTCCTCCTGGTAGTGCGGGCCGAAGGAGCCGTGGTTCTCGACGATGAAGGTGTCGTACAGGTTGCGGGCGGTGTTCTCGGAGACGGCGACGCCGTCCACGCGGGCGGGGTTGGCGAGGTCGGCGGGCGGCAGCCCCGCCTCGTTGCGCGACCAGATGCCGTACCACGTGGCCCAGTCGGCGGCGCGGCGGTCGTCGTGGGCCCAGGCCAGCGCGGGTGCGAGGGTCTGCGCGTACAGGCCCATCTCCTCCAGCTTGGTGTCGCCGACGTGTCCGCCGCTCAGGCCGTTCGGCGTCCAGTCGCCCGAGGCGGGGTCGTCGCCGCTGCCCAACGACACGGTGTAGGCGGCCTGTTCGCGGACGATGGTCTCGACGTTGTGCCGCGTCGCGGTGTCGAGGTCCTGCCACAGCAGCCGGGCGGCGAGGACGAAGTACGACTGGAAGGTGGTGTCGAAGAAGAGCGTGCGGCCCCACTCGTCGCCGCCGGTGAGCCGGTTCGACGCGGCGAAGTGGCGGATGGTGGCGAGCGTGTGCCGTTCGAGGGTCTCCCGGTCGGTGCCCGCGCGCGCCGCGTCGTAGGTGCCGTGGGTGAGCAGCACGGCGTTGCCGAGCACTACGGCGAAGCCGAAGTCCTTGGCGGTGTAGTGGCCCTTGGCCTCGTCCCACTGCGTCTCGGACCACCGGGTGTGGTCCAGGAGCACCCGCAGGTAGGTGGCGGCGACGGCGTCGGGCGGCGTATCCGTGCGGCCGTGCGCGGCGTGCGCGGCGTGCGCGGCGTGGGCGCTCGCGGCTCCGGTGAGCGGGGGCAGGGCGGCCAGCGCGCCCGTGAGCCCGGCGAGGTGCAGGAAGCGGCGGCGGCCGAGGGGCGGGGATGGGTGCGACACGGGACGATACCTCGGGGATAGACAACGTTGTCAGAAGGGGGTCCGCACATTCTTCGGCGGTCCCGGTGCGCGCGTCAACGGGTGTGACACCGGCCGTTCACCGGCTTTCGCGGGGTGCTGCCGGTGTCACATCCGGGGCCTGAGCCACCTCAGCTTCGCCGCCGCCTGGTACGGCCCGCCGCCCTCGTGGCCGTTGAAGTCGTACACCTCGATGGACCTGTCCTCGTGGGCCCAGGCGTTGAAGGCCGCGAACACCGTGGAGGGCGGGCACGTCTGGTCCTCCAGGGCGGTGGAGAAGAGCGCGGGTGCCCGGCCACGAGCGGCGAAGTGGACGCCGTCGAAGTAGGAGAGCGTGCGCAGCACCTCCCCGGTGCGGCCGCGATGCGTGCGGAGGAACAGGCCGATCTCCCGGTACGGGCCCGAGTCCGTCAGGGTGACGGCGCGCGGGAAGTCGCACAGGAACGGCACGTCCGGGGCGACCGCCAGCAGGTCGGGGACCAGCCCTCCCACCGCTATCGAGATGCCTCCGCCCTGGCTCTCGCCGATGACCGCCGTACGGGAGGCGTCGGTGAGCGGATGCGTGCGGGCGGCCTCCACCGCCCGCACGGCATCGGTGAACACCCGCCGGTAGTAGTGGTTCTCGGGCGCGTCGATCCCGCGGGTCATGAATCCCGGGTAGGCGGGGGCGGCGCCCACCGGGTCCGGGGTGCCTCCGCCCCCGCCCCAGCCGCTGCCCTGGCCGCGGGTGTCCATCACGAAGTGCGCCCGGCCGGTGGACGCCCAGAGCAGGTGCTCGTGGGGCAGTCCCCGCCCGCCCCCGTAC
>NZ_JAEEAP010000675.1 GCF_016103465.1 Streptomyces sabulosicollis
GTGGCCTCCCGCAACACCTCCTCAAAGCCCAGATCGCGCGACGAGGCCCGATGGGCCGCATCGACGCCCATCTCCTCCAGCACCCCGTGCTTCGCCGGACTCGCCGTCGCATACACCTCCGCCCCCAAATGCCGGGCGATCCGCACCGCGGCCGTTCCCACACCCCCCGTCGCGGCATGGATCAGCACCGACTCCCCGGGCCGGAGCCCGCCGAGGTCCGTCAGTCCGTACCAGGCGGTCAGATAGGCCACCGGCACGGCCGCCGCCTGCCGGAAGGTCCAGCCGTCCGGGATCGGCGCCAGCAACCGCGCGTCGGTGACCGCCAGCGGTCCGAACGACTGGTCGAGGACGCCCATGACGCGGTCGCCCACGGACAGATGGGTCACCTCGGGGCCGATGTCCACCACGACTCCGGCGCCCTCACCGCCGAGTCCGGTCTGTCCGGGCACCATGCCCAGACCGACCATGACATCACGGAAGTTGACACCGGCGGCGCGTACGGCGATCCGCACCTGGCCCGCGCCCAGGGGCTCCAGCACCTCGGGGCAGGGCACCGGTACCACGTTCTCCAGGGTCGCCGTGCCCGCCGTGTCCAGCCGCCACGCCTCCGGCTGCGCCACGGGGCCCACCAGCCCCGCTCCTCCGGTACCCGCATGGACCAGGCGGGGCACCAGCGCCCGACCGGCGCGCAGGGCCAGCTGGGGCTCGTCCATCTCCACGGCGCGCGCCACGGCGATGCGCACGGCATCGAGGTGGGGGGCGGCTTGGGAGTCGCCTTGCGAACCGGCTCGGGAGTCGGGCTCGTCGTCGCGGTCGAGGAGGACGAACCGGCCGGGGTTCTCCGACTGCGCGCTGCGTACGAGGCCCCATACGGCGGCCGCGGCCAGGTCCACCCGGGTGGTGCTCTCCGGGCCGTCCACCGCGACCGCACCTCGCGTGACCACCACCAACCGCGCATCCGTGAGCCGCGGTTCGGCCAGCCAGCCCCGTACCAGCTCCAGCGCCCGTTCGGTCACCGACAGAGCCTCGGCCGACGCCTCCCCGGCGCCCTCACCGGCGGTCCCGGTCAGGTCGGACATATCCGCGACCACGACGGGCGGTACGGGCTCGTCGTCGAGTGCCGAGACCAGTGCGGCCGGATCCGGATGGCCGCCGGCGCCCAGGGCCGCCCAGCCCTCGTCCCCGGCCGCCGGCTCTCCGGCCCCGGCCGCGAGCGGCAGGGGAGTCCACTCGACGGTGTACAGACTGTCCGTGGTGTGGCTGCCGGGGGCCACCGCCGCCCGCAGCTGATCGGCGCTCGCGGGCCGCATCGCCACGGAGTCGACGGTCAGCACCGGAGCGCCCACGGCGTCGGCCACGGTCAGCCGCAGTGCGCGCTCGCCCTCGGCGGTCCCCTGACGGGGGGAGAGCCGAACCCGGACCGTGGTCGCCCCCGCCGCCCACAACGTCACGCCGTTCCAGGCGAACGGCAGCCACACCCGCCCATCGGTGGGTTCGGTACCGGTCGCGGTGTCATCATCCGTGTCGAGCTGGTCGATCAGCAGGGCAGGATGCAGCGCGGCGTCCAGCAGCGCCGGGTGGATGCCGAATCCGGCCTGCTCCCCGGCGGCCTCGGGCAGGACCACCTCCGCGCACACGTCGGCCCCGTCCCGCCACACGGCCCGCAGCCCCTGGAAGGACGGCCCGTACGCATACCCCGAGGCCGCGACCCGGTCGTAGAACCCCTCGACACCGAGTGGTGCCGCACCGGCCGGAGGCCACGCCCCGCCCAGTCCCGGCGCCTCGTCGGAACGGTCCGAGGGCGGGCTCAGCACCCCCTCCGCATGGCACACCCATCCCGGGGCGGAGCCTCCTTCACCGGCGGCGGGCCGGGAGTACACCCGCACGTCGCGGCGCCCGTCCTCGGCGGCCTCGTCCACGACGATCTGCACCCGCAGCCCGCCCGACGACGGGAGCACGAGTGGCACGTGCAGCGCCAGCTCGTCCACACCGCCACCGCCGACCTCATCGGCCGCCCGCAGCACCCACTCGGCCAGCGCCGCGCCCGGGACCAGCACCGCGTCCGCCACCACATGCTCACCGAGCCACGTATGCGTACGCGCCGAAATCCGGCCCGTCAACACGTGGCCACGGCCATCGGCCAGCTCCACGGCGGCGCCCAGCAGCGGATGTCCGGCGGAGACCAGCCCCAGGTCGGCCGGGTCTCCGGCGCGTCCGCCGTGGCCGTCGAGCCAGTAGCGCTCGCGCTGGAACGCGTAGGTGGGCAAGGCGACCACGCGGGGTGCCGGGGAACTCGGATACAGGGTGGCCCAGTCGACGTCGACCCCGGCAGTGAACGCCTGGGCGAGTGCGTGGAGGACCTGGGCCCGGCCGCCGTGATCGCGGCGCAGGGTGGGCACGGTGACGGCCGGGACCTCGGCTTCCTCGAAGGTCTCCTGCAGTCCGAGGGTGAGGACGGGGTGGGTGCTGGCCTCGATGAACACCCGGTGCCCGTCCGCCAGCAACGCCTGAACGGCATCGGTGAACCGGACCCGTTCACGGAGGTTCCGCACCCAGTAGTCCGTGTCGAGGACGGAGCCATCGGCCCGGCCACCGGTCACGGTCGAGTAGAACGCGGGGCCCGAACCGGACGTGTCGAGCGGATGGACACCGGCCAGTACCCCGGTCAGCTCTTCCCGGATCTGGTCTACTTGAGGGCCGTGCGAGGCATAGTCCACCTCGATCAGCCGCGCCCGTTCCCCCGCGTCCTGGCATGCGGCCACGACGGCGGCGACCTGGTCCGGCGGCCCTGAAACCACCGTGGAGGAAGGTCCGTTGACGGCCGCGACGCCCACGCCCCCGGCCTGGTCCCCCAGGTCGGAGAGCAGTTGGCCCGCCTGCTCCTGGCCCATTCCGAGTGAGGCCATCGCCCCGCCACCGGCCAGCCGCCGCAACGCCTTGCTCCGCAGGGCCACCACCTTCGCGCCGTCCTCCAGGGACAGCGCCCCCGCGACAACAGCCGCCGCGATCTCGCCCTGGCTATGGCCCACCACCGCCGCGGGACGTACGCCGTGTGCGGCCCATACCGCGGCCAGCGACACCATCACCGCCCACAGGACGGGCTGGACCACGTCCACCCGCCCCAGATCCGCCGCGCCCTCCGCGCCGCGCAACACTTCCGTGAGCGACCAGTCCACATAGGGCGCCAGGGCACGCTCGCACTCCGCCACCCGGGCCGCGAACTCCGGGGACGCCCCCAGCAGTTCGGCGCCCATGCCCGCCCACTGCGAACCCTGGCCGGGGAAGACCAGTACCGGGCCTGCGTCTCCCGTCAGCGCCGCCGCTCCCGACCGCACCACACCCGGACACGACACATCTGCCGCCAACGCCTCCACGGCGGCCAACAGCTCGGCACGGTCAGCGCCGACCGCCACCGCCCGATGCTCGAACACCGACCGCGTGGTCACCAACGACCAGCCCACCTCAACGGGCGAGAGCCCGGACGCACCGCCCACCCGCTCAGCCAGCGCGGCGGCCTGGCCGCGCAACGCCTCCGCGCTTCGCGCGGAGAGCACCCACGACACCGTGCCCACCCCTGATGAGACCGGCTCCGCCGCCGGTGCGTCCTCCTCGGGAGCCTGCTCCAGGATCACATGGGCATTGGTCCCGGAAGCGCCGAACGAGGACACACCGGCCCGGCGCGGCCGCTCACCGCCCGGCCACTCCACCGCGTCCGTCAGCAGCCGCACCGCACCGCTCTCCCAGTCCACATGCGGGCTCGGCTCATCGATGTGCAGGGAGGCGGGAAGCATTCCATGGCGCATCGCCTGCACCATCTTGATCACACCGGCGACACCGGCCGCCGCCTGCGTATGCCCGATGTTGGACTTGATCGAGCCCAGCAGCAGCGGCCGGTCCCCCGGCCGGTCCTGACCGTACGTGGCCAGCAGCGCCTGCGCCTCGATCGGATCACCCAGCGTCGTACCCGTACCGTGCGCCTCCA
>NZ_JAEEAP010000676.1 GCF_016103465.1 Streptomyces sabulosicollis
GGAGACGGGTGGGGGGATGCGTACCCTCGGTGAGGTGAGGCGCGTCTCCGGTCGGGGGATGCGCGCCCTCGGTCAGGAAGTGGCGGACGGGCAGGGCGGCGGCGCCGAGCGCCACGGCGTGGGGGCCGAGCCCGCTCAGCCCGATGTCGGTCCGCGCGTACGGCCTGCGCAGCGCCTGCGCGGCGACCGTCTCGCGGATCCGCGGCAGCATACGGGCGCCGAACAGCAGCCCGGCCCAACCGCCGAGGATGATCCGCTCGGGGTTGAAGAGGTTGACGAGGTTGGCGATTCCGGCGCCCAGGTACACCGCCGCCTCCTCCAGCACCCGCTGCGCGGCGGACGAGGTGTCGGCGGCCGCGAGCAGCGCGGCGAACCGGGACTCCTGGTCCGCGCCGGGGGTGACGCGGCCGCGCCGGGCCTGGCGGTAGCGCTCCAGGACCGCCTCGGCGCCGACGTACGCCTCCAGGCAGCCGCGGGCGCCGCACCGGCAACGGCGGCCCCCGGCCTGGACGGTGGTGTGGCCCCACTCGCCCGCGCTGTCGGTGGCGCCCCGGTAGGGGGAGCCGTGGGTGATGACGCGGGCGCTGACGCCGGAGCCGATGAGCGCGACGACGGCGTGCTGGACACCGCGTCCGGCGCCGAACCACATCTCGGCCCGGCCGAGGGCCTCCGCGCCGTTGTCGATGTGCAGAGGCAGTGCGGTGCCGGTGCGCAGCAGCCGCTCCAGGGGGACGGCGTCCCAGCCGGTGACCGAAACGCCGACGCCGATGCCGAGGATGTGTCCGAGGGGGATTCCGGCTTCCCCGACGACCGCGTCGAGGAAGGTCAGGATGTGGCGAACGGCGGTCTCGACGCCGTCAGGTCCCGAGGCTAACGGGTAGACGGCCGCAGCCCGTTGGGTGAGGGCGAGGTCGAACAGCCCGACGCGGACCCGGGTATCGGCGACCTCGACGCCGATGACATACCGGTGCTCGGAGACCAGCCGCAACCGCGGCGATTCCGCATCCGTGACGACCTCTTCCCTGACGACCCCTCCCCTGGCGACCTTTTCCCTGACGAACTCTTCCGCGGCGGCCTCTTCCCTGACGAACTCTTCCGTGACGACGCCCTCGGCGATCAGTTCGCCGACGACCGCGCTCACGGTGGTGGCGCCGAGCCCCGTACGGCGGACGAGCTCCTTGCGGCTGAGCGGAGCGTGCGGATACAGCGTCCACAGCAGCGAGGAGCGGCCGACACGCCGCGGATCGCGCACGGCGGTGCGCAGCGAGGACTGGGCTGTCTGCGCCTTGGCCGTCATCGGGTCACCTCCGGGGAGACACAATGTCCAGCCCTGTTCGAGTCATGTCAATAGGTCTGGACCTTCTTGTCTCAAAGAATTTGAGGCGGGGTCCGACCCAACTCCCCCTGAACCGACAGAAGTCGAACCCTCAGCGCGCTCCTCCGGTGGCGAGGAAGTGCGCCAGCGGAAGCGTGGCCGCACCCAACGCCACGGCGTCCGGCCCCAGTTCGGCCAGCCCGATCTCGGTCTGGGCGTACGGCCGGCGCAGCGCGTAGGAGGCGGTGGCGGCCCGTATCCTGGGGAGGACCCGGCCCCCGAGGAGCAGTCCGGCCCAGCCGCCGAGGATGATCCGCTCGGGGTTGAAAAGGTTGATCAGATCGGCGATACCGGCGCCGAGGTAGGCGGCGGCCTCCTCCAGCACCTCGCGCGCCCGCGCCTCGCTCCCGGCAGCCCCGACGATCGCGGCGAACGCGGCCTGCTGGTCCTCGCCGGAACCGTCCGCGCCGCCCGCGCCGCCATCTCCCGCGCCGCCTTCACCGGCTCCGCGCGCCCCGCGCTCGTAGCGGTCGAGCACGGCCTGCGCCCCGACGTACGCCTCCAGGCAGCCGACCGCACCGCACCGGCAGGCGCGCCCGCCGACCTGGACGACCGTATGCCCCCACTCCCCCGCGCTGCTGGTCGCGCCCCGGTACGGCACCCCGGCGGTCACGATGGCCGCGCCGACGCCGGAGCCGATCAGCGCGATCACCGCGTTGTCCGCGCCACGCCCCGCCCCGAACCACATCTCGGCCTGCCCCTGCGCGGTGGCGCCGTTGTCGATGAACAGCGGCAGGTCGGTGCCGGTGCGCAGCAGCCGCTCCAGCGGCACCGCGTCCCGGCCGGCGGTCGGGCCGTGGACGAGGACCTCGTCCCCCTGTTCGACGACGCCGGGGACGCCGACCCCGACGCCGATGACCGCCCCCGGCTCCGCGCCGCTCTTGGCGATGACCGCATCGAGACCGGTCAGGATGTGGCCGACCACCGGCTCCGGATCCCGCTCCAGCCCGCCCGGCGTCAGCGGATGCTCCCACCGGGCCAGTTCGGTCAGCGCGAGGTCGAACAGCTCCACGCGGACATGGGTCTCGCCGACGTCGACCCCGATGAGATGACCGCCGCCCGGCGCGACCCGCAGCAGCGTGCGGGGGCGGCCGCCGTCCGACTCGACGGACCCGGCCTCCTCCACCAGTTCGTCGGCGAGCAGGTCGCCGACGACATTGCTGACCGAACCGGAGCTGAGCCCGGTGAGCGTCCCCAGTTCCTGACGGCTCACCGGACCCTGGAAGTACAGCTGGCGCAGCAGCGTCGAGCGGTTGCCGCGCCGCAGGTCGCGGACGGTGCGTCGGTTCATCTGACCCATCGGGCTCCTTCCCCCCGACCGAACCTACCGGACGCGGCCGCTCTTGACGCCGACTGGTTTCATCGCTTAACTCACGGTCTGAATGAAGTCGCGCGCTTCACTTTTTGAACGGTCGAGGGCGGTTGTCGGTCAACGGCGGCCGAGCGGCGCCGCCTCGTGACCGCCGTACAGCCATCACTGCTCCGCCCCCGGAGCCTGGAACAGCGCGAGCAGGTCCTCCCGTCCGAACATCCGCGCCGTCTCGACGGCCGAGGGGGATCCGGCACGCGGGTCGGCGCCTTTGGCCAGCAGCACCCTCAGCACCTCCGCCTCGCCCTTGAACGCGGCCCCCGCGATGGGGGTCTGACCCCGTTCGTTCACCCGATTGGGGTCGGCGCCGCGCTCCAGCAGGGCCGACACCGTCGCGGGATGGCCGTAGTAGGCCGCGAGCATGAGCAGGGAATCGCCCTTGTCGTTGGTGAGGTTGGCCGGGACGCCCGCGTCCACGTAGGCGGCGAGGGTGTCGGTGTCACCCTGTCGGGCCAGGTCGAAGACCTTGGCCGCCAGCTGGAGCACCTCAGGGTCGTGGGCGGGCTCGCTCTCGGGGTTCGATTCGGTCATGGCCTGTCGCCTCCGGCTTCGCTACCTGGGTATGTGATCACCCACCCTAAGGACGGCGGCTGACCCACTCGAGCAGGCGGGCTCCCCGCCCCGGCGGGCGGTCGGCTCGTAGCGCCACACCCCCATGGTGGGGATTACACCGATAATCCACCCAATTGCACCTTTCGCCCGATGGATACATGCTGTGATCCTGGAACCCCTCATGGTGACTGACCGTCCCCCATCAGCCAGGAGACCGTGATGATCCTGTCCATTTCCGGCGTCGTACTGCTCGGCATCATCGTCTTCATCTTCTTCCGCAAGGACGGCCTGAAGGGGTCGCACGCGGTCATCTGTGCGCTCTTCGGCTTCTATCTCGCGTCCACCGCTATCGCTCCGAGCATCAAGGCGGGCGGTGCGAGCCTCGCCAGTCTCTTGGGCGGGATCAAGATCTGACGTGGGCCGGAGACCGCTCCCCCGCCTCCGTCTCGGCAGCGCCGCGGGCACCCCGCTCATCCCGCTCGGCCGCGGCCGCGCGTTCGCCCGCAGCACGGCCGACGGGGTCGCCGATGTGCTCCAGCCGCTGGTCGCGCTCTCGCGCGGGCTGCGGGTGCTCGCCGCCGCCGGGCGGCGCAAGTGGCTGGAGCTGCCGGGCGACCGCCGCGGGCCGGTGTTCACCCTCGTGGTCGCCTGCGGCTTCGTCCTCTTCCTGCTGCCGTACGGGCC
>NZ_JAEEAP010000677.1 GCF_016103465.1 Streptomyces sabulosicollis
CCCGACGCGAACCCCCACGCCCCACCGTGCACCACCCGCACCGCATACCCCAGGTCGGTGGTGTCCGAGGCCCCGGACGGCCTGGCATCCCGCAACCGCCAGGCGGCACTCCGCACCCGCTCCAACCGGAAGTCGGCGTGCTCGGCCCCGAGCGCGCGGGCCCGCGCGAGCGCCGCGTCGGCGAGCGCCCGCAGGGGCAGTGCGAGGAAGGACGGATCGATATCGTGCGTCACGGGCGGCTCCTCTTCGTCGCGTGCGTGGCGTGGTGCCCGTCGGCAGTGAACCATGCGGCTGGGGCCCGGGGCGCGGTGATTGCCGCTGGGCAAGGGCCGCCCCGGTTGCCCAGGGCGGCCCGAACGGGTGGTTACCGGCCGAACTCTCCCGCCGTGAGACGGCCGATGAACGCGTCCCACTGGCGTATGGAGAAGCCGAGTTGTGCTCCGTGGCGGTTCTTGGAGTCCCGTACGTGGACGGTGTCGGCGGTGGCGGCCACCTCGACGCACATGCCGCCCTCGCTACTGCTGTAACTGCTCCTGAACCATGACAGCTCGACGTGCTTGTCGCTCATATTTCTCCCCGCAGCTTCTCGATGAGCTCCAACGACTCACGTGGCCTGAGAGCCTGTGCTCTGATGATGCCGTAGCGCAGCTCGATCTCCCGGACCGATTTCCGGTCCGTGAGCAGCCTGCTGATGCTCTGGGCCTCGACGTAGGCCATCGTCTGCCGTCCTTTGGGCTCCAGCAAGGCAAAGGGACCTGCGGTTCCGGCGTGATCGTCCACGTTGACCGGCATGACCTGAAGCTCTACGTTTCGCATCCGCCCGATGTGCAGAAGGCGCTCCAACTGCTCGCGCAGCACCGCTGTACCGCCGTACGGTCGGCGCAGTACCGCCTCTTCGGTGACGAAGCTCATGATCGGCGCCGGTTGCCGTGAGAGGAGTTCCTGCCGGGTCAACCGGGCGGACACCAGCCGCTCTATGGCCTCCTCGTCCAGTAGCGGCCGCTGCATGTTGAGCACCGCGCGGGCGTAGTCCTCGGTTTGGAGCAACCCATTGACCACCAGACATTCGTACGCGTGGAACTCGACCGCCTGCGCCTCCAGCCGTGCCGCGCCCCGGAAGAACGCCGGGAGCTGTACGTTGGCGACTTCCTCCCTGGCGGCCCGCAGCACCCCGAACGCCTCCAGCGCCTCGTCCGCCGCGTCCAGGAAGTCGGGCTGGGGCACTCGACGTCCCTGCTCGACCGAGGAGACCTGCTCCTCGCTGTACCCGATCGCCTCACCCAACTGCGCCTGTGTGAGCCCCGCCCGTTCGCGGAAGAGCTTCACCTGCCTGCCGATGCACTTGACGATGTCACCCGCCATGACCCACCTCCTTGCGCGAGAACGCCCCGCTCCCCCTCGGCGTCACGGCAGTCCTTCCGTACGGGCACCGACCGTGCCCGTACCGCGACCCTGCGTACCCGCCGCCCGTCTGGTCAGGCTAGGCGCGCTTCGCCACGCTCGGTGACGTGAATGGCGAAAATCCCCCTAGCGGTACGTTCGAGATGTTCTTCACCTCTTCCCGGCGCGGTGCCCGGCTCGCCCGGCGCATCGTCGTCCGCAGACTGGAGGAATGGGGCATCCCCCGCGACAGTGACGCCTCGCAGAGCCTCGCGCTGATCGCGGGCGAACTCGCGGCGAACGCCGTGAGCCATGGGCACGTGCCCGGTCGCCACTTTCATCTGCGGCTCAGCGTTCAGCCGCCGCCCAGCCGGGACGGCCGTCTCGCCCCCGCCTCGGCCCGGATCGAGGTGTCCGACGCCCGCGACGAGCGGCGCCCGGTGCTCCGTGACCGGGACGACGAGGCGGAGTGCGGGCGCGGGCTGCTGCTCGTGGACGCGCTCGCCTCGAAGTGGGGCGTGGCCGAGCGGGGCGTCGGCAAGACGGTGTGGTGCGAATACGCTCTCGGGTCCGAGGAGTGCCGGTCGCGGCAGGTCGCGGGAGACACCGGAGTCGGCGATGCGCGATGATGGAGGCACAGACGAGCAGGTTCACCCTGGTGAAGGAGCGTCGGCCGTGGAGTACGGGCGTCTACGGGAAATCGCGGAGCGGCTCGCCGAGCACGCGCCGGACCCGTTCCGGGGCTATGAGATCAGTGGTGACGAGATCGTCATGATGATGTCGCCATCGCGTCCGCACGAGTTCATCGCTCTGCGTATCCGCCAGCAGCTTGACCGGCAAATCCCGTCCTTTCTGGTCGCTCACACGGGCGGTGAGGTGGAAGATGCCTCTCTTGGGAAACTTCGGCGCCCTGATCTGATCGTCGTTCCAGACGCGGTGTTTGCAGAGAACACGATGGCGCCGTTCCATCCTCGAGATGTCGCCTTGGTCGCCGAGGTTGTCTCGCCGTCGAATCACTCCACCGACTACGTCGAGAAGATGCACGACTACCCGGCGATGGGCATCCCTCTCTATCTTCTCGTCGATCCACGGAAGGGCACCATCGCGGCCCTGTCCGATCCGGGGCCGGGGCTCGGAGGTGAGGGCCCCCGCTACCGCACCCGCAGTGATTACGCCTTCGGCGACGAGGTGACCATCGGCGACTGGACCCTCGCCACCACGGACCTGCGTACCTATCCCGAGGACCGCTGACCCGCCGACCGCCGTCGGCGGCCAGCCGCCGCTCGCTCCATGCGGCTGCGGGTGGGGTGCGGATTTTCTGTCTGGGTTGGGGCTTCAGGATGCCGCCTGCGGTTGGCGGCGTGCGGGCGGCTCGCTGCCCGTCAGCAAGCTGACGGCCTCTCATGCAACTTCGAGGCTAATCTACGATCATTCGATCTCGACGTGTGATGTTGTTGACTGATCGAAGTACGAGACGTGCCAGGTCTCGTCGAGTTCATCGCGCAGCCGATGAGCCAACCCATGCCCCCGTTCGACGAAGTCTTGCTCAGCCGCCTTTGAAGCGAATCCGGAGGTTATCGGGTCATCTCGGTTGTACGTCGCCTCGTACTCGTCCCCCCCAGCGATCCAGATCCTCGATGAGCCGCTTGCTGAGCGCAAGCGAGTCGGGGGCTACGTTTTCCAGACCTTGTTCGGTGATTACCCACACGGGATAGCATTCGTAATCTGCGGAAAGGCGTACCGTATGCTTCTCTGTGAAATTCACAGGTTGTGCCAGGCATGATTGCATCCGCCGCGACACTCTGTTTCTCTTCGTCGCGTGTCAGCAACCGCGAACGTCGAGAGAAGAACGCGGAAGGACTTTATGTACTCGTTTGATGGAAGATTGATGATCTTCCCCATCTGTTCGAGGATTGGTTCTCGGGCAATCAAGACAGCAGGGGTCATCGTCGGCTTCACCCCCGACTGTGCCAGGCCGTTTCGTCCATCCTCTGCTGTTGCGTGCGCCTGCATCGAGTAACGAACCACCTCTTGCAGCACCGCCCGCTGCTCGGCCTGGTCCAGCGAACCGAACCAGCTCACGGCGTCGTCCATGCCGCGTAGCCCTTGGGCAACCTCATTGATCATTCGCTCGGACTCTTTCATGTGATCACCCACTCCCTGGCTCGAATACGACATACGGCTTATCCTTTTCCAGTTCTGCATAGTCTGGCCGGTTTGGATTGTAAGTCTGCCAGAAGTCTCGGCCGCGTCCACTGCCTTCACCGTCGCCCGTTCCTCTTGGTAGAGAATTCTGGACGCTGTGTCGAGTCCTGGACGGGCCGGATAGGATGTAATCCCAGTCAGATGCAGGGTCGGCTGTTCCTCCCGCGCGGCTTCCAACTACAATGATGGGCTGCCCTGCTTTGTCGGCAGCATTCTGAATTCGCCGAGCATCATTCGGGCTTATGCCAGCTTCTGATGGCGTTCTAGATCCTGGACCATCCCACTTATCGCCGCACTCCGGTGCGAGGCCGAAGGGATCGGCCCACCTGTGGGGATTGCGGATGTAGGCCGCCGGGTTGGGGGCGGGCGCGAGGCCCAGGGGG
>NZ_JAEEAP010000678.1 GCF_016103465.1 Streptomyces sabulosicollis
ACCCCGCCCCAGGCCCCGATGGCGCGGGCCCGCTCCCTGGGCTCGGTGAAGACGTTGGTGATGATCGACATGGCGACGGGGTTGAGCATCGACCCACCGATCGCCTGCACCATGCGGAAGATCACCAGCGCTTCCAGATTGGGCGCGAGGCTGCACAGCCCCGATCCGAGGGTGAAGATCACCAGCCCCGTCTGGAAGGTGCGCTTGCGCCCCACCCGGTCGGCCGTCGATCCCGAGAGCATCAGCAGGGCGGCGAGGACCAGGGTGTAGGCGTCGATCGTCCACTGCATCCCCGAGACGGAAGCGTTCAGATCACTTCGTATCGAGGGCAGAGCGACATTGAGAACGGTGTTGTCGAGGCTGACAAGCAGCAGGCTCATGCAGCAAATCGCCAGCACGAGCATGCGCCGCCGATGGCTGAGCTCACGCATGGTTGAACGCTACATCGATACCGTCGGTGCGGCGGTCATCACCGCCCTGTCGGTCCCTCTCGCGGGTGCGGGACAATAAGAGACCGGCCCCGCCCTCCCACCGTAGTACGCACGAGGAAGCTGATCCCATGACGCAATCGCCGCAGACGCCGCACCCGGAGCGGACGCAGCTGCGGATCGGACCGCACACGGTCCAGCCGCCGGTCGTCCTGGCACCGATGGCCGGGATCACCAACGCTCCGTTCCGCACCCTGTGCAGGGAGTTCTCCGGCGGCAGGGGGCTGTTCGTCAGCGAGATGATCACCACCCGGGCGCTGGTGGAGCGGGACGCCAAGACGATGCGTCTGATCCACTTCGACGGCACCGAGAAGCCGCGCTCCATCCAGCTGTACGGGGTGGACCCGGGGACCGTCGGCAAGGCCGTCCAGATGATCGTGGACGAGGACCTCGCCGACCACATCGACCTCAACTTCGGCTGCCCGGTGCCCAAGGTGACCCGTAAGGGCGGCGGCTCGGCGCTCCCGTACAAGCGGCATCTGCTGCGCTCGATCCTGCGCGAGGCCGTGACCGCGGCGGGCCCGCTGCCGGTGACGATGAAGATGCGCAAGGGCATCGACGACGACCACATCACCTATCTCGACGCGGGCCGGATCGCGGTCGAGGAGGGCGTGACCGCGATCGCCCTGCACGGCCGCACCGCGGCCCAGCACTACGGCGGCACCGCCGACTGGGAGTCGATCGCCCGTCTGAAGGAGGCCGTCCCCGAGATCCCGGTGCTGGGCAACGGCGACATCTGGTCCGCCGACGACGCGGTCCGGATGATGCGCGAGACGGGCTGTGACGGTGTCGTCGTGGGGCGCGGCTGCCTGGGGCGGCCCTGGCTCTTCGGCGACCTGGTGGCCGCGTTCGAACCGGGCGGCGGGGCGCCGGTGTACGCGCGGCCGACGCTCAAGGAGGTCGCGGCCGTGATGCGCCGCCACGCCGAGCTGCTCGCCGAGTGGCTGGAGGACGAGGAGCGCGGCGTGATCGACTTCCGTAAGCACGTCGCCTGGTACACCAAGGGCTTCTCGGTCGGCTCGGAGATGCGCAAGCGGCTGGCGATCACCTCGTCCCTCGCCGAGCTGGACGCCCTGCTGGCCGAGCTGGACCTGGACCAGGAGTGGCCCCCCGGCGCCGACGGTCCGCGCGGCCGCACCTCGGGCCGCAACCGCGTGGTGCTGCCCGACGGCTGGCTGGACGACCCGTACGACCGCGCGGGCGTCGGCGCGGACGCCGAGCAGGACACCTCCGGCGGCTGAGCCGCACGGACCGGGGCGGGAACCGGGCGGACCGGGGGGTGAGCCGGACGGACCGGAGGGTGAGCCGGACGGACCGGGGGCGGGCTCGGTAGTCCGAGGGTCACATGGGGTCATCACCGGTTAAAGTGATGGGCTCGTGGTCGCGGTGGGATCTGGACGATCTGGGGGGATCGGTGACAAGCGTCGTCTTCGTCCACGGCACGGGGGTCCGGGCCGAGTCGTACGAGAAGACCTTCGCGCGGGTCGTGAGCGGCCTGGGGCGGGTGAGAACCGAGGTCGGGGTCGCCCGCTGCTTCTGGGGCGAGGAGCACGGGGCCTCCCTGGGGCTCGGCGGGGCGTCCATCCCGGTACGGACGAGGAAGCGCGGCGTCGGCGGTGACGAGGTGCTGGACGAGGACGATCCGCTGGCCGTATGGGCGCTGCTGGAGGTGGATCCGCTCGTGGAGCTGCGGGAGTTCGCGCAGGAGGCGAAGGCGCGGCGCGGTCCGGGCGCGCGGGCCGGTTTCGCCCCAGGGCGTCAGGACCCCTGGCAGGCCGTCGCCGACAGGGCGCGCGGGCTGAGCCTGGAGGCGGTGACCGGCGGCGGGGGGAGCCTGGACGAGCTGGTGTCCGACCTCGCGCCGCACCTCGGCGCGGCCGGTGGCCGCGTCGCCCAGGAGATCTCCCGCACCCTGGGCGGCACTCCGCCCACCGACGGCATCGAGGCGATCGCGGCCCGCGCCGTGTACGCCCTGGCCGTCCAGCGGGCCGAGGGCCCGCACGGCGACGAAGAGCCGCTCGCGGTGGACGGCGCCGACCGGGACACCGTCGTCGGCGCGTTCACCGATCAGCTGGGCGGCGCCGCGCGGGGCGGATTCGCCGCCGGTGCGGCGAAGGGCATCGCCGTACGGGCGCTCAACTCCTACCTCTCGCCGCTCTCCGCACTGGCCCACGCCTTCCGGGGCACGATCACCAACACGTCCGTCCCGGCCAGTGGCGACATCCTCCGCTACCAGGTGCGCGGCGCAGGGGTGCGCGCCGCGATCCGGGCGGCCGTGCGCGATGAGGTCGAGTCGACGGGCGGCCCGGTGGTGCTGCTCGCCCACAGCCTCGGCGGTATCGCCTGTGTCGATCTGCTCGCCGAGCCCGATCCGCCCGCCGGGGTGGAGCTGCTGGTGACGGTCGGCTCCCAGGCGCCGTTCCTCTACGAGCTGGACGCGCTCACCGCACTGCGCCGCGACGAACCGCTGCCCGCCGCGTTCCCCCGCTGGCTCAACGTCTATGACGAGCGGGATCTGCTCGGCTTCGTCGGGGAGAAGGTCTTCCCCGGCCGGGTCACCGATCTGCGCGTCAACACCCGTCAGCCCTTCCCGCGCGCCCACACCTCGTACTTCGCCCACCAGCGGCTGTACGACCTGCTGGCTCCGGAGCTGCCGAAGTGACAGCGGTGGAGCACGACTGGCGCCGCACCCATGCCGTGATCGTGGCGGTCGAGCGGTACGGCGGCAGCGACGACCTGAACCTCGACGGCCCGGTGCGGGACGCCATCGGCATGCGGAAGTGGCTGACCGGGCGGGGCGTGCCGCAGGAGAACATCCAGTTGCTCGCCTCGCCGATCGAGCGCAACAGGGCCGCCCTGGAGGCGGTGCACCCCGATTACCGCCCGGCGGAGCGCGTCGAGGTGCGCAAGGTCTTCCGGGAAGGGCTGCGCGAGATCGACGGCGACCTGCTGTGGATCTACTGGGCCGGGCACGGGGTGCAGGCGGCGGGCGGCCGCTGGAGCCTGCTGTACCCCGAGGCATCCGACACCGACCTCCAGGGGCTGGACGCCGACAGCGTGGTCGACCTGGTGCGCACCGACCACCTGCCCTGGGACGGAGTGGACCGGGTCGCCCTGGTCATCGACGCCTGCCGGGAGGCCCTTCCCGCCGGCACCCATGAACTGGCCGACGTCCCGCAGCCGCTCACCAACGCGGCGCAGACCCGACCCGACCGGCCGGTCTTCTGGATGCGGGCCTGCCAGGCGGGAGCCGCCGCCATGGAGCGGGCGGGCACCGGGCACTTCACCTCCGTCCTGCTGCGGCAGCTGGAGGCGGCGGGCGCGGCAGGGGCGGCGCTGGATCTGGACCGGGTCTGGCAGGGCGTACAGGACGAGTTCGCCCGGTCGCGCGGGGCCGGGAGCACCCGGCAGTACCCGACGGTGCACGTCAGCAACTGGGCGCAGCAAGAGCGGATCGTCCGGCTC
>NZ_JAEEAP010000679.1 GCF_016103465.1 Streptomyces sabulosicollis
GGAGGCTCTTCTCGGGGGCGGAGGCGGCGGCCGCGTGGGTGAAGGCGTCGGCGCGGTCCTGGGAGCCGTGCCACTTCTCGCACCAGTAGTGGAGGGCGGCGAGGTGGGCGCCCATGTGGTGCGGGGCGAGCTTGGTGACCTTGGTCCACAGCTCCTCGAAGTCGGCCTGCCGGTAGGCCAGGCCGCGGGCCACGCCGAGCTCGATGATGTGCGGCACCGGGTCCTCCGGGGCCAGCCGGGCCGCCTCGTGGCAGACGTCCCGGGCCTCCTCCAGGATCATCCGGAAGTCCTGCGAGGACGGGTCGAGCAGCGCCTGGCGGACCAGGAACTCGGCGTGCACCGCCGCCGCGCCCGGGTCCTCGGGGGCCGCCACCCGCCAGGTGCGCAGCCACATGCCGCCCTGGCCGGGGGCCTGGGTGAGCTCGAAGGCCGCCGCCCCGGCCAGCGTCTGCACCCGCTGCCAGCGCAGTTCGGAGGTGGCGTCGGTGAGGGCGAGCAGACGGGCGGCCGGCTGCCAGTCCTGCCGGGCCTGGACCTCCTCCAGCGCGTCGGTCAGCTGCCGGTCCGGGCCGGGCAGCCGGACGTCCAGCCGCTCGCGCGGGACGAAGCCGTACTCCTGCGGGTCCGAGGCGCGCACCGCTCCCTGGACGGCCCCGCGGCCCCCGCGCATCCGCCGCACGGCCGGTACGACGATCAGCCCGCCGATCATGACGATGGCGATGAGGAAGATCAGAAGCTCCATGAGGTGTCCCCGTGTGAAGGCCCGTAACGGCTCGTGGTGCGGAACGGCTTGTGGTCCAGCCTATGCGCCCCGGCGGTCGTTGAATCCAGCACGGGCGCGTCGGGCGTTACGCTCGGCCCCATGAGTCACCAGCACCCTCAGGGGCACTCTCAGAGTTTCGAGACGCTCGCCATCCACGCGGGCCAGGAGGCCGACTCCCTCACCGGCGCCGTCGTCCCCCCGATCTACCAGGTTTCCACCTACAAGCAGGACGGCGTGGGCGGCCTGCGGGGCGGCTATGAGTACAGCCGTTCCGCCAACCCCACCCGTACCGCGCTCGAGGAGAACCTGGCGGCGCTGGAGGGCGGCCGCCGCGGTCTGGCCTTCGCCTCGGGCCTCGCCGCCGAGGACTGCCTGCTGCGCACGCTCCTGGCGCCGGGCGACCACGTCGTCATCCCGAACGACGCGTACGGCGGTACGTTCCGCCTGTTCGCCAAGGTCGTGGAGCGCTGGGGCGTGGAGTGGTCGGTCGCCGACAGCGCCGACCCGGCGGCGGTGCGGGCCGCGCTCCGCCCCCGTACGAAGGTGATCTGGGTCGAGACGCCGAGCAACCCGCTGCTCGGCATCACCGACATCGCGGCCGTCGCCGACGTCGCCCGCACCGCGGGGGCCCGGCTGGTGGTGGACAACACCTTCGCCAGCCCCTACCTCCAGCAGCCGCTCGCGCTCGGCGCGGACGTCGTGGTGCACTCCACCACCAAGTACATGGGCGGGCACTCGGACGTCGTCGGCGGTGCGCTGATCGTCTCCGACACCGGCCTCGGCGACGAACTCGCCTTCCACCAGAACGCGATGGGCGCCATCTCCGGGCCCTTCGACTCCTGGCTGGTGATGCGCGGCATCAAGACCCTCGCCGTCCGGATGGACCGGCACAGCGCGAACGCCACGCGGATCGCGGAGATGCTCACCGCGCACCCCAAGGTGACCCAGGTCTACTACCCGGGGCTGCCGGAGCACGCGGGTCACGAGATCGCGGCCAAGCAGATGCGCGCCTTCGGCGGCATGGTGTCGTTCCGGGTCGCGGGCGGCGAGGAGGCGGCGGTCGCGGTGTGCGACCGGGCGCGGCTGTTCACGCTGGGGGAGTCCCTCGGCGGCGTCGAGTCGCTGATCGAGCACCCGGGGCGGATGACGCACGCCTCGGCGGCGGGCTCGGCGCTCGAGGTGCCGGCCGATCTCGTACGGCTGTCGGTCGGCATCGAGTCGGTCGACGATCTGCTGATGGATCTGGGCCAGGCCCTGGGCTGACGGCCAGGGGCTCTCGGAGCCCCTGTTCGGTCACCTCCCCTCGGGGGGAGGTCACCACCCCTCGAGGGGAGGGGTGGTGTCGGTGGGCGGCGGCGCGGCCCACGGTTCGACGATCGCCGCCCAGACGCCGAAGGCGACGACCGCGGCGAGCAGCAGCAGCCAGCCGATGGTGCGCGCCACCTGGTGGCGGTGGAGCATCCGTCGCCCGCGTTCGGCCGCCCGGCCCGCCAGATCCGGCGGTAGCGCCGGATGCGGGCCCTCCAGCATCCGGCGGACCTCGGTCTCCTTGCGATCAGGGAAGCTCATGGCGCGGCTCCGGCTCCTGCTCCGGTCCCGGCTCCTGCTCCGGTCCCGGTCCCTGCTCCGGTCCCGGTCCCTGCTCCGGCCCCGGTCCCTGCTCCGGCCCCCGCCGCGCCGGTGGCCGCCCGGCCGCCGGTGGACGGTGGCGTTCCGGCGGAGGGCGACGTTCCGGCGGACGGTCGCGTTCCGGCGGACGGACGTGTTCCAGTCGTGCCACGCCGGGGCGCCGCGCTGCGCATCACCGTGACCGCCCGGGTGCAGATCGCCCGGACCCGCTCGACCGGCAGGCCGAGCGCCGCCGCGGTCTGTTCCTCGGCGACCCCCTCGTACAGCCGCAGCACCAGCACCAGCCGCTCCTGCGGGGTGAGCCGGGCCAGGGTGCCGCCGCGCGGGCGGCGGTAGCGGTGACCCCGGTGGGCGAAGAGGGCGGCCAGCGTACGGCGGGTGTGGTCGTACGGATCCTCGCCGCGCAGCCGGTCCCAGCGGGCGTACGTACGCGCGAGCGCGGCGGTCAGCAGGCGCTCGGCGGCTTCGGTGTCCCCCGTCGGCTCCCCCGTGAGCAGCGTGGCCGCATGCAGCAGTCGGCCACCCGCGCCCGCGACGAATGCCTCGAACTCCCGGGCCCGGCGGCCATCCCGTGCTGCCCGCCGCTTCCGCACCACGCCCTCCGCCTCCCGTTCCTTTTAGGACACGGCAGGCACAGGCACCTGGTCAAGATGTCTGCGCCGGGGTCAGGTGGCGGGCGTCGCCTGGGGCACCGTGGTGTGCGCGGCGGAGAGGGCGACGTTGAAGCGGGTCAGCAGATCGCAGAAGGCATCGCGCTCCTCCGCCGTCCAGTCCCCGGTCACGCGGGCCATCAGATCGCGCCGTGAGGAACGCACTTCCTCCAGGCGCGCCTTGCCGCGCGGGGAGAGCTGGAGCACGACCGCACGGCCGTCCTCGGGGTGCGAGGTGCGCTTGACCATGCCGGAGTCGACCAGCGGGGCGACCTGGCGGGTCACGGTGGACGAGTCGATGCCCATGCTCCCCGCGAGCGCCTTGACCCCCATCGGGCCTTCCTGGTCGAGCCGGTTGAGCAGCAGATACGCGGCTCGGTCCATGGAATTGCGGGCTTGGCCGACGCCGCCGAGCCGGGTCTGTTCCGCACGGCGGGCGAAGACGGCGACCTGATGCTGGAGCGCGTCCAGTACGCCGGTGTCGAGTTGAGTCGTCATGTCCGATTGGGTGGGCATGGCCTAGGGCTCACTTCATGCGGTGGTCTGTGGGATGTGGCACAGAGTACGCGGCCGGGGGCCCGCCCGTACGGGGGCTGCAGAAACCTGACGGTCCCCGAGCCACAACCTGCCGTTCTGAGCCGTTCCCCGGCGCCGTGGGCCGTCGGCGGGCCCTCGTCCGGCACCAACCCGCCATCGGCGCCGCCACCGGCCCCGGCCCCCTCCGGGCGCCTGCCCGGTCGTCCCGGGGCCTGCCCGGTCGTCCCGGGGTCTGCCCGGTCCCCACCGGCCCCGGACCGGCCCGTCGGGGTCCGTCGGGGCTGAGCTGCCAGACTGGGGACCATGGCTGCACGACACGGCGACGAGGACGGGCCCGGCTCCGGGTCCGGCCCGGCCTCGCACCTCACCGCCCC
>NZ_JAEEAP010000067.1 GCF_016103465.1 Streptomyces sabulosicollis
GCCCCGCTCCGCCAAGAGCCGGAACCGCCCTCGCTGGTCCCCGCGGCTGCGCCGCCGACTGGCCGCCGACGCCGCGCTGCTGGTCGTCGCGGCCGCGTTTCTGCTGCCGCTCGCCTGGCTGGTCCTGGCCTCCATCGACAGCGACGCCAACCTGCGGGTCTCGGCACCCGGATCGCCCACGCTGGACAACTTCTCGGCGGTGTGGACGGACGAGATCACCTTCACGCCGATGTTCAACAGCCTGCTCCTGTGCGGCGGCGCCACCCTCCTGACCGTCGCCTGCGCGGCCCTCGCCGCCTATCCCCTCTCCCGCTTCCGCTCCCGCGTCGTGCGCCCGTACCTGCTGACGGTGCTCTTCACCACCTGTCTGCCGATCACCGCGATCATGGTTCCGGTCTACGGACTCTTCGTCCAGGTGGACCTCGTGGACACCATGTCCGGCACGGCCCTCTTCCTCGCCGCCTCGCAACTCCCGTTCGCCATCTGGCTGATGAAGAACTTCATGGACGGCGTGCCGGTGATCCTGGAGGAGGCGGCGTGGACCGACGGCGCCTCCTGGCTGCAGAGCCTGATCCGGGTGATCCTGCCGCTGATGGGCCCCGGCATCACGGTTGTGATGATCTACAGCTTCATCATGATGTGGGGCAACTTCTTCGTCCCCTTCATGCTCCTGCTCTCCCCCGAACAACTCCCCGCGTCCGTCTCGATCTTCACCTTCTTCGGCAACTACGGCCAGGTCGTCTACGGCCAGCTGGCCGCCTTCTCGATCCTCTACTCCACGCCCGTACTCCTGCTCTACGTCCTGATCTCCCGCCGCCTGGGCGGCGGCTTCGCCCTGGGCGGCGCCGTCAAGGGATGATGGATCCATGAGAAAATCCGCTGCTACGGCCTGTGGGTGGCAGGGGAGTTGGACGGGCGAGGGGGCGGCAGGTGGAGTTCCGCATCGACACCGAGGACCAGGACGACGACGGCGAGGCGCTGCTGTCGCTGTACCGGTGGCTCTACGGGGACGACGCGCTGGAGCGGACGACCGAGGTCGAGCTGCGGGAGGCCCCACCGGAGGAAGGCGCCATGGGCGGCGCCTGGGACGTGGTGAACGTCGTACTCACCCACGCCACCGCGCTGGCCAACCTCGCGCTGGCCCTGGCCGCATGGCGGCGGAACCACCCGTCCGCGCCCCCGCTGAACGCCCACGCCAACGGGACGACGGTCACCGTGCACACCGACGACCCGGAGGCGGTGCGCCGGCTGCTGGAGGCGCTGCACACCCCCGACTCCGGCACGGAGGGCTGAGGCCGTGCGGCTGCCGGACCCGGCCACCTCGCGGGCGGTGCTGATCGGCGTCCACGCGTTCGAGCACCTCGAACCCCTGCCCGCCGTCGAGAACAACATCAACCGGCTGTACGACGCGCTGACCGACCCCGGGCTGTGGGGGCTCCCCAAGGAGCACTGCCACAAGATCGATCAGCCGCGCTTCGGCCCCGAGGTGGTCGACGCGATCGCCACGGCGGCCGACGAGGCCACGGACACGCTCATCGTCTACTACGCCGGACACGGGCTGATGGACAAGAACTCCGCCGACCCCGGCGACAAGCTCTACCTGGCCCTGCCGAGATCCGGCAACGACGATCTGCACTGGTCCGTGCGCTACAAGGACGTGCGGAAGCAGTTGCTGAAGCCACGCCGGGCGCGGCGCAAGGTGGTGGTGCTGGACTGCTGCTTCAGCGGGCAGGCCGCTGTCGCCATGGGGCCCTCCGACCTCCACGAGGAGGTCGAGATCGAGGGCGCGTACGTCCTCGCCTCTTCCGGCGCCACGACCCGGTCGTGGGCGCGCAAGGGGAAGGCGCTGACCGACTTCACCGGCGAGCTGATGAGGCTCATCGAGGAGGGCATGCCGGGACGGCCGGAGCTGCTCACCGTCGAGGACCTCTACCAGGGGGTCCGGCGGGCCGCCGCCCACAAGGGCCTCGCCAAGCCGCACAAGCTGGCCACCGACCAGGCCGACCGGGTGGCCCTGGTGCGCAACCGCGCCTATGTCCCGGAACTGCCCCCGGCCTCATCCGCCGCCGCCGAGGGCGCCGCGCCCGCCGGGCGGCTGAGCCGGTACGACCTGGACCGGCTGATCGAGGCCCAGAAGGAGGAGGCGGCCAGCTTCCCGTACGAGGACCTCCTGGAGGGGCTCCGCCGCCCCCGCTTCACCGAGGTCTACGTACGCCAGCAGATGACCGCCGCCCAGGGCCTGGAGGCCGAGCACCACGGCGACGGCGTGCCGGAGCCGTCCCGGCCCGGTGAGTGGTCCCGGTCGCGGGAGCGCGAGGAGCGCCGGGCCGAGGCCGGGGCCCCGGCCCTGGAGGGCAAGCAGGACCGCCGGGTGTCCCAGTCCCTGAAGTCCGTCCTGGAGTCGCCGGAGCATCTGCTGATCACCGGCGGCCCCGGCATGGGCAAGTCGTCACTCATCAGCCAGCTGCCCCGGGAGCTGACCAAGGACGCGGTGCCGATCCGCGTCACGGCCAAGCGCCTCGCCCCGCACGCGCTCAGCCACCGGCCCTGGCAGGAGGCGATCGCCGCCTCGGTCGAGAAGGGCATGCTCCCCGCCGGTCTCGACCGGCTCCCGGACCGGCCCACCCCGGACGGGCGGTGGGTGATCCTCATCGACGCGCTCGACGAGGTCTCCGACACCGGAGCCAGGGACCGGCTCGTGGACTGGGTGGACGGCATCCTGGGCCCGCCCCGCGAGCCGCCGTTCCGGCTGATCCTCACCAGCCGCCCGCCGACCCCGGCCGACCGCCACAAGCTGATCCGCGCGGGCATGGCGCACTACACCCTGGAGCCCTTCACCGCGGACGGCCTGAAGCGCTTCGCGGCGGGCTGGTTCCACGACGCCCCGGTCCCCGGCCAGGCGGAGCGGTTCCTGGCCCAGCTCCGCGAGGGCCACCTGCTGGACGTGGCCAAGGTGCCGCTGCTCGCCACCATCGCCGCGATCGTCTTCGAGAAGTCCCCGGACAAGCCGCTGCCCAAGCAGCGCTTCGACCTGTACGAGCAGTTCCTGACGCATCTGGCGGAGGGGCGCGGCAGGCGGGCGAAGGAGAGTCTGCTGGCCGCGCTGGAGGACCTGTCGAACAGCGAACGGCTGGTGGACGAGATCCGGGAGCGGCGATCCGAGCTGGGCAAACGGCTCGCCGTGGCGGCGTCCCAGGGCGAGACGGACCTGCTGGGCCGGGCCGAGACCTGGATGCGGCAGCTCGCCAAGGAGCTGGACGTGGCCATTCCGGTCACTCCCCGGTGGCGCAAGACCCTGTTCGCGCTCGCGGAGTACACCGGTCTGGTCACCCGGGACGGGGACAACGTGCGCTTCTGGCACCTATCGTTCGCCGAGCACCTGGCGGCGGAGGTCCACGAGGCGGACCTGCCGGGGGCGTTCGACCCGGAGGCGCAGGTCTGGGGCGGGTGGCTCGACCGGATCTTCGACGGCACCGGCCAGGAGGAGGTCGCCCGGCTCGTCCTGGTCCGGCACACCCACAACCACCCGGACAGCATCCTGCTCCCCTGGCTCCAGCAGCGGACGGACCGTCATCAGGCGCTGGTGGGTGAGTTGCTGCTGCGCGGCGCCCAGGCCACCGGACCGGTCCTCAAGACCTTCTGCACGATGCTCCGGCGCGTGCTCATCCTGTCGGCGGACGAACGCGACGACGTGCTCACCACGGCGGCGCTCCTCGGCGATCCCGAGGTCTCGGCCACACTCGTCCAGGTCATGGAGGACGACACGGTCTCCACCACCGGCCGCGTCGTCGCGGCCCAGTTGCTCAGCGAGCGCAGCGAGGCCACGGCACGGACCGCCGTGGACCACCTGTGGACCGTGATCGACAATCCGCACATCCCGGACGCGGACCGGGTGCGCGCGGCAGCGGCGGTCGCCCGGACCCAGCACCCTTCGCGTGACCGGGCGGCCGACGTGCTGCTGGCGACGGCCCGTGACGACCGGATCGACTTCTCGGAACGCCAGACGGCCGCGGAGGCTCTGGCGAATCTCGGAGGCGACCACCTCGCACAGGCGCAAGGCTGTCTGATCGACCTGATGCAGAGCCCCGGTGCGTTCGCTCAGCGCCTCGTGTCACTCGCGGAGACCCTCGCCAAGCTCTCCCCCGTCTCGTCCGCCGCCGCCCTGTCCGCCCTGGAGGCACTTGCCGAGGACCCGGCGACCACCGTCTCCAACCGGATCGACCTGCTGCGCGTCATCCCCATGCTGGACCCTGGCCGCGGACCACGCTCCCTCGATGTGCTCGAGGACCTGATGACGTCGGGCAAGGTCGCCGCCGGTTCCCGGGCGAAGGCGGCCCAGACGCTGGCGGCGATCGCACCGGGCCAGAGCGATCTGGCCGTGGGCGTGCTGTGGAACCTGGTGCGGAACACCCGCCTCGATATGTACGACCGCATGGACGCGGCGGAACGGCTCGCGGATCTGGATGCCGCCCATCGGGTCGAGGTGGCCGAGGAGTTGTTCCGGCTGGCGCGGTCCCCGCACTGCCCCACGAACAGCAGGATCGACCCGGCGGTGAAGTCCGCTTCTCTGGCACCCAGGCAGCGGGACCGCTGTCTGGCCCTGCTCGCCTCGATCGCGGCGGACCCCGCCCACGAGTGGGACGAGCGGCTTCGCGCGGTGTCGAGCCTCAGCGAGATGGATCCGCAGAACCTGGAACAGGTGGTCCCCGTCCTGGAGGAGGCCCTGCGTGCGCCCGGGGTGGGGCCCGGTGACCGGGCAAAGGCCGCCGACTACCTCGGAAGGCTCAGTGACGACTACCGAACGCGCGTCATCGGCACCCTGCTCGATCGCGTGTCGTCACCCGGAACCGGCCTCCAGGAATCCTGGGAACTCGCCGAGACGTTGGCGCTGCTCGCTCCCGAGCACACCGAGGAGGCGGAGGCGGCCCTCACCCTCGCGTTGACGTCCCCGTTCCTCGGCGCGAACGAGCGCGAGAAAGTCGCGCGTTCCCTCGTCCGCATCGCTCCGCACACGCGGCCACAGGTCGTCGAGACGCTGCTGAGCCAGGCGGCCGCGGAGCCGGACGCGTTCTATGTGTGGTGGATGGTCACCGCCGCGGTCGAGATCGACCCGGGTCGGCGCGAAGACGCGGCCCGCATCCTGCGGTCCCGGCTGACCGGGCTCGCCGCGCGTTCGGACGGAAACCGCTGGGCCGCGAGGGGACTGGCCGAGTTGGGCGGTGCCCAGGAGCGCGCCGAACTCATCCGCCTCTTCCAGGCCCGGGTCACCGAGGCCACCACCACCGAGGTACGGCTGGCGGCGGCGGACGACCTCGCGACGATCGACCCCAGGGCGTTGGAGCCCGTGGTGGCCGCGCTGGTGGCCATCGCCGCCGACGAGTCGTGCCCGGCGCCGTACCGCGTCCAGGCGGCAGCCCGGATCGGCGGGATCGGCCGGGCCCATCACGAGGCGGCCCGGAGGTTCCTGGAGTCGATCGTCACCGACGAACTCTGCGATGCCAAGCACCGGGAGAAGGCCCAGGACGAACTGCAGAACCTCCACGCCGTCCCGCCGCCCCTCCCCTCCGCCTGACCGCGCGGCCTCAGCCGCCCGGCAGGCTCGGCGCGGCGCAGCCGTGGTGTTCGGCCGAGGCGGCGGCGAAAGCCGCCAGGGCGGCGCGTTCGTAGGCGAGGTCGGGGCGGCGGCGGGTCTCGCCGTCGGCGGCGTCGGCGCGGATGAGGTAGAGGGCGGGCCCGGCGCCGCGCGGGCAGGTGGCACCGGCCCAGTAGGCGCTCCGGCCGAGCCGCCCGGCGGGCTTCTCGGCGGGGGTCACGTTCTCGTAGTCGTAGTCCCGGGTGTACTGGGAGCGGGCGTCCTCCGCGTAGGGGCCGTAGTACGCCTCCAGGCGGTAGAGCGGCGAGCCGTCCCGGGTGCCGAGCACGCAGCTCTCCCGCGGTGCGCGGTCGCGGGCGGTCTCGCGGGCGGTGGAGACGGCGGAGCGCGAGGCGGTGGGGACGGCCGCGCAGGTGCCCTTGGCGCCCAGCAGCGGCTCGTACTCGTCCTCGTTCACCGGCAGCCCGACGGTGCGCACCGGCTTGCCCAGGCGGGCGCCGCAGCCCCAGTGGTCGTTGGCCGCCTCGGCGGTCGCGGTGGCGGTGCGGACGAAGTCGGGGCGGACGGCGGGGTCGTCGAGGGTGGTGGCGCCGCGCAGCGCGGTCTCCACGGTGATCAGCAGACTGTCGCCGCGCCGGGCGCAGTCGAGCAGCACGGCGGCGGTGGCCGTGCCGTCCTCGGCGTCGCCCAGCCGTGTGGTGTCGGTGGCGAACAGGCCGGACCAGCCGTGGCCGAGGGGGACGGGGAGCGTGTGGCGGGCGGGTACGGCGGCGTAGAGGTCGCCGTACCCGTACTCCGCGCGGGGGCGCGGCGAGCCCGCGATGGAGACGGCGACGCGGCCGGTGTCCTCGGCGGTGATCCGGCAGTGGACGGAGAGGGAGTTGGCCCGCTCGGCGCCGCTCCCCTCCCTCTCGCCGGTCTTCTTCCCGAAGGAGCCCTCGGTGCGGTTGGTCACCTCCAGTTCGGTGTCGTCGCCGAGCACCGCGCGGACCTCGCCGACCGGGAGCACCCCGTCGCAGGCCCCCGCCAGCGCCCGGTCCTCGCTGCCCGCGAACCAGACGAACACTCCGGTGAGGGCGGCCAGCGCCACCGCGACGGCCACCACGGCGCGCACCTGGCGCCGGGTGAGGGTGGGCCGGGTCAGTGCCACTGCTCCACCTCCCCGAGCACCTTGGTGGCGCGGCACTTCGCGGACGCGGGCCAGCCGTCGTCGGCGTCCAGATAGCGGTCCAGGACCGTCTGCGCGACGGTGGAGAGCCTGGCGCGGTCCTTGCCGCCGATGACGGCCGTCTCGCCGTCCTCGAGCCGGATCTCGGGAAGGACGGCCACCCGGTGGTAGGTGGTGCGGCCACCGCACACCGACCGGGCCCACAGGGCGAGTTGGGGCCGTCCGGTGTAGGAGGAGACGCGGTCCTCCCGCCGCACACCAGAATCAGCGTCCGTCGCGGAACCGGCCTCGGAGGGGCGCTTGTCGCCCTGCGCTCCCCACCCGGGCACATGGCCCTCGCGTGCGTAGGAGTCGTACGCCGACCGGCCGAGGATCCCCGACCAACTGGCCGCCTCGACCTCGGTGACCTGCCACTGCTTCGGTCGCGGACGCTCACCGGCGTTCTGCTGCGCGTCCCACTCCCCGGAGCAGGCGCTCAGGCCGGTGGACTCCTGGAGGTCGCCGAGGGTGGTCCAGGAGCCGGAGGCGACACCGGGGAGCGAGGAGCCGTCGATCCACGCGCACTTGCGCAGGTCCCGGCCGGGCGCGCCGTGGGTCTCGTCCGTGTCCAGCACGGCGCTCGGCGTCGTGAGCGGGCCGGAGCCGCAGTGCTGGGCCTTGGTGAGGGCGTTGGCCACGTGCACGGCGGTACGGAAGCCGAGGAGCGCGGTGGCGCGGTCCGGCTTGCCGTTCCGCGCGGTCGGGCCATCTGCCGAGTCGGCCCCGTCAGTCCCGTCGGCCCCGCCGTCGGTCCCGTCGGTCCCGCCGTCGGTCCCGTCCGTCACCCGGGCCGTCACATACAGATCGGTCGTGGGCCGGACCCGGCCGCCGAGCCCGCCCTGGCAGTCGGCCACCAGCCAGGTGCCCCGCTTCCCGTACTGGCCGGTGGTGCCCGGCGCCACGAAGGTGCCACGGCCACCGGCCGGTTCCAGGAGATCCCGGGTCTCGACGGCCTCGGGCACATCGGACACCAGCGCCTCGGCGTGGACCGTGACCCCGTGTCCGTCGCCCCACGACAGCGAGCAGTCCAGCAACGAGCGGCTCTCCTGGCCGGGTGCGAGCATCGTGCCGTGCTGTCTGAGCTCACCCGGCCGCTCGTCACGCACCAGCCGTTCGAGGTCCCGGTAGGGCAGGGTGCCGTCGCACGCCTTCCTCAACTGGGCCCGGTTGGCGGCGAGATGGCCGCCGCCGCTGTCCCGGGTCACGAGGACCGCCCCCGCGACCCCCACCACCGCCATCAGTACGACGAGGGGCGTGCGGCGCTGCCACACACGGCCCCATAAACCACGCATCCCGCCCGTAACTCCTTACGTCCCCTGACCAGTTCCCCCTTGATCAGGCGGGGACAGTACCAGAGGGGCGGAACCACGGCGGCGGGGCGGGCTACCCCTTCGCCCCTGCGGGCCGCCCCTTCGCCCCGGAGCCCACCGGGTCGAAGCGGAAGACCTGCCCCGGGGCGTCCGACCGGCACGGCAGTTGGACGACGTGCGCCCAGCGCCGGGTGGTGCCGCCGGGCAGCGCCAGACACTGGCCGGTGTGCGCGGGCCGCAACCGGAATCCCTCGGCGGGCCGGTCCACGGCCTCCAGCCGGAACTCCTCGCCCGCTCCCCGGCTCTCGCAGTAGTCGTCCCCCAGCCAGGCGCCTTCGGCCTTGCTCTGGCCCATGATTCCGGAGCAGCCCGGGCCGTGCTCGGGGTGCAGGGTGGCGATCTGCCACAGCCCGTCGTCCAGACGCCTGAGCGAGAACGAGGGGAAGACCTCCGCGCAGGGCACCTGATAGACCCAGGCGGTCTTGTCCGTCCGGCGTTCGGACAGACACAGCGAGGAGTGGACGGCCCGGATCCGGTACTTCCCGGGCGCGGGTGGGGGCGTGGGCGCCGGGTCGTCCGGAGAGACCGAAACGGACCCGTCCTTGGCGGCCGATCCATCGCCCTCGCCGCCCCCGTCGTGGTGTGTCCGCCATGTGAGCACGGCGGCTACGGCGGCCACGACGACCGTCAGCCCGAGCGCGGCGCTCAGCACCGGCACCCGTAAGCGCCGGGCACCCGCCCCGGCCGGACGGGATGCGGCGGGGACGGCAGGCGCCGCGGCCTCACCGCGCTCGACCGGCGCCACGGGCTCCGCTGACGCCACGGGCTCGCCCGGCTCGGCCCGCTCGGCCGACTCGCCCCGCTCGATCGAGGTCGCGAGGCCCTTCCGCACGGCCAGCCAGACGGTCAGCTCCGCGGGCCCCACCCCACAGGCCCGTACGAACGCCGCGACCAGTTCCTCGCGGGGCAGCGTGGCACGCGCGAGCATATTGGCGACCGTGCTGCGCGGCAGTACGTCCCCGAGCGCGTCGGCCCGTGCCGCCAGCTCCCGGTAGGTCAGCCGGGACCAGTCCTTGAGCGCCCGCAGCGCGGCGACGAACTCACGGGCGCTCCGCGCCTCCCGTGGATCGGGAGCCCTGTCGGCATCGGCCATCGGCGGTTCTCTCCCCCACCCCTGTGTCCCGGCCCTGTCCGGGACTGCTCCGGAACATGTCCCGGACACGGGACAGCCTTGTTCACACCAGGCACTTGTTCAAGAGTGCACCTTGCCAACAGCACACGGCCGCAGCGGTCTTGATCTTCCACGGGGGGATGATCAAGACCGCTGCGGCCGACGAAGACGGAAGAAGACGGAGCCGACGAAGACGGAAGAGGAGAGACCAGGGGCCGTGGCCGATCAGAAGACCGACTCGGCCTCGTCCATCCGGTCCACCGGCACGGTCTTGAGCTCGGTGACCGCGTTGGCGATCGGCACCATCTGGATGTCCGTGCCGCGCAGCGCGGTCATCATGCCGAAGTCACCCCGGTGCGCCGCCTCCACGGCGTGCCAGCCGAAGCGGGTGGCCAGCACGCGGTCGTACGCGGTGGGCGTGCCGCCGCGCTGCACATGCCCCAGGATGACCGGGCGGGCCTCCTTGCCCAGGCGCCGCTCCAGCTCGGCCGCGAGGCGGTTGCCGATCCCGGTGAACCGCTCATGGCCGTACTGGTCGATCTCGCCCTTCTGGTACTCCATGGAGCCCTCGGCCGGGTGCGCGCCCTCGGCGACGCAGATGACCGCGAACTTCTTGCCGCGGGCGAACCGCTCCTCGACCATCTTCACCAGCCCGTCGACCTCGAAGGGCCGCTCCGGCAGGCAGATGCCGTGGGCGCCGCCCGCCATCCCGGACTCCAGCGCGATCCAGCCCGCGTGGCGCCCCATGACCTCGACGACCATCACCCGCTGGTGGGATTCGGCGGTGGTCTTCAGCCGGTCCATGGCCTCGGTGGCGACGCCGACGGCGGTGTCGAAGCCGAAGGTGCGGTCGGTGGAGGAGATGTCGTTGTCGATCGTCTTGGGGACGCCGACGATCGGCAGCCCGGCGTCGGAGAGCATCCGGGCCGCGGTGAGGGTGCCCTCGCCGCCGATCGGGATCAGCACGTCTATCCCATAGTCGCGGGCGTGGTCCTTCGAGGTCTCGCACGCCTCGCGGAGCCGGGCCCGCTCCAGCCGGGAGGAGCCGAGGATGGTGCCACCGCGGGCGAGGATGCCGCTGACGGCGTCGAGGTCCAGTTTGCGGTGCCGGCCGTCGAGGAGCCCCTTGAAGCCGTCCTCGAACCCGATCACCTCGTCTCCGTGGCCGGCGACCGCGCGGTGCACCACCGACCGGATCACAGCGTTGAGGCCGGGGCAGTCGCCGCCTGCGGTGAGAACTCCGATGCGCATCGTGCTGTGTCTCCTGCTCCCTACGGGTAGATGTGAGCCAGTCCGATTGTTTCATGGGCGGGGTGGTGCTGTATCCCCCGAGCGACAAGCGCCTTAATCACGGTCGCAGGTATTGTCAAGAGGACTGGGCCGTTCAATGTGGCCAATATGTGTCCGACAGGCGCACATAACGAAAACACCGATGAACGCCAGAGGAACGGAGAGCACGCGTGACACGCAGCGTGTACGTGACCGGAGTCGAGCGTGGCGACGGGCGCCAGGTCGTGGAGCTGGGAGTCATGGAGCTCCTGACCCGCCATGTCGACCGGGTCGGCGTCTTCCGCCCCCTGGTGCACGACGACCCCGACCGCCTCTTCGACCTGCTGCGGGCCCGCTACCGGCTCAGCCAGTCGCCGGAGTCCGTCCTCGGCATGACGTACCAGGACGCGGCCACGCTCCAGGCCGAGCGGGGCACCGACGAGCTGGTCTCGCAGCTGGTCGGCCGCTTCCACGAGGTCGCCGACGCGTATGACTACGTACTGGTGCTGGGCAGCGACTACGCGGCCACCAGCCTCCCCGACGAGCTGGGGCTGAACGCACGGCTGGCCAATGAGTTCGGCGCCTCGGTGATCACGGTGGTCGGCGGCCAGAAGCAGACCGCCGAGTCGGCCGGCGCCGAGGCCCACAACGCCTACCGCGCCTATGAGGGGCGGGGCTGCGACGTGGTCGCGGTGGTCGTCAACCGGGTGGCGCCCGCGGACCGCGCGGCCATCGCCGAGCGGCTGGCCGCCAAGCTGCCGGTCCCCAGCTATGTGCTGCCCGAGGACGGGTCGCTGTCGGCGCCCACCGTCTCCCAGATCGTCCGCACGCTGGGCGCCGAGGTGCTGCTCGGCGATCACACCGGGCTCTCCCGGGACGTGCGGGACTTCGTCTTCGGCGGCGCGATGCTGCCGAGCTTCCTGCCCGCGCTGACCGAGGGCTGCCTGGTGGTGACGCCCGGGGACCGGGCCGACCTGATCGTCGGCGCGCTCGCCGCGCACAGCGCGGGCTCCCCGCCGATCGCCGGGGTGCTGCTGACCCTGGACGAGCGGCCGGGCCCGGACATCCTGGCGCTGGCCTCGCGACTTGCCCCGGGGACCCCGGTGGTGTCGGTGGCGGGCGGGTCCTTCCCGACGGCGGCCGAGCTGTTCGCCATCGAGGGCAAGCTCACGGCGAGCGCGCCGCGCAAGGCGGAGACCGCGCTGGGCCTCTTCGAGCGGCACGTGGACACCGCGGCGCTGACCGAGCGCATCTCGGTGGGCCGCTCCAGCCGGGTCACCCCGATGATGTTCGAGCGCGAGCTGATCGAGCGGTCCCGGTCCCACCGCCGCCGGGTGGTGCTGCCCGAGGGCGCCGAGGAGCGGGTGCTGCGCGCCGCCGACGTACTGCTCCGCCGCGATGTGTGCGATCTCACACTGCTGGGCGAGGAGGAGCCGATCCGCAAGCGCGCCGCCGAGCTCGGCATCCAGCTCGCCGAGGCGCAGATCATCGATCCGCAGACCTCCCCGCTGCGGGAGCGCTTCGCCGAGGACTACGCGAAGCTGCGCGCCCACAAGGGCGTCTCCTACGAGCTGGCGTACGACGTGGTGGCCGACGTCTCCTACTTCGGCACCCTGATGGTCCAGGAGGGGCTGGCCGACGGCATGGTCTCGGGCGCGGTGCACTCGACGGCGGCCACCATCCGGCCCGCCTTCGAGATCATCAAGACCGCCCCCGGCGCCCAGATCGTCTCCTCGGTCTTCTTCATGTGCCTGGCCGACCGGGTGCTGGTGTACGGCGACTGCGCGGTCAACCCCGACCCGGACGCCGAGCAGCTCGCGGACATCGCCATCCAGTCGGCGACGACGGCCGCCCAGTTCGGGGTGGAGCCGAGGATCGCGATGCTGTCGTACTCCACCGGCACCTCGGGCTCCGGCGCGGACGTGGACAAGGTCCGCACGGCGACCGAGCTGGTCCGCGAGCGCCGCCCGGACCTGCTGGTGGAGGGCCCGATCCAGTACGACGCGGCGGTGGACGCCGCGGTGGCGGCGACCAAGCTGCCCGGGTCCGAGGTGGCCGGCAAGGCCACCGTGCTGATCTTCCCGGACCTGAACACCGGCAACAACACCTACAAGGCCGTGCAGCGCTCGGCGGGCGCCGTCGCGGTCGGCCCGGTGCTCCAGGGCCTGCGCAAGCCGGTGAACGACCTGTCCCGCGGGGCACTCGTGCAGGACATCGTCAACACCGTCTCGATCACCGCCATCCAGGCCCAGTCCCCCATGTCCCCGGCGTCCCCGGCGCCCACCGCGTCCACGACGTACCCGACACAGAAGGCGCAGTCCGCGTGAACGGCTCCCGAGTCCTCGTCCTCAACTCCGGCTCCTCGTCCGTGAAGTACCAGCTGCTGGACATGGCCGACGGCTCCCGCCCGGCCTCCGGCATCGTGGAGCGCATCGGCGAGGGCCCCGTCACCGACCACGCGGCGGCCCTCAAGCAGGTGGCCGACGAGCTGGCCGCCAAGGGCCTGGGCCTCGACTCGCCGGAGCTGGCGGCGGTCGGCCACCGGGTGGTGCACGGCGGCACCCGGTTCACCGAGCCCACCCTGATCACCGACGAGGTGGTCGGGGAGATCGAGAAGCTGATCCCGCTGGCCCCGCTGCACAACCCGGCCAATGTCACCGGGATCAAGGTGGCCCGCTCACTGCGTCCGGACCTGCCGCAGGTCGCGGTCTTTGACACGGCGTTCCACTCCACCATCCCGGAGGCGGCGGCGCGCTACGCGATCGACGTGGCGACCGCCGACCGCTGGGGGGTGCGGCGCTACGGCTTCCACGGCACCTCGCACGCGTACGTCTCCCGGGCCACCGCGAAGCTGCTGGGCAAGGAGCCCGCGGAGGTCAACACGATCGTGCTGCACCTGGGCAACGGGGCCAGCGCCTCGGCGGTGCGCGGCGGCACCTGCGTGGAGACCTCGATGGGGCTGACCCCGTTGGAGGGCCTGGTGATGGGTACCCGGTCCGGCGACATCGACCCGGCGGCGATCTTCCATCTGTCCCGGGTGGGCGGTATGTCGACCGATGAGATCGACACGCTGCTCAACAAGCGCAGCGGACTGGCCGGGCTGTGCGGGGACAACGACATGCGCGAGATCGGCCGCCGGATGGGCGAGGGCGACCGGGCCGCGCAGCTCGCCTTCGACATCTACATCCACCGGCTGCGGAAGTATGTGGGCGCGTACACCGCGGTGCTCGGGCGGGTGGACGCCATCGCGTTCACCGCCGGCGTGGGGGAGAATTCCGCGGCGGTCCGGGAGGCGGCGATGCGCGGCCTCACCGCGTTCGGCATCGAGGTGGACGGCGTCCGCAACGCGCTGCGCTCCGCGGCGGCGCGGCTGATCTCCACGGAGGCCAGCCGGGTCGCGGTGGCCGTGGTGCCCACCGATGAGGAGCTGGAGATCGCCAGCCAGACGTTCGACCTGGTCAGCGCCTAGGCTCCGGTGCCGACTCCGCCGTGCCCCTGACTGAAATATTCCGCTCCGAAACAAACCGATAGGATCTGCCTCATGCGCCGTTCCAAAATCGTCTGCACTCTGGGCCCCGCCGTCGACTCCTACGACCAGCTGAAGTCCTTGATCGAGGCCGGGATGAACGTGGCCCGGTTCAACATGAGCCACGGAAGCCACCCGGAGCACGAGGAGCGGTACCACCGCGTCCGCAAGGCTTCCGAGGAGACCGGGCACGCGGTCGGCGTCCTCGCCGACCTCCAGGGCCCCAAGATCCGTCTGGAGACCTTCAAGGACGGCCCGGTGGAGCTGGTCCGCGGGGACGAGTTCATCATCACCACCGAGGACGTGGAGGGTGACCGGACCATCTGCGGCACCACCTACAAGGGGCTGCCGGGCGACGTCTCCAAGGGCGACCAGGTCCTGATCAACGACGGCAACGTCGAACTGCGGGTCACCGCGGTCGAGGGCCCGCGGGTGCGGACCATCGTCATCGAGGGCGGGGTGATCTCCGACCACAAGGGGATCAACCTGCCGGGTGCGGCGGTCAATGTGCCCGCGCTGTCCGAGAAGGACGTCGAGGACCTGAGGTTCGCCCTGCGGATGGGCTGCGACATGGTCGCCCTGTCCTTCGTCCGGGACGCGGCCGACGTCCGGGACGTCCACCGCGTCATGGACGAGGTGGGCCGCCGGGTGCCGGTGATCGCCAAGGTGGAGAAGCCGCAGGCGGTCGCCAACATGACGGATGTCGTCGCGGCCTTCGACGGGGTGATGGTGGCCCGTGGTGACCTCGCGGTGGAGTACCCGCTGGAGAAGGTCCCGATGGTGCAGAAGCGGCTGATCGAGCTCTGCCGCCGCAACGCCAAGCCGGTGATCGTCGCGACCCAGATGATGGAGTCGATGATCACCAACTCCCGGCCGACCCGCGCCGAGGCGTCCGACGTCGCCAACGCGATCCTGGACGGCGCGGACGCGGTGATGCTCTCCGCCGAGTCCTCGGTCGGCTCCTACCCGGTCGAGACCGTCAAGGTGATGTCCCGGATCGTCCAGGCCGCCGAGCAGGAACTGCTCTCGCGCGGTCTGCAGCCGCTGGTACCCGGCAAGAAGCCGCGCACCCAGGGCGGTTCGGTGGCCCGCGCGGCCGCCGAGATCGCCGACTTCCTGGGCGCCAAGTCGCTGGTGGCGTTCACCCAGTCCGGGGACACCGCCCGCCGGCTCTCCCGCTACCGCGCCCAGCAGCCGATCCTGGCCTTCACCACGGACGCGGCCACCCGCAACCAGCTCACGCTGAGCTGGGGCGTGGAGTCCTTCGTGGTGCCGTACGTCGAGCACACCGACGCGATGGTCGACCTGGTGGACGCCGAGCTGCTGAAGCTGGGCCGCTACGCCGAGGGCGACACCATGATCATCACCGCCGGGTCGCCCCCCGGCGTCCCCGGCACCACCAACATGGTCCGGGTGCACCACCTGGGCGGCGCGAACCAGTAGCGCCGACCGGGCCCGTAACGCGTCCGTGGGCACCGCCTTCCGAGTGGAGGCGGTGCCCACGGGCGTTTCCCTCCTGATGGAGGGGTGTGCGGCTCCCGAACGGGTCGGTGGGGTCGCTTCGGTCACTCCCCGGTCTTGAACAGGTGCATACCAGGAACGGTCAGATCGCCACCGAACTGACCGGCCTGCTTGACGGTGACATCGGTGAAGAACACCTCGGGGATGTTCACCGGCGGCGGGCTCTTGGGGCTGAAGGTGATCGGGATGAGTCCCAGGAGGTTCCCCGACAGCTCCTCGGTGTACATGGTCACCGTGCCGTTGCGAATGGTCGAGGTGGACCCCTCGCGCGCCTGCACATGGGTGGTGGTCCCGGCCGGGCCCACCACCAGCTGGTGGAGGTCCTTGATGTCCACGCCCGAGGCGGTGAACTTCAGGACCTTCTTGAGCTGGCCCCCCTGCGTCTTGACCTCCACGATGCCCTTGTAGTCCAGGCCGTGCAGGGTCAGCAGCGTGCTCTTCAGGGTCCAGGGGTCCTCGGGCAGCAGGCTCGCGGTCGGTTCGGCCTCGGCGTTCTCGTACGCGTCGGCGTCGAACTCCGGGCAGGGGAACGCCTCCTTGCCGTCCGCGTCCTTCGAGGCGGACGCGGAGGGCTTGGGAAGCGCCTTGTCCGCCTTGTCCTTGGCGTCGTCGACGGTCTTGCCCACCCCGTCCACGGTGTCCTTGACGCCCTTGCCCACCTTGTCCACCGTGTCCTTGACCGGGTCGGCGGGCTTGTCGGAGGACGTGGACGGGGACGGCGAGGGCGACGAGCCGGGCCCGGCGCTGGAGGACGGGCTGGGCGAGGCGCTCGGCTCGGCCGACTCGTCCCCGTCCCCGTCGCCGGGCGTGAGGACGTCGTGGAGCGCGTCCCCGAGTCCCAGCGGGTCCAGGGGGTTCTTGGACTTGGAGGGGCTCGGCGAGGCCGAGGGCTCCTCCGGCTCCTTCGCGTCCCCGGAGCCGGAGGACGGAGCGGAGGAGGAACGGGACGGGGACGGCGTGGGAGCGGCCTTGTCGTCCCGGGACCCTCCCTGGCCGTCCGAGGACTCCTCAGAGCCCTTGGAGCCGTCCTTGGAGCCCTTCCCGGACGAGTCCTTGGAGCCCTTGGCGTCCTTGGCGTCCTTGTCCTCGCCCTGGGCGTCCTTGCTGCCCTTGGCGTCGTCCTTGTCCGCCTCGTCCGGCTGCGACACACACGGTCCGGGCTTGTAGCGGTCCTCGGGCCGGGGGTTGGCCGAGGCGAGCTGCGGGGTGAGCCCCATGCCCATCAGCACGGCCGTCGGCATGGCGGCCAGCGCTATGGCCTTGCCGGCGGGCACCTGAAGGCGGGTCAGGACCGACTTCTTCGGTGCCGCGTGCCGAGGGCCGGTTCTGACCCGGCGTGGGCTCACTCCCTCCGGCTGCTCGGGTCGGTCTTCACCCCGCACGGTGCCTCCCATTCCTGGCTTCCTGGTCCGGCGCGGACCCGGCCCCCGCCGGCTCCGGCACGTCTCCACCGTTCCCGTCGTCCTCCGGCGCTGCTCCCGGCCCCTCGGCCGGCTGCGCGGAGGGGGTCTCACCGGGTGCCCAGGCGATGCTCATGCCGCCGCCGAACAGCGCGAGCAGGAATCCCATCAGGAAGCCGCCGAAGTTCGAGACGGGGATCGACACCAGACCGAGCAGGATCGTGGCGACTCCGGCGAACACCCGCACCATGGGCTGGAACCACATGGTCAGGCCCAGGACCACCAACAGCACCCCGATGATCAGCGAGGCCGATCCGGCGGTGGTGGACATGTTGATGGTGAATCCACCCGCGTTGAGGTCGTTGTACGGGAAGTACATGATCGGCACCCCCGCCAGCAGGCTCAACAGCCCTGCCCAGAACGGGCGCTGCCAGCGCCATGCCCTGAAGGACCCCCGCCAACGGCTGATGCGGTCACTCGCCCCCGGCGACTCGGCACTCATTGAAAACAGCTCCCTGGGGCCGGCGATCGGTGTGATCGCGGTTGTTCTACAGCGGTACCAGCGTGGCGCATACCCGCTGCTGGTCGATGCCCGGGTGAGGGGCAGCGCCGCGGCCCCCCACCCTGGCTCAGCGGATCAGAAGCACTCGTTCTTGCCCTTGCTGACCTTCATCGAAAGGCCGGAGAGCTTGAACGTGCCCGCGCTGGTCGCCCAGGCGGTCTGCTTCACACCGGTCAGCGTGGCGGAATCGGACTGCTGGCCGAACGAGCCGGGATCGGCCGCGTCACCCTTGTTGATCCCGGGCCCCTTGTGGGCGTCACCCGCCGCGACACCGATGTCGATCCCACGGAACGTCGCGTCCGCGTTGAGCTGATCGAGATCGATGAAGAGGTTCTTGGCCTCGACCTGCTTGCTGCCGTTGCCGGCCGTCAGCTTCAGCGACACGTCGCCGAAGACCGGAACCGGGATCACGACGGACTGGCACAGGCCCTTGAGCTTCGCGCTCTTGAACGCGGACACCGCCACGGGGATCTTCTTGCCCCCGTGCTGGGTGTCCAGCGCGCCGTACTGCGCGAACCCGGTGCCGTCGAGCCGGTCCACCGAGACCTTGAACTGCTGACCGGATACGTTGAACGAGGCCGCGAGCGCACCCTGGGACAGGGCGACGCCGATCGCGGCCGTGGCAGCAACGCTCGGCACCATGACAACGGCGAACCGCTTCCATCTGGTGCCGCCACGAGCCACGGACTCCATGACTTTCCTCCTTCTCGGACGTACATCTCCGGCCGGGGCGGGGCCCCGGACCTGGGATGGGAGAAGTGCTACGTCCTCGGGAAGGAGAGCGCCCACGTCTCACAGGCGCACACCGCACCCGAAACACCGGCGATCACCCCCGAGCGACAACCACTGGCCACGCAATCTCGCGCAACCTCCTGGACAGGCCCTGCCTTGTGGGCAGAGACCCCCCTGTCCACGGTCGGCGCCACTGCCGCCGACCTGCCCGGTGGGGACCCAACCACACCGACGCGCCGACCGGATGCCGAGCTACGGGGGGATGGACCGAGCTTGGCCGATCGTGGTCCATTCCCGGCCCGGGCACAAGGGGTTCGTTACTAGCGAGTAACGGACGGATAACCGAACCGCGGCAGGACGGTCGAGATCGGGCACGCAGGGTTGCCGGACAGTGACCGGAAAGAGAGGGAGATTTACTCCAAGACCGGACAAAGACCGGGCTTGCGTTTACTGGCAGTAACAGCGACCGCGTTTACCAAGTTTTGGTAAAGAGCGGTCGCTGTGTTGTTTGAGGAGCCGGAGGTCAGAACAGCACCCGCGCCAACGCGCCGCGCGCCGCCACCACTCGGGGGTCCTCACCGCCGATCACATCGAACAGACTCAGGAGATGCACGCGGGCCGCGTCCCGGTCCTCCCCCGCCGTGCGGCGCACCGCGTCCACCAACCGGCCGAAGGCGTCCTCCACATGACCGCCCACCAGGTCGAGGTCGGCCGCCGCGATCTGGGCCTTGACATCCGCCGGGCTCTCCGCGGCCGCCTTGCGCACCTGGGTGGCGTCCACTCCCGAGACGCGCTCCAGCAACTGGGCCTGGGCCAGGCCGAGCTTGGCCTCGCCGTTGGCGGGGTCGTCGGCGAGCACGTTCTTGTACGCCTGCACCGCGCCGCCCAGGTCACCGGCGTCCAGCGCCTGATGGGCCGCGGCGAGCGCGATGTCCTGCGGCGACTCGGGGGCCGCCGGGGCGGCCTCCTCGGCGCCCTCGTCCTGGGCGCCGGGTTCGACAGGTGTACCCACGATGCCGAACTGCTGCTCCGCCGCCTGGATCAGCTGGTCCAGCACCTGGCGGATCTGCGCCTCGGGCGCGGCGCCCTGGAAGAGCGGCACCGGCTGGCCGGCGATCACCGCGAAGACCGCGGGGATGCCCTGGACGCCGAACTGCTGGAAGAGCATCTGGTTGGCGTCGACGTCGATCTTCGCGAGGACGAACCGCCCCGCGTACTCCGTGGCCAGCCGCTCCAGGACGGGGCCGAGCTGCTTGCACGGCTCGCACCACTCGGCCCAGAAGTCGATGACGACCGGCACTTCGGTGGAGCGCTGCAGGACGTCCTGCTGAAAACCCGCCTCGTCGACATTGAAGATCAGACGGCCGGGCGCCGGCGCGCCCCCGGTACGGGCCGCCTCGGCCCGCGCCCGCTCCGCCTTCTGCTTCGCTTCTCCGGCCGCCTTCACCGCGGCGAGGTCGACCACTCCACTCATGGACATGTTCCGTGGCTGCATGGTCCCATCCTCCCCTCTTCACGCGGTGAAAGGAAAAGCGCATCGGCCGTGGACCGGCCGTGGCACACCCTTACGCTACGAGTCGTAGCGTAACTCACCCGGGACGATGCGCGGTACTGGCGGGTAGGGTTCCGGACATGAGCCCGTCCGCACGCCGCACCGGACGCCCCCGCAGCGCCGAGGCCGACCGCGCCATCCTCGGCGCCACGCGTGCCGCCCTGGTGGAACTGGGCTGGGCGAAGCTGACCCTGGGCGATGTGGCGGCCCGCGCCGGAGTCGCCAAGACGACCCTCTACCGCCGCTGGGCGAGCAAGTGCGAGCTGGTGGTGGACGCGGTCGCGGCGGTCTTCGACGAACACCTGGAAGCGGGCGACCACGGCAGTCTGCACGCCGATGTGGAGGCCGCGGTGATCCGGCTGGCGGCGCTGCTGGAGCGCCCCGAGACGGGCACGGCGCTGATGGCCGTCATCGCCGAGGCCATGCACGACGAGTCGCTGCGGTGCCGGGTACGCTCGGCGATCGTGGACCGGCAGAAGCGGCTGGTGACGCTCGGCCGGGAGCGCGCCCGGCTGCGCGGTGAGCTGCCGCGGGAGGAGGACCCGGAGGCGGCGGCCCGCAACGCGGATCTGATCTTCGACGCGGTCGCCGGGACGGTGCTCCACCGGCTGATGGTCAGCGCGGAACCGGTGGACCCGCGCTGGGCGCGGGACTTCACCGATCTGCTGCTGTACGGAATGACCGGGGCGGACACCGGCGGCGCCGCGGCCGCCGGACCCGTCCCGGACGGGGCTCAGAAGCCGGCCGGCTCCGTATAGACGCCCCACTCCTCGCGAAGGGCGTCGCAGATCTCGCCGAGCGTGGCCTCGGCGCGCACCGCGGCCAGCATCGGCTCGATCATGTTGGTCCCCTCGCGGGCGGCCGCGATCATCGCCTGCAGCCCCTTGGCGGCCTCGGCCTCGTCACGTCCGGCCTTACGGGCGCCCAGCAGCCGCACCTGCTCGCGCTCGACCTCGTGGCCGACCCGCAGGATCTCCAGGTCGCCGGTGACCGAGCCCTCGTGGCAGTTGACGCCCACGACCTTCTTGTCGCCCTTCTCCAGGGCCCGCTGGTAGCGGAAGGCGGATTCGGCGATCTCGCCGGTGAACCAGCCGTCCTCGATGCCCTGGAGGATGCCGGCGGTGATCGGCCACTGGGGCTCCTGCCCGTCCGGCACCGTACGGCGGCCGCGCTCCTTGATCTGTTCGAAGATCTTCTCGGCGTCGGCCTCGATCCGGTCGGTCAGCGCCTCGACGTACCAGGAGCCGCCCAGCGGATCGGCCACATTGACCACCCCGGTCTCCTCCATCAGCACCTGCTGGGTGCGCAGGGCGATCTCGGCGGCCTGCTCGCTGGGCAGCGCGAGGGTCTCGTCCAGGGCGTTGGTGTGCAGCGAGTTGGTGCCGCCGAGGACCGCGGCGAGGGCCTCCACGGCGGTCCGCACCACGTTGTTGTACGGCTGCTGGGCGGTGAGCGAGACCCCGGCGGTCTGGGTGTGGAACCGCAGCCACTGCGCCTTCTCGGTGGTCGCCCCGTAGACATCGCGCATCCAGCGGGCCCAGATCCGGCGGGCGGCGCGGAACTTGGCGATCTCCTCGAAGAAGTCGACGTGCGCGTCGAAGAAGAAGGACAGGCCGGGCGCGAAGGTGTCGACGTCCAGGCCCCGGGAGAGGCCGAGCTCCACATAGCCGAAGCCGTCGGCGAGGGTGTACGCGAGCTCCTGCGCGGCCGTCGCCCCGGCCTCGCGGATGTGGTAGCCGGAGACGGACAGCGGCTTGTACGCGGGGATGCCCTGGGAGCAGTACTCCATCAGGTCGCCGATCAGCTTCAGATGCGGCTCGGGCGGGAAGAGCCACTCCTTCTGCGCGATGTACTCCTTGAAGATGTCCGTCTGGAGGGTGCCGTTCAGCCGTGAGACGTCCACGCCCTGGCGCTCGGCGGCGACCAGGTACATGCAGAAGACGGGGACGGCCGGACCGCTGATGGTCATCGAGGTGGTGACATCGCCGAGCGGGATGTCCTTGAAGAGGATCTCCATGTCGGCGGCGGAGTCGATGGCGACACCGCAGTGGCCGACCTCGCCGAGCGAACGCGGGTCGTCGGAGTCGCGGCCCATCAGGGTGGGCATGTCGAAGGCGACCGAGAGCCCGCCGCCGCCCGCCTTCAGGATCATCTTGTAGCGCTCATTGGTCTGCTCGGCGTTACCGAACCCCGCGAACTGGCGGATGGTCCAGGCCCGGCCCCGGTACCCGGTGGCGTAGAGGCCACGGGTGAACGGGAACTCCCCGGGCCAGCCGATCCGCTCGAACCCCTCCACGGAGTCGCCCGGGGCGGGTCCGTAGACCGGCTCGACGGGGTCTCCCGAGAGTGTCGTGCGCGTCCAGTCCCTTGGGGGCTCCGCCCCCGTACCCCCGGCCGCGTCGCGCGTGCGTGCCGCGTCGTACCGGGCCTGCCAGCGTCGGCGGCCCTCCTCGATGCCTTCGGCGTCCATACCGCAAAAGTACTTGGACGTCCTACTAATTGTCGACGCGAGACACGCCGCACTCGGCCGATCGGGTGGCCCCCGACCGCTCGGCCGCGCGCCTCGTCCGGGCTCGGACGGGACGCGCGGAGGGTGCCGGAAGCCGCGGGTCAGACCTGGGCAGGCGCCGGTTCGGCGCCGCTGACCAGCGGCTCGACCTCGCGGGTGACCTTGCGCTCGACGAAGAACGCGGCCGTCGGGATGGTGCCCGCCACCAGGACCCACAGCAGCTTGCCGAACGGCCACTTGGCCTTGGAGCCGAGGTCGAAGGCGAAGACCAGGTAGACGATGTAGAGCACGCCGTGGATCTGGGAGACCACGAGCGTGAGGTCCTCGCCCGTGTCGAAGCCGTACTTGAACACCATGCAGGTGCAGAGCACGAGCAGCATCACTGCGGTGATGTAGGCCATGACCCGGTAGCGGGTCAGCACACTGCGTTTCATGCCCTGAGCGTAACCGCCCGTTCCGGGGCGATCTTCGCCGCCCCCGGCCTTCGTCAAGCGTCCGGGGGCGTCCCCGGGCGCCCTCGGCCTCCCGCGCTCAGTCGTCCTCGAAGTCCTCCGCGGCGACCCTCAGCGGGCGCAGCATCTCGAAGATCTTTCCGCAGTCCTCGGCGTCGTAGACCCCGAGCCCGAACTCCATCGCCATCAGGTCGCGGGTGGCCGACTCGACCACCTCACGGCCCCGGTCGGTGATCGAGGCCAGGGTGCCGCGGCCGTCGTTGGGGTTCGGCCGCTTGTCGACCAGACCCGATTTGACCAGCCGGTCCACCGTATTGGTGACCGAGGTCGGGTGGACCATCAGCCGCTCGCCGATCTTGGACATGGGCAGCTCACCGGCCTTCGAGAAGGTGAGCAGCACCAGGGCCTCATAGCGGGCGAAGGTCAGGCCGTAGGGTCTGACGACCGCGTCGACCTGGCCGAGCAGGATCTGGTGGGCGCGCATGATCGAGGTGATCGCGGCCATCGAGGGCACGGACCCCCACCGCTGCTTCCAGAGCTCATCGGCGCGGGCGATGGGGTCGAACGACAGGCTGAGCGGCTTCGGCACACCACCGACCCTACCGGCCGGTCATATCGTGGTCAGCCTTATCTCACACTTCGGGCCGGACGGGCCCGGCTACCGTACGCCGCACCTCCAGCGCGACCAGCAGCGAGCACAGCGCCCCGCAGCCGCCCGCCGCCGCGGCCACCGCATGGACCGGTACGAACTCGGCGACCGCGCCCGAGACCGCCATGCCGAGCCCCTGCGCGGTCATCAGCCCGGCCGTCATCACCGTCATCGCCCGGCCGCGCAGCTCATCGGGGACGGCGGCGAAGAACCACTGGTCGAGGCCGAGGCTGTAGGCGATGCCGCAGCCGGTCAGCATCTGCAGGGCCAGCGCCCAGCCGAACGACGGATGCGCGGCGTACCCCAGGGCGGGCAGCATCGCCGCGACGCCGACCGGCAGCGTCAGCCGGACCCGGGCGCGCGGCCCCAGCAGCGAGCCCACCAGCGCCTCGCTGGCGACCGCGCCCACCGGCATCCCGCACATCAGCAGCCCAAGACCCACCGAGCCGAGGCCCAGCCCATCGGAGTACGGCGTCAGCAGGACCTCGGGCATCACCACGAACATCGGCGGCACCCACGACAGCAGCATCAGCGCCCGGATCCGGCGGTCCGCGAACAGCCGCCGGATCCCGCTCAGCGAATCCCCGAACAGGGGGCACCTCCCAGCGGTAGCTGGGGGAGCCCCGCCCCCGGTCAGCTGCCGCGCCGGGCGGCGGCGGGTGCCGAAGCGGAGCACCAGCGCCGAGCCCACGAGCGCCGCCGCGGTGAGCGTCAGCGCGGCCCGCGGCGAGACGGCGGCCAGCAGCAGCCCGCCGACCCCGAACCCGGCGAGCTGCGCGGTCTGGGCGGTGATCCGGATGACCGAGCGGCCCAGTACGAAGGCGTCGCCCTCGCCGAGGATGTCGCCGAGCGTCGCCGACCGGGTGCCGCTGAACACCGGCGAGATCGCGGCGGGCACACAGCGCAGCGCCAGCAGCGCGGCCACCGGCATCCCCGGCACCACCATGGCGGCCACGCACGCGGCGTGCACCAGATCGCAGACCACCAGCACCCGGCGGGCCGGGAAGCGGTCGGCGACGGAGGACAGCAGGGCACCGCCGATCACATACGGCAGCATCGAGGTGGCGAACGTCAGCGCGCTCAGCAGCGGCGATCCGGTGAGCCGGAAGACCAGCACGGACAGCGCGATCTGGCCGACCACCTCGCCGAGCATGGAGACCAGGTGCGCGGCGAAGACGGCCCGGAACTCACCGACCGCGAACACCGCGCGGTAGCCGACGCTCCCCGGGCCCCGCGGCGGCCCCCCGCCGGCACCGGGCGCGAGCTCGGGCCGGGAGGCAGGCGGGTCGGGGCGCGACTCGAGGGGGCCTGTGGTGCCGGGCCCGGGGGGCGTTGACATGCGGCAAGCGTGCCCATGCGGAGGGGCGGGCTCTACTGTTTCGGACTGAGCCGAATCTTCGGGCCCGGGGGGGACAGATGCCGCTGCACATGCAGTTCGGTGCCGATGATCTACTGCGCTGCCGGTTCGCCATCTCGCCCCTGTGCCAGACCCATGAGGCGGTGCGCACACTGCGCCGGACCGAGCGGCACGGCTATCACCTGCCGTGGCTGCGGCGGGTGCGGGAGGCGGCGGCCGGGCTCGATCTGTCGGAGCTGTGGCTGCTGCTGCCGGTGCGCGGCTACACCCCGGACTTCCTGGGCCCGCCGCCTGAGGTGCCGTACGCGCCGTTCGAGGACGAGCTGGCCCGGATGCGGGCCACGGACCCCGCCATGGCCCGCCGCGAGCTGGCCCGGTCCCTGGAGTGCACCCCGGGGGCCGCCGATTCCGCGCGGGGCCGGGCGATGCTGGACGATCCGGCGCGGGCCGTCCAGCGGCTGGCGGATGTGACCGAGGCCGCCTGGCGGGCCCTGGTGGCACCGGACTGGCCCCGGTTGCGGGCCCTGCTGGAGGCCGATATCACCCATCGCTCACGGCAGCTGGCCGAGGGCGGCCTGGAGCGGCTGTTCGCGGATCTGCGCCCGGCGCTGCACTGGACCGACTCCACGCTCACCATCCGCAACTCCGTGGTGCCCGCCCAGACGCAGGACCTCGACGGCCGGGGGGTGCTGCTGATGCCCAGCGTCTTCGTCTGGCCGGATGTGATCAGCGGCTTCGCCCCGCCGTGGCAGCCCACGGTGATCTATCCGGCGCGCGGGGTCGGCGGGCTGTGGCGGGAGCCGGACGCGGTCACGGCGGACGCGCTCGTCCGGCTCCTGGGGGCCAGCCGCGCCGCGATCCTCTCCGGTCTGGAGGAGCCCGCGTCCACCACGGCCCTGGCCGCCCGGCACCGCCTGGCGCCCTCGTCGGTCTCGGCGCATCTGTCGGTGCTGCGCGCCGCCGGGCTGCTCAGCTCGCGGCGCCAGGGCCATCAGGTGCTGTACGAGCGCACCCCGCTGGGCATGGCCCTGGTGGGCGGGGGCTGACGGCCGCCGCCCACGCCGGGGTGCTCAGCCGGAAAGGTGCCGCTCGACCGTCTCGACCTTGGAGGTCAGACCGTCCGTGACAGCCGGGCGGATATCGGCCTTGAGGACCACCGAGACCCGGGGCGCCCGCGCCTCCACCACGGCGACGGCGCGCCTGACGACGTCCATGACCTCGTCCCACTCGCCCTCGATCGAGGTGAACATCGCGTCGGTGCGGTTCGGCAGCCCCGACTCCCGGACCACCCGCACCGCGTCGGCCACGTACTCCCCCACGTCCTCGCCGACGCCCAGCGGCGTCACCGAAAAGGCGACGATCATGCGTTGACCACGCCCTCCTTACGGGCGCGGGCCGCGATCACGCCGGCCTCGGCCTCCCGCTTGAGCTTGCGCTCGGCGAAGAAGCCGCCGGTGGGCAGGACGGAGAGGACGAAGTACAGGGCCGCGGTCTGCCACTTCCACTTGGCGCGGTTCCAGGCGTCCGCCCAGAAGACCACGTAGAGGATGAAGAGCACGCCGTGCACCATGCCCATCACCGGCACCGCGTTGAAGTCCGTGGTGCGCTTGAGCACCGAGCAGATGAGCAGCAGCAGGAACGACACGGCCTCGGGCGCGGAGACCAGGCGGAGCCGGCGCAGCGCGGTGGCGGTCTTGAAGTCCACGAGAGCACCTTCATGTGAAGAGGGACGACATCGGACCGGCTTGTGAAGCGATGCACAAGCCTTCGCCCATTGTCGCAGCCGCCCGGGCGATCACCGCCCGGGGGCACCTCGTGCCCCCGGCGCTCCCTGTCCGCCGAGGTCACCGGACCGCTACCGTCGGCTCCGTGGCTCAGTTTCGGCTCCAGGGAAGCAGGGTGCTCGCGGTCGACCTGACCGGCGACTCCGTGAAGGCCAAGAACGGCGCGATGGTCGCCTACGAGGGGGAGATGACCTTCAAGAAGAGGACGGGCGGGGGTGAGGGGCTGCGCGGGATGGTGACCCGGCGGCTCACCGGTGAGCAGATGGCGGTCATGGAGGTGAAGGGGCACGGCACGTGCTACTTCGCCGACCGGGCGAGCGAGATCAACCTGGTGTCGCTGCGGGGCGAGAAGCTCTATGTGGAGTCCAGCAACCTGCTGTGCACGGATTCCGCGCTGCGCACCGGCACCTCCTTCACCGGGCTGCGCGGCTCCTCACAGGGCAACGGCCTGTTCACCACGACCGTCGAGGGCACCGGCCAGGCCGCGCTCGTCTCCGCCGGCACGGCGGTCGTGCTGCGCGTCACCCCGCAGACGCCGCTGCAGGTCGACCCGGGCGCGTACATCGCCCACACCGGCGGTCTCCAGCAGCACTTCCAGGCGGGGGTGGCCTTCCGCGCGCTGATAGGCGAGAGCGGCGGGGAGTCCTTCCAGATCCGCTTCGAGGGGGACGGGCTGGTGTACGTGCAGCCGAGTGAGCGCAACACGATCGGGGGTGACCTGTGAGCAGGGGGCACCTCCCAGCGGTAGCTGGGGGAGCACGCGCGGCCGCCGGGCCGCAGACGGCGACGCAACCCGGACCTCTGCGCCGCGCGGGCGGAGAAGCGAACGAAAGGGGGCGAGTGTGATGCCGTTCAACGTGCTCACCTCCCGGATGGTCGAGGCCCAGGTGATGCCCGGGCAGACCCTGTTCAGCCAGCGCGGCGCGATGCTCGCCTACCGCGGGGACGTGCGGTTCACGCCCAGCATCACCGGCGGCCAGGGCGGGGTGCGGGGGATGAT
>NZ_JAEEAP010000680.1 GCF_016103465.1 Streptomyces sabulosicollis
CCGACGGCGCCGTCAACCCATTCGACGCCCCGTCCTGATTCACCGCACTGCCCCGCACCACCGCCAACACCCGACGCCCCGAAGCCACCGCATCCGACAACCGCTGCAACACCACCAACCCCGCACCCTCGGCAAACCCCGTCCCATCCGCACCCTCCGCAAACGACTTGCACCGACCATCCACCGCCAACCCCCGCTGCCGCGAAAACTCCACGAAGGCGGCAGGCGTGAACATCTGCGTCGCCCCGCCGGCGAGCGCGAGGTCGCACTCCCCGCGACGCAGGGACTCACCCGCCAGATGCATCGCCACCAGCGAGGACGAGCACGTGGTGTCGAGGGTCATGGCGGGCCCTTCCAGGCCCAGGGTGTAGGCGATGCGGCCGGAGGCGACGCCACCGGAGTTGCCGGTGCCGAGATATCCCTCCAGTTCGTCGGGGACGCCGCTGAGGCGGTCGACGTAGTTGTGGTACATGACCCCGGTGAACACGCCGGTCCGGCTGCCGCGCAGCGAGTCCGGGGCGATGCCCGACCGCTCCAGGGCCTCCCACGCCAGTTCCAGCAGCACGCGGTGTTGCGGGTCGGTGGCCAGCGCCTCCCTGGGCGAGATGCCGAAGTGCTCGGCGTCGAACCAGTCGCCGTCGGTGAGGAAGCCACCGTGTCCGGCGTAGGTCTTGCCACGGCTCGCGGGGTCGTCGTCCAGGAGTCCGTCCAGGGTCCAGCCCCGGTCGGTCGGCAGCGGCGTGATGGCGTCGCGCTCGTCAGCGACGAGCTGCCACAGCTCCTCGGGTGAGCTGATCCCGCCGGGGTACCGGCAGGCCATGCCCACGATCGCGAGGGGCTCGCGCGCGGCCGACTCGTGCTCCTGCAGGCGCTTGCGGGCCTCGTGCAGTTCGGCCGTGACCCATCGCAGGTGGTTGAGCAGTTCATCCTCGTTCGGCATATGCGGGAGATCTCCGTGAGACGGTCTGGGAGGGCGGGGAACGGCTCTACTTCATGCCGAGCTCGTTGTGGATGAAGTCGAGGAGTTCGTCGGCACCGGCATCCCGCAGCCCCGTGGCGGAATGCCGGGCCGGGGTGTTGCCGCGGGTGTGCAGCTTCGCCACGCGGTCGGCCAGGACGGTGCGCAGCGCCTCGTCGGTCGACGGCGCGGCGAGTACCGACTCGAGGTGGTCCAGGGCGGCCAGCAGCGCCTCTTCGGGGCCGGTGGCCGAGGCCAGTTCCTCGGCCAGTTTCCCGGCGAGTGCCTCGGGGGTCGGGAAGTCGAAGGTCGTGGTGGGCGGCAGCCGCAGACCGGTGATGGTGTTGAGCCGGTTGCGCAGCTCGACGGCCGTGAGGGAGTCGAACCCGGCCTTCAGGAACGGCTGCCGCGGGTCGATGTGCTCACGCCCGGCGAACCCGAGAATCGCCGCGGCCTGCTCGCGTACCAGTTTCAGCAGTTCGCGTCCGCGCTCGGCGGGCCCCAGCGCGCCCACGCGCGCGGCGAAGTCCGGCTCGGCGACCACGGCGGCAGCGGCCGGTCGCGCCGGGCCACGGGCGGCCGGCGTCATCCTGACCGGCACGGCCACCGGGTCGGTGCCGGCCAGCGCGCGGTCGAACAGCGCGAGGCCCTCGGCGGTGGACAGGGCGCCGACCGTGGCCCGGGAGCGGGTGGTGGCCTTGACCGGAGTGGTCAGCGATGTCGCCTGCTCCCACAGGCCCCAGGCGAGGGAGTGTCCGGCCAGGCCGTCCGCACGCCGCCGGGTGGCCAGCGCGTCGAGGAAGGCGTTGGCCGCCGCGTAGTTCGCCTGTCCCGGGGAGCCGAGGACTCCGGCCGCCGAGGAGAACAAGGCGAACAGCCGCAGGTCCATGCCGTCGGTGAGCTCGTGCAGGTGCAGCGCGCCGTCGATCTTCGGTGCGGCGACGGTGCGCAGCCGGTCGGGGGTCAGCGAGGTGACGGCGCCGTCGTCGAGCACGGCCGCGGCGTGCACGACACCGGCGAGCGGGAACTCCTCGATGCCCTCGAGCACCGCGCGGACCTGGTCCCGGTCGGCGACGTCGCAGGCGACCGCCTCGGCTCGGGCGCCCAGTCCCCCGAGTTCGGCGATCAGCTCGGCCACGCCGTCCGCCCGCGGTCCGGATCGGCTGACGAGTACCAGATGCCGGACCCCGTGCCTGGTGGCCAGGTGGCGGGCCACCAGGGCGCCGAGGCCGCTGGTTCCGCCGGTCACGAGGACCGTCCCGTCGGACGGGATCCGCGGGAGGTCGCCTTCGCCCCGGGCACCCGCCAGCCGGGGGGCCAGGACCGCGCCGCGGCGCAGGGCGAGCTGTGGCTCACCGGTCGCGAGAGCGGCGGGGAGGGCGTCGTCGGACCCGTCGCCGATGTCGACGATGACCAGCCGTCCCGGGTGTTCGGCCTGCGCCGAGCGCACCAGTCCCCACACCGGTGCCTGGCAGAGGGCGGAGACGGTGTCGTCGGGGCCGGTCGAGACCGCGCCACGCGTCAGCACGACCAGACGGGAGTCCGGCCGGCCCTCGTGCCGCAGCCACTCCTGGACGGCCTCCAGCGCCTGGTTCGCCACCTCGATCGGCGAGTCCGCGACCTCGCACTCGTACCTCACGGTGGGGCCGGGGTCGGCGGCCGGCGGGCCCACCTCCACGGGTGTCCACTCCACGCGGGAGAGCAGACCGGCCACCGGGGGATCGAGCTGGTCGGCGCGGAGCGTGCGGGAGCGCACCCGGTCCACGGTGACCACCGGGGCGTTCGCCGGATCCGTGGCCAGCACCGAGATGTCCCCGGACCGCGTCGCGGCGACGCGCACGCGCAACGACCGGGCACCCGAGGCGTGCACGGAGATTCCCGACCAGGCGAAGGGGAGGGATGTGCGGCCGGGCCGCGCCGCCGCGAAGGCCATCACCTGCAGTGCGGAGTCGAGCAGCGCGGGGTGCAGCACGAACGCGGCCTCCGGCACCCCGTCCGGCAGCGCCACTTCGGCGTAGCACGCGTCCGCTGACCTCCACATGGCCCGCACACCGCGGAAGGTCGGCCCGTACTCGAGGCCGTTGTCCTCCAGGGTGTCGTAGAACCGTTCGATGTCCACCGCTTCCGCCGGTTCCGGCGGCCAGCTCCGCCAGACCGGCACCTCGCCCGGCCGGTCGGTGGTGACCGCGCTCGCGTGGTGGGTCCAGTCCGCCCCGGCTGTCCGGGAGTGGACCTGCGCGGCACCGTCGGTGGCGACCGTCACCTGCACGTCCACCCGCCCGTCCGCCGGGATGACCAGCGGCGCGTGGAGGGTGAGTTCCTCGACGGCAGGGCGGCCCACCTCGTCGCCCGCTCGGATGACCAGCTCGACGAAGGCGGTACCGGGCAGGATCACCGAGCCGCGCACCGCGTGGTCGGCGAGCCATGGGTGCGAGGCGAGCGACAGCGATCCGGACAGCACGATCCCGCCGGAGGCCGCCATGTCGGTCCTCGCGCCGAGCAAGCCGTGGTCCACCGGTGCCAGGCCGACCGCTGACACCTCACCACGGGCGGGGCCCCCGTCCCACCAGTACCGCTCGTCGGCGAACGGGTAGGTGGGCAGATCCACCTGCCGGACGCCGGTCGGAAGCGCCGGGCTCCAGTCCACGTCGATTCCGAGGGCACAGGCTTGCGCCGCGGCCCTCAGCATCTGCGCACCGCCGCCGGACTGCCTGCGCAGGGTGCCCACGACGGCGATCTCGGTGTCCCCGGCGGTCTGTTCGACGGCCGTGGTCAGCACCGGGTGGGGGCTGGGCTCGACGAACGCGCCGTAGCCGTCGGCCAGCAGGGCCGACACCGCACCGTGGAAGTCCACCCGTTCCCGGAGGTTGGTGTACCAGTACTCCGCGTCCATCGCCGATCCGTCGACCTGGCCGCCCGTCACCGAGCTGTACACCGGGACCGTGCCCTCGGCCGGAA
>NZ_JAEEAP010000681.1 GCF_016103465.1 Streptomyces sabulosicollis
GGACGGGAGGGGGAGCCGTGAGCGTCCCCGGCGGATCGGGTGCCCGCGGTGCCGAACGCTTCACCGACGCGTTCGGGCGCCGGGTGGGCGGCGGGACGCTCGGTGCCGCCCCGGTCGTGCTCGGGCTGCTCGCGATCTGGATCACCTTCCAGGTCCTCAACCCGCACTTCCTCTCCGCGCGCAACCTCTCCAACCTCAGCGTGGACATCGTCGGCACCGGCATGATCGCGGTCGGCGTGATCTTCGTCCTGCTCATCGGCGAGATCGATCTGTCGGTGGGCTCGGTGAGCGGCCTGGCCTCCGCCCTGTTCGCCGTGTTGAACGTCAACTTCGGCATGCCCGAACCACCCGCCATCGTCCTGGGCGCCCTCTGCGGTACGGCGGTCGGCTTCGTCCACGGCTTCTTCACGGCCGTGGTCGGCGTCCCCGCGTTCGTGGTCACCCTCGCCGGACTGCTGGGGTGGTACGGCCTGATGCTCTTCATCATGGGCGCCTACGGCACCATCAACCTCGACGATCAGGGGCTGGTCGCCCAGCTGACCAACTACTACTTCTCCGACGTGGCCGCCGCCTACGCCCTGGCGGCGCTCGGCACGGCCGGGTACTTCCTGACCGCCTGGCGGGACGACAGGCGCCGCCGCTCCGCCGGAGTGCCCACCAGCCCCCCGGGCCGGATCGCCGTCCGCACGGGAGTGCTCGCGGTGCTCGCCTTCGCCGCCGCGTATGTGCTCAACCAGTTCCAGGGCCTGCCACTCGCCCTCCTGATCTTCGTGGTCGTCCTCGTCGTCCTCGACTACGTCCTGCGCCGCACGGCGTACGGCCGGATGCTCTTCGCTCTGGGCGGCGGCGTCGAAGCGGCCCGCCGCGCCGGGATCAACGTGGTCTGGGTGCGCACCTCGGCGTTCATGATGTCGAGCACGATGGCCGCCATCGGCGGCCTCTTCCTGGCCTCCCGGATCAATTCGGTCAGCCAGACGTCGGTCTCCACCGACCTGCTGATGAACGCCATCGCCGCGGCCGTCATCGGTGGCACCAGCCTCTTCGGCGGCCGCGGCAGCACCTGGTCCGCCCTGCTGGGCGTGCTGGTCATCCAGTCGATCGCCTCGGGCGTCGCCCTCATGGACATCCAGACCGCCGTCCAGTTCATGATCACCGGCGGTGTGCTCCTGCTCGCCGTCGTCGTCGACTCCCTCTCCCGCCGGGCCCAGCGGGCCCACGGCCGGGCCTGATGCCGACCGGGCCCGATTTCCGGCGCGGGTCCATTCGCACTAAGCCGTCGTGTCGTTCTTGCCGCTGATCGCGGGCATTGGGCAGGCTGCGGGACAACATTGGCCGACCGAATTATCGAGTTTTCGAGAAAGGTGGTCTGGTGAAGAGAGTCATTCGCGTAGTGGTGCTGGGTACTTCCGTTGCCTGCGCCCTGGTTTTCGGTGGGGTCAACGCGGCGCAGGCCCAGAAGTGGCCGGTCCTTCCCAAGGAGTTCTTCGGCGGTCTCTCCGGCCCCGGAACAAACCAGAACAATGAATGCGATTCCAAGCCCTCGGTGGGAGTACCCGCGGAGAGCGGGACCGGCGGAGGCAGCAGTTCCCCTGCCCTACCGGGGCCGCCCGGTGGTTTCGGCAGCAACTGCCAGAACGTCCGCGGCTAGGGGGACCGTGTCCGTGGCCGACGCGGGAGGGACCGGCCCTGGCCGGTCCCTCCCGTCCCTCGTGATCCTGGCGGTGACCGCCGTGGTGCTGCTGGGCGCCGTGTGCTGGCACCTCGCCACGCTCTTTCTGGCCGTCACGCCGGACAATCCGGTGAAGAGCCGGTATGCACATCTGATCAATGGGCATGTCTATCCGGAATTCCCGCAGGGCTGGCAGCTGTTCGCGCCCGAACCGCTCCATGAGAACGTCATCGTGGAGGCCAGGGTGCGCACCGCGCCGGATTCCGGAAACTCGCACACGGGGCAATGGGCCAACCTCACGGCTCACGATGTCGCCGCTATCCGGCACCATCCCGTCCCCAGTCACGCACATCAGAACATGCTCCGGCTGGCATGGAACTTCTATCAGAATTCCCACAGTCGGCGGGACGTACCGCTCGGCACCCGGGGAATTCTCTTCGCCGAATATGTCAAGCGGATCGCCCTCCAGCGCGTCGAGGGGCGACGTGGCGGTGAACGGGTCGTCGCCGTGCAGCTGCGCGTCACCGCCAAGCCGGTGGCCCCGCCCCGCTGGAGCGACCGGGCGTCGTCCGCGCGGAGCACCCGCCACCGCACGTTGCCGTGGTGGTCGGTGAAGGACGAGGACCGCAGGGGGCTGTGACATGAGCATCGACCACCTCACCCACCCCACGGTGCGGCCTGCCGCCGCCCCTCCGGCGAGTGCCGTCCATGGGCGATGGCGGGAGGCGGCGGCGAGGCTGGTCGCCTTCGCCTGCGAAATGCATGCGCGGTACCAGTGCGCCCTGTTCCGGATCGGCCTGAGCGGTCTCGTCCTGGCCTATCTGCTGCGCGAATGGCCGCACCGGCGGGTGCTCTACGGCGACCGCAGCCCCTGGGCCCTGGACCTGGCGGCCCGCCTGGTCGCGGAGAACCACGCCTTCACCGTGCTGACCTGGAGCGCCGGACGCTGGTGGTTCGAATGCGTCTACCACGGCGCGATCCTGGTGGCGGCCCTGCTGATGCTCGGCTGGCGCACCCGGGCCACCTCGGTTCTCTTCATGCTCGCCGTTCTGTCGCTGCAGAACCGCAACCCCCTCATCGGGGACGGCGGGGACAACGTGATCGGCGTGATGGCCATCTACCTCGCCTTCACCCGGTGCGGTGCCGTCTGGTCCCTCGACGCCCGCCGAAACCGCCGCGACCGCCGGGCCGGCCGGGTCGACCGGGCCGGGTTCGTGATGTGGCAGATCCTCGGAGTGGCCCTCCTGTGGGTGTCGGACGGCTTCCAGGGAACTGCCTGGGCGGCGGTGCTGTGGGCCTTCTGGGCCTGCCAGGGCCTCTGGTACGCGGCCCGCCGATGGTCACGCGGAGCGTGGTCCCGCGAACTGCTCGACGCGGCCGCCACGATGCTGCACAACTGCGCGATGCTGGTGATCGCGGCCCAGGTCTGTCTCATCTACGCCACGGCGGGCTGGTACAAGATCCAAGGCACCCGCTGGCAGGACGGCAGCGGGCTCCACTACGCCCTGCACCTCGACTACTTCAGCCCCTGGCCCGGACTCGGCAGCCTGCTCGCGAGCCATATGCTCCTGATCGTCCTGCTGGGATATGGCACCGTCGTGGTGCAGGTGGCGTTTCCGTTCCTGCTCGGCTACCGCCGCCTCAAGACCGCCCTGCTCGGGCTGATGATCCTGGAGCACGCCGGAATCGCCGTCCTGCTCGGCCTGCCCTTCCTGTCGGCCGCGATGGTCGTCTGCGACGCGGTGTTCCTGCCGACGGCGCTTCTCAAGCCCTCGCGAAGGTCGTCAGGAAGTCGGCCCAAGCGGTAGCGGGTATGCGGAGGTGGGGGCCGTCGGGGTTCTTGGAGTCCCGTATGTGGACGGTGGTGGGGGTGGTGGCGACCTCGACGCAATCGCCGCCCGTGTTGTCGCTGTAGCTCGACTTGTGCCAGTCGTAGGCGACTTCGATGCAGTCGCCGCCGCCCGCGTCGCTGTAACTGCTCGCAGAGAAAAGGGTCGGGGTCGAGGTGTCCGATCCCCGCGAGGGGTACCCCGCGCTGGCGGACCCGACACCGGACGACGAATCCGGACGCGGTCTGGCGATCGTGGACGCACTCGCCGAGGCGTGGGGCATCCGGGAGCGCGTCGTCGGCAAAACGGTCTGGGCCCGGATCCGCCTCTGACGGTGGTTGGTTGGGTGCGGCGCCGTCTCGCGCCTTCGGCGCAATTGAGCATGGCTCGGGGGTGCCGGGGCGGGGGCCGCGT
>NZ_JAEEAP010000682.1 GCF_016103465.1 Streptomyces sabulosicollis
GAGTGGATCCCACCCGCCCCGCTCCGCGCCTGCGACGCGTTCGCCGCGCCCCGGCCGGTCGGCCCGCCGTGCGGCGAGGCGGCGACCGGCCACCGCCGCGCGACCTCGGGGTGCTCGGCCGGGCCGCGGCCCGCACCGGTCGGCCCGCGCTCCGGAACAGCCGCCCCAAGCGGCGCGGGCTTCAGCACCGGCCACCGGCCGTCCTCGCCCGAGTGGGCGTCACCCGGCGCCGGGCGGGCGGCCCCGGCGGCGGCCGTTTCGGTGGCTCCTGCCGGAGGTGGCGTCTCCGGGGCCGACGCCCCGTAACGCTTGTCCCACCGGCGTTTCCGGGCCTCGTCACGGGCCGGATCCGTGGCGGGGAAGTGCATACGGACGCCGAGCGCGAGGGTGTCCGTGTCGAGGGCGGCGCGAAGGGCCCAGCGGGTGCCGTAGTGGTCCGCGTGGTGGTGCCTGCGGCGGCGGTCGCCGTCGACCGCGAGGTCCGCCAGATCGCCGTCGGGCGCCGTGTCCTCCTCCGGCAGCGGCGCCGGGCGCGAGGGGACCGGCGACGGCTCCCCGACCCCCGCCCCCGCCTGCCGCTTGAGCACGCGGCGCAGCCGTACCGCCGCTATGGTCGCGATCACCGCGAGGCTGGAGACCTCCGCGACCCCCGCTCCCGTCAGCCCCATCCGCGGCAGCAGCAGCAACGTCAGCCCCAGCACCAGCACACACAGCAGCCCCTGGAGCATCGCGAGACCCGAGGTGCGGCTCTGCGCGCGCAGCACCGCGAAGTAGACCTCGATGACCACGCGCAGCGCCGCGCCCACCGCCAACCAGCGCAGCAGCGGTGCGGCCGCCTCCGCGTAGCCGTCGCCGAAGACGCCGAGGATCCGCGGTGCGAAGACGAACAGGAAGAGGCAGACCGGGATCATGATGCGGGCCATCCGGCGCAGCGCCGCACGGCAGTTCTCGGCGAGCCGGGCCGGGTCGTGGGAGCCCTCGACGGTCAGCGAGGAGCCCATGTTGACGGCCAGCAGGTTCGTGGTGCCGCCGATGGTGGTCGTGATGTAGAAGTACGCGTTGTCGGCCGCGCCGACCTGCGAGGCGACGATCACCGGGACGGCGTAGACCACCGCGAGCGAGAACAGCGACCCGGTGTAGTCCCCGGCCAGGAAGCGGCCCATCTCGCGGGGACCCGCGGGCCGCGCCCGCGCCTCCGTCGCCCGGACGTGCCGGGGCACCAGGCGGCGGAAGACCAGCCAGCCCAGCGGCAGTACGGACACCGCGATCGAGGCCACCCAGGACACGAACACCCCGGCGGTCGGGATCGCGGCGGCCAGCGCGATGAGCAGCAGCAGCTTGGCCGCGGAGAATGCCGTATTGCCCACCGGCACCCAGACCGCGCTGCGCAGCCCGGTCAGCACCCCGTCCTGGAGGGTCAGCAGCGACCAGCCGACGACCGCGACGATGAACCCGAGGCCGTGGACCGGGCCGTGCAGGAAGCGGTACGACGGCCCCCACGTGTTCAGCGTGAGCAGGAAGACCACCGCGGCCAGCGCCACGACCACCGAACTGGCCGCGTAGGTGGAGCACACCAGCCGGCCCGTCGTCCGCCCGGCGACCGGGATGAAACGGGCCAGCGCGCCCGTCAGGGTGACCGCGGTGAGCCCCGCGAGGAGCTTCATCGCGGCGATGGCCGCCGAGCCCTGGCCGACCGCCTCCTCCGCGTAGTAGCGGGCGGCGGCCAGCCAGAAGCCGAGGCCGAGGACCGCGGAGATGCCCGTGTTCAGCATCAGCGCGTAGGCGTTGCGGAACAGCGGGGCGCGCTCGCCGCTCCGGCCGCCGGACGGCCGCTGCGCGGCCGTCCGCTCCTCGGCCCGGGTGGTCGTGTCGGACACGGGCTTACGTCACCTTCCGTAGAACCTGCCGTGGCAGCCGGGAGAGCCGACGGGATCTGCGCACCAGGGCGTATCCCTTGGTGAGGGCCCGGTCCCGGGCGACATCGCGGCCCAGCACCCGCCCGGACACCAGCCGCTCGAACTCCTCGATACCGGTGGAGCGCCGCACCGTGACCCGGCGCAGCGCGTACGGGCCCTGGCCGCGCGCCGCCAGCGCGTTGCCCACCGCGAGGGACACCCCGAACCCGGCCGAGCGCACCACCCGGCGCACCCGGCGGCTGGAATAGCCGTAGGGGTAGGCGAACGACACGGGCGGACGGCCGAGTTCCGCGGTGAGCAGGTCCCGGCAGTGGGCCACCTCGAACCACAGCCGGGCCTCGGAGAGCTGGTCCAGCTGGGGGTGGGTGTGGCTGTGCCCGCCGATCTCCACCCCCGCCCCGGCCAGCTCCCGCACCTGGCCCCAGTCGAGCATCAGGTCCAGGGCCCCGGCCGCCTGGTGCGGGCCGCGCAGCCAGCCGGTGGCGGCGAAGAGCGTGGCCGCGAAGCCGTGGCGGTCGAGAACGGGGAGGGCGTGGCGGTGCACGCCCTCGTAGCCGTCGTCGAAGGTGACCACCACGGGTCTGGGCGGCAGCGCGGAGCCGCCGCGCCAGGCGTCGGCCAGCCGCGCGCAGCTGACCGGGGTGAAGCCGCGCTCGCCGAGCAGCGCCATCTGCTCGGCGAACGCGCCCGGCGAGACGGACAGCGCACGGGTGGCCCGCGCGGGGGTGTGGGCCACCGCGTGGTACATGAGGATCGGCACCGGACGTGTCGTCATGGGGACCCTCCCCCGTCACCGCCACCGCACCCCGCGCCCATAACGCCCACCGGTCGCCCGCTCGGCGCGCCGCCCACCGGGGCCGTAACGCCCACCGGCCTCCCGCCGGGCGCGCCCCCCACCGGGCTCCCTCCGGGCGCGCCGCCTACCAGGCGCCCGGCGGGGGCACCGACCATCGGTCTCCCGCTAGGCGCGGCGCCGCTCACCGAGGCCCCTCGGGGCCCGGTGGCGCCGCCTCTCCCGCTCATGCAGCTCCCTCCTGTCCCGGCCGGGCGGGTCCGTCGTCGGCCCGGGCGCTTGGCGCCGAGGGGTCTGGCGCCGCGCTTGGCGCCGAGGGGTCTGGCGCCGCGCTTCGCGCCGAGGGGTCTGGCGCCGCGCTTCGCGCCGAAGGGGTCGGCGCCGCCGCCGGCGCCGATGGGTCCCGTACCGCCGCGATCGTGAAGCGGGGGCCGCCGTGGCGGGCGCGGGCGGTGCCCACCACGTAGCCGCCCGCCGCCGCCGCGCCGCCCGCCACGATCGCGCCCGCCCGGCCGACCCCGCCCGCGCGGCCGAGCAGCGCGTCCCGCAGCCCGCGGGCGATCCCCGCGGGCAGCACCCGGGTGGTGTAGCGGCGCTCGGTCCGCAGACCCGCCCGGGCGCCCACGCTGCGCGTCACCAGGGCCTTGGAGAGGCCCTCGGCGTACGCCCGCGACCGGAAGTAGGCGAAGCGCTCCCGGGCCGCGGGCACCTTGTGGTGGATCACCGCGCGGTCGTCGATCAGCAGCAGCGCGTCCGGCCGGGCGCGGGCCAGCCGGATGCACAGCTCGGTCTCCTCGCAGCCCAGCGGCCGCTTGTCGGCGTCCCGGCCGATCCCGCTCGCGAAGCCACCGGCGGCGTCGAACGCCTCCCTGCGGAACGAGGCGTTCCCGCCCAGGACGTTGCGCACCCGCACCCGCCCCGGCGGCAGCCCCCGGTAGCTGCACCCCACCACCCAGTCGAACTCCTCGGGGAACCAGACCGGGCGGCGGCGCGAGGCCCACACCGGGACGGTGCGCCCGCCGACCGCCATGACCCGCGGATCGGCGTACGCGGCGGCGAAGTGGCGCAGCCAGTCCGGCTCGGCGACCGCGTCGTCGTCGAGGAAGGCGATCACCTCGCCGTGGGAGGCCGCGATCCCGGTGTTACGGCCGGAGGACAGGCCGCGGGGGCCCGCGTTGGCGAGCACCCGCACCCCCCGACCC
>NZ_JAEEAP010000683.1 GCF_016103465.1 Streptomyces sabulosicollis
GAGGCCGGGGACGCCGAAGCGGGGAAAGGGGGAGCGGAGGGCGACGAGGCGGCCGGGGGCGAGGCCGAGTGGGCGACGAGGACGTCGTGGAGGACGCGGCGGACCGCGAGGCGTATCGCGGCGACCGCTGGATGGGGACCCATGTCCGTTTCCCATCTGTCATTCGAGGGGGTGCCTCGGGGGGTGCGAGGAGTACGAGCGCCACGAGTCCTTCGTCACGCTGCGTATGTCGATGGTGACAGAAGCGAGCTGTTCCCCGAGCATCGCACGCCTACCCGTTGCCAACGGTCCCTCGGACGAGTGATTAAAGGGGGCGTTCGTCCGTTTCCGCGTGTGCCGGGGGTGTGCCGGTTCTAGGACTCCGCCTTGCGGTGCACCCGCGCGACCCACTCGGCGGGCTTGCTGATCTCCGCCTTGGTCGGAAGGGTGTTGGGCGAGGTCCAGACCCGGTTGAAGCCGTCCATGCCGACCTGGTTCACCACGGCCCGTACGAACCGCTCCCCGTCACGGTACTGCCGCAGCTTGGCGTCGAGCCCCAGCAGCTTGCGCAGCGCCTGGTCGAGCCGGCCCGCGCCGCTCGCCCGGCGCTTCTGGAACTTCTCCCGGATCTCCGCGACGGACGGCACGACCTCCGGGCCCACCCCGTCCATGACGTAGTCGGCGTGCCCCTCCAGCAGCGACATCACCGCGGTCAGCCGGGCCAGGATCTCCCGCTGGGACGGGGTCTGGACCAGCTCGATGATGCTGGGCGCGCCGCGCCCGTCCTCCTCGTCCCCCTCGTCGGCGGGACGGCCGCCGCCCAGCGACTGGACGGCCTCGCGGAGCCGCTCCAGCAGGGTGGCCGGGTCCACGTCGGTCTCGCCGAGGAACGCCTGGATCTCGGACTCGATGTGGTCGCGCAGCCAGGGCACGGCGGTGAACTGGGTGCGGTGGGTCTCCTCGTGCAGCGCGACCCACAGCCGGAAGTCGTGCGGGGCCACGTCGAGTTCGCGCTCGACGTGGACGATGTTGGGCGCCACCAGCAGCAGCCGGCCGCCGCCCGGGGAGCCGGGCAGCTCACGGGTCGCGGGCGCGAAGGTCTCGTACTGGCCGAGCACCCGGGAGGCCAGGAAGGACAGCAGCATCCCCAGCTCGACCCCGGTCACCTTGCCGCCGACCGCGCCCAGCACCGCCCCGCCGGGCAGTCCGCCGCGCCGGTCCTGCATCTTGCCGAGCAGCGGTTTGAGGATCTGCCGGAAGCCCGCCACATTCGCCCTGATCCAGCCCGCGCGGTCCACGACGAGGACGGGGGTGTCGGAGGCCGGGCCGCCGGAGACGGCCATCCGGGTGAAGGCGCGGACGTGCTCCTCCGAGGACTTGGCGTGCCGGCGCAGCTCCGCGACGACCGCGCGCGCCTCCTCGCGGCTCACCTCGGGCCCGGGGCGCACCAGCCGGGTCGCGGTCGCGACCGCGAGGTTCCAGTCGACCATCTCCACACCACCGATGCTCGTCATGGCTTCACGGTACGTGGCCCGCGCCCCATCCGGGAGGACACGGAGGTCCGCACAGGCGGCCGCCCCGCGTCCGGGTCACCCTCCGGTCAGCGGCAGCCGCAGTTGGCGAGGGCCGAGGCCATCCGGTCCAGGGCACGCTGGGCACCGGCGGCGTCGGTGGTGCCATTGGTCAGATACGCGAAGACCAGCAGCCGGCCGTCCGCGTCCACGACCGAGCCCGCGAGGCTGTTGACCCCGGTGAGGGTGCCGGTCTTGGCGCGGACCACGCCCCGGCCGACCGCGTCCTGGGCGTAGCGGGTGCGCAGGGTGCCGGTGAATCCGGCCACCGGCAGCCCGGTGAGCAGCGACCGCAGTTCCGGGTGGTCGTGGTCGGCGGCGCGCACCAGCACCTGGGCGAGCAGCCCGGCGGAGACGTGGTCGGCGCGGTCGAGCCCGCTGCCGTCCGCGATCCGGGCGCCGCCCAGGGGCAGCCCCAGCGTGCGCAGCCGCTGGGTCACGGCCTTCGCCCCGCCCTCGAAGCTGGCGGGCTCGCCCGCGGCGAGGGCGGTCTGCCGGGCCAGGGCCTCGGCGATGTCGTTGTCGCTGGTGGTCAGCATCCGTTCGACGAGCGAGGACAGCGGCTGGGAGCGGACGGAGGCCACCGTACGGGCGCCCTTGGCGGCCTCGCGGGACCGGGGCTCGCCCTTCACCTCGACGCCGCGGTCGCGCAGCATCGAGGCGAAGGCCCCGGCCGCGTCGGCGGCCGGGTCCTCGGCGCGCGGGGCCGTGCCGTGGTCGCTGTCGTCCTTACGGCCCTCATCGGCCATCAGGGGGACGACGGGGGCGAGGTTCTCGTTGGGGCCGATGGGGTGGAGCTTCGGCCCGGAGTAGAGCGAGGTGTCGTAGCCGAGCCGGTAGGGGCCCGGGCCGCGCTTCTTCAGGGCGCGGGCGGTGTCATCGGCCAACTGGCGGAGTGCGGCGGGGTGGTCGTCCCCCTTGACCGCCCGCGCGGTGAGCGTCGGGTCGCCGCCGCCGACGAGCACGATGCCGTCCTTGCCCGCGCCCGCCACGACGCTGGTCCTGATGCGGTGGTCCGGGCCGAGGGCGGAGAGGGCCGCGGCACCGGTCGCGAGCTTGATCGTCGAGGCGGGGACGGTGGCCGTGCCCGCCTTGGCGCCGAACACCTGCTGACCGGTGGTCACGTCCATCACCGCCACCGAGCGCTCATCGCCCAACGCGGGGTCCTTCAGCAGCGGTTCGAGCGTGTCGGCGAGCCCCGCCCCGGTGGGCGGCGGCACGGCGTCCCCGCCGCTGTCCGGCGACCGGGGCGCGGGCCGCGCGCCGAGCGCGGCCAGGACGGGGGAGGCGCTGGGCGCGGGCCGCGCCGGACCGCCGTGACGCGCGCCCGGGGCACCGTCCTCGGCGGCGCGGGCGCGTTCGGCCGTCCGCCGGCCGCCGTCCCAGGGCCCGGCCACGAGCACCGACACCACGGCGACCACCAGGCCGGTCGCGGCGGAGACCGCCACCAGCTGCCAGGTCCGCCGCTGCTCGCGGGGCGTACTGCGCCATGCGCGCCGGACACGGGCGCGCACGCGGTGCCACTCACGCAGCCCACGCCCGCGCATCCGGTCCACCTCGCGTCGCCCACGGCTCAGCCGGTGGCTCAGCCACTCCCTGACCTGCCACGATCGGGCTTCAGGCACGACCGACCAGCCCCTTTCGCCACCACACACCTGCGTGGGGGACACTTAATCACCAGACGTATGTGTTGATCATGGAGGAGCCACCCGTGGAGTTCGACGTCACCATCGAGATCCCGAAGGGTTCGCGGAACAAGTACGAGGTGGACCACGAGACGGGTCGCATCCGCCTTGACCGGCGACTCTTCACGTCGACCAGCTACCCCGCGGACTACGGCTTCGTCGAGAACACCCTCGGCGAGGACGGTGATCCGCTGGACGCACTGGTCATTCTCGACGAGCCGACGTTCCCCGGCTGCCTGATCAAGTGCCGTGCCATCGGCATGTTCAGGATGACGGACGAGGCGGGCGGCGATGACAAGCTGCTTTGCGTACCGGCCTCGGACCCGCGGGTGGAGCACCTGCGTGATATTCACCACGTTTCAGAGTTCGACCGCCTGGAAATCCAGCACTTCTTCGAGGTCTACAAGGACCTGGAGCCGGGGAAGTCGGTCGAGGGGGCCAACTGGGTGGGCCGCGCCGAGGCCGAGGCCGAGGTGGAGGCGTCCATCAAGCGCCTCGAGGCCGCCGGCGGCCACTGAGCCCTGATAGATCACGCCGGGAGGGCGGGGCACCGTACGGGTGCCCCGCCCTCCCGCGTTCCGGGCCGGGGACGGCGGTTCCGGCCCGGGATACGCGGGAGGGCGGCGTTTCCGGGCCGGGGCGGTTCCGGGCCGGG
>NZ_JAEEAP010000684.1 GCF_016103465.1 Streptomyces sabulosicollis
GTCGCAGACGACCACCACGCCCGTACCGGGGCCCCGATCGACACCGACACCCTCCGGGCCCGTCTCGGCGTCCCGCCCCAGCTCGCCGACGCCATCGCGGCCCAGCTCGCCTGACCCCGAAAGGAAGCGACGTCCCATGACCCGCGACCCGGCCGACTTAACCGCTGCCGACTACCTCGACGGCGCCCGCGAGATGGCCGCCGCCGACCGGCCCCTCCTCGCCCATCTGCTCGCCGAGGAAGCCGCCCAGCGCACCACCGACCCGGCCACCTCCGCCGGTATCCGCGCCAGCTTCCCCGACCCGACGACCACACGAACGGAGACCGACTGAGATGCCCGCCCGCGACCACTTCCACTCGGTGATGCGTATCGGACCGGTGCAGATCGGCACCCACCGCGACCGGCACGGCCGCACCGTGCACGCCGCCGTGTGCACCAACGACCGCTGCGGCTGGTCCGCCGACTACTCCAGCCGGTCCGCCGCCCAGCTCGCCGCCCGCACCCACCGCTGCCGCATCAACTGACCGGAGGTACTGACATGGACGTCCCGCTCTGGCTCGCTCTGATCGTCGTCGGCTGGCTCGGCGTCAAGCTCATCCGCCCGCCCTGGTGGCTCATCGCCGTACTCCTCCTCGGCGGCTACCTCCTCGCCGACAGCCTCTTGGCCCCCGTCATCGACACCGCCGTCAAGTAACCCCAGGAAGGGGAACAGCCATGCTCCGGCCCAAGCACCCGATCATGCCCCAGCCCACCGGCCTGGTCACCCCGCAGACGCTGACCACCATCCAGCCGACGAACATCACCCCTGGCACTCCAGCTCCGCCGCCGATACCCAACCCCCCGGCCTCTACCCGGCCGGTCGTGCAGCTCACGCCCGGCACTGCGATAGCCCTTGTCGGTGGTGGTACGGCCGTGGTCCTCGTCGTCGGCGCCGTGCTGGTCTCCATGCTCCTGGCCGTCGCCGTGACCGGCGTTTCGGTCGCCGTCTGCGCCGTCGTCCTGCGCTCCCTGCTCGCCTCCGACACCAAGCGTCGCTGACCGGCCCCCGGGCGGCTCCGATACCGCCAAGCATCCGCCGCCCGGGCGCCGTCCCTGTCCGATCCACTGAACCGGAAGGAAGTCCCAGCATGCCGCAGCGCACCAGCCTGACGCCTCGCAGCTGTCCGAACTGCGACGGCTTCGCCTCCGCCGCCATCACCACCGGCGGACGTGACCAGTGCGGCCACCTTCACACCAGCACCGCCGACTGCCCGGTCTGCCACGGCACCGGCACTCGCATCGTCCGTCGCGACCAGGAGGGCGCCCGTGTCTGACGTGCTCGACCCGACCACCCTCGGCGACCTGCTGAGGGTGGCTTCGGCCCCTGACTACATTCGCTGGGAAGACCAGATCCGCCGTACCGGCGGCTGCGCCGACCCCATCCACCTGCGCGGCTGGGTGATCCACAAGGACAAGACGACCGGCGCCCCACTGCACCACTACTCGACCGAGTCCGAGCCGGGCGGACGGCTCCGCGTCGCCTGCGGCAACCGCCGCGCCTCCCGCTGCCCGGCCTGCGCTTGGACGTACGCGGGCGACACCTACCACCTCATCCGCGCTGGCCTGGCCGGGGACGACCGCCGAGACATCCGCGACACCGTGCGCGACCACCCCCGTGTTTTCGCCACTCTCACCGCCCCTTCCTTCGGCCCGGTCCACAACCGCCCGGACCGTGGCGCCTGCCGCTGCGGTACCCATCACGCTCCAGACGCACCGGAGCTGGGTACCGCCCTCGATCCGGCCACCTACGACTACGCGGGCGCCGTGCTGTTCAACAACCACGCCGGACAGCTCTGGCAGCGCTTCACCAACCGCCTACGCCGCGAGATCGCCGCCCGTGCCGACATCACCCAGCGAGAGCTGAAGGAGTGCGCCCGCCTCTCGTACGGCAAGGTCGCCGAGTTCCAGAAGCGCGGCGCCATCCACTTCCACGCCGTCATCCGCCTCGACGGTCCCGACGGGCCCAACACCGAGCCACCGTCCTGGGCCACCGTGCGGCTCCTCACCGATGCCATCCACGCCGCCGCCACGCACGCCTACACCTCCGTCTCGGTCCCGGCCGCCGAGGACCAGCCCGCCCGTACCTTCTGCTGGGGCACCCAGCTCGACGTACGGCCCGTGAAGGCGTTCGGGGACGGCTCCGACATCACCGAACAGGCCGTCGCCTCCTACGTCGCCAAGTACGCCACCAAAGCCGCCGAGACCACCGGCACCCTGGACCGCCGCATTGGCGAACTCTCCGAACTCGACCGCCACCACGTCCCCGACCACACCCGCCGCTTGATCGAAGCCTGCAAGCGGCTCGATCCGCTCTACCCCGACCGGCGCCTGTGGCCCTGGGCGCACATGCTCGGCTTCCGGGGCCACTTCTCTTCCAAGTCCCGCCGCTACTCCACCACCCTGGGCACCCTGCGCCAGGAACGCGCCGACTACCGGGCCGCCCAGGAGACCGCCGCCCTCGGCCTGGAGGACGTTGAGCCGGAAACCGTTCTCGTCCTGGCCGACTGGCAGTACGCCGGACACGGCCACACCCCCGGCGAATCCGCCCTCGCCACCACCATCCGCCGGGGCCTGCAACTGAACCGCGAGACAGCTCGTGACGCACTGGCGAGCGAGGGGGAGTGGTGACCATGGACCGACTCCTCACCGTGTACGAGGTCGCGGAGCGGCTTGGTACGGGCGTCCGTTTCCCCCGCCGCCTCATCGAGGAACGCCGGATCACCTTCGTCAAGGTCGGTCGGCACGTCCGCATCCCTGAAAGCGCCGTCGAAGCGTTCGTGGGCGATAACACCGTGGAACCGATCACCCTGCGGTCTACAGGGCTCAGGAGGGCTGCCTGATGGCTGGCAAACGCAAGTCCCGCCGGAATTTCGGACGAGTCCGCAAGCTGCCCTCCGGCCGGTTCCAGGCTCGGTATCCGGGGCCTGACGGTGTCCTGCGTCCGGCGGATCGCACCTTCGCGACGTCGACGGACGCTGATCGCTGGCTAATGCGGAAGCGCATCGAGATCGAAGAGGATCGCTGGCTCGATCCGGCCGAGGGCCAGACGACCGTACGCGACTGGGCTGCCCGCTGGCTCGCTGCCGTCTCGCCGCAGCTCAAGCACAAGACCCAGGCTTCGTACCGGTCGCTGATCAACTCGCTGATCAATCCCGCGCTCGGGGACCGCGAACTGTCGACCCTCCGGCCGATCACGATCGCTGAGTGGGTCGGCGCGATGAAGACCAAGGGGCTCAGCGCTTCACGTATCCGCCAGGCGTACCGGGTCCTGTCGCAGATCATGCGGGCGGCTGTCGACAACGACATGATCCCGCAGACGCCGTGCCGGGGCGTGAAGCTGCCTCGGATGCCGCAGACCGAGCCGCACATCCTCACGCCGCTCGAAGCCTCCCGGATCGTACGGAGTGCCGACAAGCCGCATGACTTGTTGATCGCGCTCCTCGCATACGCGGGACTGCGCGTCGGCGAGGCGTTCGCCCTCCGGCGCGTGGACATCGATGTGCCTGGCGGCTTCGTCCTGGTCGATGAGAACCTGGCCGAGGCCAACGGCGCCTTGGTCTTCGACACACCGAAGTCCCATCAGAAGCGGCTCCTGCGAGTCGGCCCGTCGCTCGCGAAGCGGCTCGGGCGACACCTGGAGGTCCTGCCCGGCGGAGATGACGCGCTCTCGGCGTCGGTCGAACTCTGACCCTTTGACGGCGTGTCAATACTGACCCATTTGCGGATCTTCATCTGATTCTTGGCCTTGGTGATCAAGGTCAGGAGGGAAGGGGTGATCCTCGTGGAAGACTG
>NZ_JAEEAP010000685.1 GCF_016103465.1 Streptomyces sabulosicollis
GGCGCATTTTCGTTGATATTTTTTTTTTTCAAGCAGAAGACGGCATACGAGTTTAGCGAGTGTCTCGTGGGCTCGGAGAGGTGTATAAGAGACAGCACGGTGCGCTGCCGTGCGCGGCGCCGACGGCCTCGCGCACGCACGGCTTCCGGGTCCGCCAGACGTATGGAGGGCTCGACGTCCCGAGCGATATCGCGCAGGCGCTCGTCCAGGTCAGCCATGGGAGGGCACCTCCTTCGGGTGGCAGACGGGCGGGTGGGAGGTCGGTGCGGGTGAGGGCGACGGTGCCGGTGACGGTGTCTTGGGGGCGGGATCGGCTTCGGTGTCGGTCAGATGGGAGCCGAGGGCCTTGCGGGCACGGCTCAGCCGGGTGCGCACGGCGCCGGGGGAGACGCCCGTCTCCCGGGCCACCTGCTCGATGGGCAGATCGAGAAGGTGGTGCAGGACCACGGCCGTACGCTGCTCGGGCTTCAGCCCGCGCAGGGCATGGACCAGCGCCACCCGGTCCGGGGCGAGATCGGGGAGATCAGGGGGCGGGCCATGGCGGAAGTGGGCCCGCATGCGGTTACGCGCGCGGCGCCACGAGCTGACGGCGAGGCGCAGGGCGACGGTGCGCACCCACGGCGTGGGGTCGCCCTCGGCGGTCAGCCGGTCCCACCGCTGCCACGCCCGGGCGTACGCCTCCTGCACCGCGTCCTCGGCCTCGGCGAGATCGCCCGTCGCCGCATAGACCGCGGCCACGAGTCGCTTCGCCGTAACCGTATAGAACTGGTCGAAATCGGATGGTGTGGATGAAGGTGTTGGTTCTGACATGAATCCCCCGCGCCCCCGCATGCTCCCCGCTTCTATGTAGGAACACGTCCGAAAGGGGCGGGAGGTTACAGACGACTTTCAGGACCGCCGGATCCGTACGGCACGGCGGAGGTGTGGGGCGTCGCCGCGTTCGCGGGCGGCTGTGGGCTCCGCGGTGGTTGGGGGCTCCGCGGTGGCTGTGGGCTCTGCGGTGGTTGCGGCGTTCCCGGCGGCTGCTGGTTGTGCGGGGGAGGGGCGCCCCACGGCGCGTAGGTGGGGTGGGGCCCGTACTGGGCCTGGGTGCCGGTGCCGGTGCCGGGCCCGGGCCCGGGGCTGCCGGAGCCGGGGTTGTCGTGGCCCGGGGTGCCGTAGCCATAGCCGAAGCCGGATGCGGGGCTTCCGTAGCCGTAGCCGTAACCCTGACCGCTTCCGTAGCCGTACGCGTACCCGCCGCCGTACGGCCCCGCGGGCCAGAACGGTGCGGGCATGGTGCCCGGGGCCGGCCGGGATACGCGGCGGGGCCGGGGGAGCGGCACCGAAAGCGCCGCGTGGGCCAGGGCTGGCTGGGCGGTCTCCCGCCGCTCCCACAGACGGTCCAGCAGTTCCTTCTCGCGCGCGGTGAAGTCCGGCCCCGCCGTACCGCGGTACGCACGCCGCCGCAGAAGGGCCAGCGAGGTCGCGAAGGCGGTGTACTCGCCGACCGTACGGGCTGCCACCGCGCCGTGGGTGCGGCGGGCGAGGTCGCGGGCGATGCCCCGGGCGCGCATCGAGGACAGTGCGAGCGGCTCGGGCGGGGTGAGCCACCCGGCCGCCTGGTAGGCGGTGAGCTGCTCCCGTATCGCGCGCAGCTCCTTGGTGCGGGACCAGATCGTGAGCCAGGTCAGCAGCCCGAACACCGGGACCATGAACAGGGCGTAGACGATGAGGAAGCCGTAGCCGCCGAGGGTCGCCGAGCCGTTCCATACGCCGTGCAGGACCATCGCGGTCAGCAGCATCGCGAGCGGTATGAGGACGCGACGGACGCGCTGGTGCCGCGCCGCCGCGGCGGCTATGCCGAAGCCCACGCCCGTCATCGAGGTGAAGAGGGGGTGCGCGAAGGGGGACATCACGGCGCGGATGAAGAAGGTCGCGGCCGTGGTGGACCGGATGCCGGAGTAGCCGAGCGTCTGGTCGCTGACGAAGGCCGAGCCGAGATAGAGGATGTTCTCGGTGAAGGCGAAACCGGTGGCGGTGATTCCGGCGACGACGACTCCGTCGACCATTCCGTTGAAGTCACGGCGGCGGAAGAGGAAGAGCAGCAGGACGGCGGCCGCCTTGGCGCTCTCCTCCACGAACGGCGCGACGAAGGTGGCGCCCCAGGTGTCGGCATCGGCCTGGCCGGTCGGGGACGAGGAGTCCACGGTGGTCATGAGCCATTCGGTGGCGAAGCCGTTCGCTATCAGCGCGACCAGTGTCGCCGCGCACGCCCCCCAGGCGAAGGCGAACAAAAGGTTTCGCCAGGGCTTGGGGTCCACCCGGTCCAGCCACCGGAAGACCGCGATGATCAGCGGCACGGGGAGGACGGCGAGGCCGAGCCCCACCAGGAAGCCCTTGGTGCCCGTCTGCTCGCGCACCAGCGCCAGGATGATCAGGCCGGAGAGCGAGAGCAGACCGGTGAGCGCGGTGGCCCGCAGCGCCTTGTTGTGCCAGACCCGGGCGAGGCGGCCGTCCGGGCCCCACAGCCGCTGGCGGGGCGGTCGCGGCCAGCCTGCCGGTGCGGCGCCGGTGTCCAACCACGGGTGCCGGTCCCCGTATGGAGCGCTGTACGGCGCGGCGTACGGGGCCCCGCCGGGGGGCGTCTGTGCCGCCTGTGCCGCCTGTGACGTATGCGTCGCTTGCGTCGCCTCGTACGGTGCGTCGTATGGAGCGGCCCCCCGCGCGGCGTCGTGTGGAGTGGCTCCGTGCGGGGCGTCGTGTGGAGTGGCTCCGTGCGCCGCCTCGTACGGTGCGCCGTGCGGTGTGTCCGGCGGTGCGTCCTGCGGAGTCCCGTGCGGCTCGCCGTGTGGTGCCTCGTGCCGTGCTCCTTGCGGCGCCTCGTACGGCGGCGTGGCCGGTCGTGGTTCGGGCGGCTCTTGCGGGCGCGGGGACTGATGCACTCAACCGACCCTAACGAAAGGGGGAGGGGGACTCAGGGGTTATGCCCATCCCCTTGGGGTCGTTATGTGTCGTTGCGGCGGAAGATCAGGTCATGGACGAGGTGCCCCTTGTCCAGCCCCTGGCCCTCGAACTTGGTGAGCGGGCGGAAGTCCGGGCGCGGGGTGTAGCCGCCGTCGGGCTGGGAGTTGTCGAAGGCGGGGCTCGCGGAGAGAACCTCCAGCATCTGCTCCGCGTACGGCTCCCAGTCGGTCGCGCAGTGCAGTAGCGCACCGGGCTTCAGCCGGGTGGCGGCGAGCTCGATGAACTCGGGCTGGATGAGGCGGCGCTTGTGGTGCCGCTTCTTGGGCCAGGGATCGGGGAAGAAGACCCGCAGCCCGGAGAGCGAGGCGGGGGCCAGCATCTCGCGGAGCAGGATGATCGCGTCGCCGTTGGCGACCCGGATGTTGTCCAGGCCGTTCCGCTCCGCGAGCGCGAGCAGATTGCCCTGGCCGGGGGTGTGGACGTCGGCGGCGAGGATGCCCGTGCCGGGGTCGGCGGCGGCCATCTGCGCGGTGGCCTCACCCATGCCGAAGCCGATCTCCAGGACGACGGGGAGGTCCGGGCGCGGGCCCGCCTCTGTGGCGAACAACTCACCGAGGTCGATACGGCTCAGCCCGTCGATGTCCAGGCCCCACTGCGGCCACAGGCGGCGCAGCGCCTCGCCCTGGCCCGGGGTCACCCGGCCGCGGCGGGGGCGGAAGGAGCGGATGCGGCGCTCGTGGTGCGAGCCCGCCGGATCGGCCGCGGGACCGCCGGGGAACATTGGCTCGCCGCGGTCGCGGGGAGCGGGCAGCGCGCGTTCCGCACGGGAATCGGGGGTGGTGGGCTTCTCGGACACAGTGCTTCGATTCTACGGGCG
>NZ_JAEEAP010000686.1 GCF_016103465.1 Streptomyces sabulosicollis
CGTCAGCCGACCACCCGTCCCCGTCCGGCGTCACGCCCGCGCCGCGTCAGCCGACCACCCGTCCCCGTCCGGCGTCACGCCCGCGCCGCGTCAGCCGACCACCCGTCCCCGCAGCACCACCCGCCGCGGCGTCGTCAGCACCCGCACATCGGCGCGCGGATCCGCGTCGTAGACGACGAGGTCGGCGGAGGCGCCCTCGGTGAGCCCCGGCCGCCCGAGCCAGGCCCGCGCTCCCCAGGTCGCCGCCGAGAGCGCGTCCCGCGCCGGGATGCCCGCCTTCACCAGCTCGGCGACCTCCTGCCCGACCAGCCCGTGGGCGAGCCCGCCACCCGCGTCGGTGCCGGTGTAGATGGGGATGCCCGCGTCGTAGGCCGCCCGCACGGTCTCGTAGCGGCGCGCGTGCAGCCGCCGCATATGGTCGGCCCAGCGCGGGAACTTCGCCTCACCGCCCAGCGCCAGCCGGGGGAAGGTGGCGATGTTGACCAGGGTCGGGACGATCGCCACGCCGCGCTCGGCGAACAGCGGGATGGTCTCCTCGGTGAGCCCGGTGGCGTGCTCGACGCAGTCGATCCCCGCCTCGACCAGCGGGGCGAGGCTCTCCTCGGCGAAGCAGTGCGCCGTGACCCGCGCGCCCAGCCGGTGCGCCTCCGCGATGGCCTCCTCGACCGCGCCGCGCGGCCAGCAGGACCCCAGGTCGCCGGTCTCCCGGTCGATCCAGTCGCCGACCAGCTTGACCCAGCCGTCGCCGCGCCGCGCCTCCGCGCCCACATAGGCGACCAGGTCCTCGGGCTCGATCTCGTGCGCGTAGTTGCGGATGTAGCGCTTGGTGCGGGCGATATGGCGACCGGCCCGGATGATGCGGGGCAGGTCCTCGCGGTCGTCGATCCAGCGGGTGTCGGCCGGTGATCCGGCGTCCCGCAGCAGCAGCGCCCCGGCGTCCCGGTCGGTCAGCGCCTGCTTCTCGCTCGTCGAGTCGTCCACCGCCCCATGGGCGTCGAGTCCGACGTGGCAGTGGGCGTCGACGAGTCCGGGCAGCACCCAGCCCTCGACCAGCCGGATGTCCCTGGCCCCGGCCGGCCGCTCGAAGGTGATCCTGCCGTCGACCACCCACAGCTCGTCCCGTACGTCCCCGGCAGCGTCGCCGGTGTCCGGTCCGACCAGGACCCGGCCCTTGATGTGGAGCACCGCGCTATCCCTCATGCAACGCACTGTACGAGACCGGGGCAGGGCGTTGACCGGCCAATTCCCCTCAGCGGGAACGGCGCCACTCGAACAACACGCACAGCGCTGCTACGCTCACGCAACCCACCGGACGAGCGGCAGTGAGGAGGTCCTCGTGAGCGCTCCCGCCGATGACTCGGCCGACGGCTTACCCGCCGACGCCTCACCGGCCGACGCCTTACCTGCCGATCCACAAGCCGAGTTCCGGGACTTCTTCGAGCGGCACCACGCCGAGCTGGCCCGCCTCGCCCATCTGCTGCTCGGCAGCTCCGACGGGGCGGACGACCTGGCGGCCGACGCGCTGGTGGCGGTCTGGCACCAGTGGGACCGGGTGCGGGCCGCCGACCATCCGGCGGCGTACGCCCGGGGCGTGGTCGCCAACCTGGCCCGTTCCCGGATCCGCAGTCTGGTGCGCGAGCGGCGCCGCGTGGCGCTCTTCTCCTCGCAGCGCTCCGACCGCGTGGACGACCCGGACGTGTCCGCCGTGGTGGATGTGCAGGCCGCGCTGGTCCGGCTGCCGTTCCGCAAGCGCGCGTGTGTGGTGCTGCGGCACGCCTTCGACCTCTCCGAGCGGGAGACGGCCCGCACGCTGGGCATTTCGGTGGGCACGGTCAAGAGCCAGACCTCACGTGGCATCGCCGAGCTGGAGCGGCTGCTCGGCCCCGCGGACGGCGAGGACGAACTGCCCGCGGCGGCGGAGGCCGAACGGACGGGGCGGGAGACCGGAGGCCGGACGGAACGGACGGTACGAACGCTCCGCTCTGGGAACACGGGCCACACCGGCCACACCGGACCAGCTCGCCACTCCGGTCACATAGGCCACGCCGGACACGCAGGAGGGGGCAGTTGATGATCGAGCATCGCGAGCGCTCCGAGGGCCGCGATGTCGTCGCCGAGCTGCGCGCGGCCGCCGCCTCCCACGAGCCGGACCGGATCCGGATGCTGGCCCGGGTCACGGCGGGCATGGCGGCCGACGACCGGCGCCGCGCCCCGCGGACGGGCCCGCGCTGGACCCGGGTGGTGGGCCCGGTCGCGGGACTGGCCACGGCGGTGGCCGCGACGGGGATCGCGGTGGTGGCCACGGACGGTGCCGAGCGGCCGCAGACGGTGCGCACCTCGAGCGAGCCCGCCGCGCCCCCGGCGGGCGCGGGCGCGGACCGGCGCCCCGGGCACGAGCCGGACACCGGGTCGCAGGATGATGCTGAGCGGCACACGCCGAGCGCCTATCCCACCGCGGCCGGTCCAAACCACCTCGCCGAACCGACCGTGCGGTCCGAGGGCGCGATCAACGCCCATTCCAATCCGTACTGGGCGCAGAGCGACATCACGCTCACCATCGGCAGGCCGCTGACGTCGCTGACGGTGGAGCTGCGGGTGGCGGACACCGGGGGTGTGCGGTCCACCGGGTCCTGGAGCTCGCTGCCGACCGGCGATGTGACCACCGCCACCCGGACCGAGGACGGTGTGCTGGTCTACCGCTGGACGCTCCGGAAGGGCGCGACCGTGCCCGCGGGCCGGTACGTCTTCGCGGGGCAGTACAACCACGCCGAGGGCGACCGGGACACCGGCCGGGACGCGTACGCGGCCTCGGGCAACGGCGCCTCCGGGGCCTTCGCGGTGCGGGGAGACTTCCCTCAGTTCACCGTGGGAGATTGAATTCATGGCAGCTTGGCCAGAAATTCCCCGCGTTTTTCCGCTACTGCTTCCACATTCGTCTGCCCGCTTTTGTGATTCCTAAACACAGAAATTTTTCACGGGATCCTGTCACCGAAATTCAAGCGGGTCACCGGCTGGTTACACACATGTGACGGACCCCACACGCGGTCCGCTCTGCCCCAGTAACTCCCCCATAAATCACCGCCTTTCGGCCAGCGGCCGCGCGCACGCGCGCTCCCGCGTGATAACACATCGACCCCCCTCCGCGTAACCCCCCACCACGATGCATTTTCTGATTCTGCTGGGTAAATTGAATTTGCATGACCGCCGCACAAGCAGACCTTGTCCGTAGCGAATTGGATTTGCCGGAGGGCCTGACCCTCGACACACCGCGCGTCGAGGACGGAGCCGCGATCTGGCGAATCGCCCGTGACTCCAAGGCCCTGGACCTCAACTCCTCCTACAGCTACCTCCTGTGGTGCCGCGACTTCGCCGCCACATCCGTAGTGGCGCGCGACGCCGACGGCGGACCGGTCGGCTTCATCACCGGTTACGTCCGCCCGGAGCGCCCCGAGACCCTGGTCGTCTGGCAGGTCGCCGTCGATCACGCCTGGCGTGGCCGCGGACTGGCCGCCACCCTGCTGGACGGGCTGGTCAAGCGGGTCGCCACGATGGGCGTCCGCGGCATCGAGACGACGATCACCCCGGACAACACCGCCTCGAACCGGCTGTTCACCTCGTTCGCCGAACGGCACGAAGCGCCGCTCGAGCGTGAGGTGCTCTTCCACGGCGGGCTGTTCCCCGACGGTGCGCACGAGCCCGAGGTGCTCTACCGCATCGGTCCGCTCGGGCCGCGCGGGCCGCGCGCCGACCGGACCTGACCCCGACCTCGTTTCCCCCGATCCCCACCCTCCTC
>NZ_JAEEAP010000687.1 GCF_016103465.1 Streptomyces sabulosicollis
AGATGTGTATGAGAGACAGCCCATCAAGCGGGCCACCCCGCTGCCGTCGCCCACCCGCACCGGCCCGGTCGCGCAGGGCCGCCCCGGCCCCGGCTTCCGGCAGAACGGCGCCGGGCTCCCGCAGCGCCGCCGCCGGATGCCCATGGTCGCCCCGGCCCCCTCGTCCTTCCGGGCCGACTCCGCGCCTCCGGCGGCGCCCGCCGCGTCCCGCGAACCGGCCCGGCAGCCCGTACAGCCGGGGATCTGGCTGGACGCCTTCACCAAGGGGCTCAACGGCGAGCCGATCCCGGCGGCGGACGCCGCCACGGACGCGCCGGACCCCAGCAAGTCCCCCCACCACCCGGACAGCTCGACCACCCCGGACGACTCGGCCACCCCGAACACCCCGAACACGTCGGACAAGGATGAGTAGGCAAGTGACGCAACCGCGGTTCAACATGGACTGGATGCTCCGGGACCTGGCGTCCAGCGTTCCGGAGACCCGCCACGTGGTCCTGCTGTCCTCGGACGGCCTGTGCATGGCCCAGGTCGGGACGGACAAGGACACCGCCGACCGCCTGGCCGCCGCCTGCGCCGGGCTGCAGAGCCTCTCCGGCGCGATCGCCGCCGAATTCCCCGACGGGGACGGGCGGATGCGGCTGGTCGTCATCGAGGTCGACGGCGGGTTCTTCTATCTGATGGCGGCCGGTACCAGCTCGTACCTGGCGGTGCTCGCCGAGGACAGCGTGGACGCCGGGCTGATGGGCCAGTGCATGAGAGACCTGGTCGCCCGGCTCGGGGAGCACCTCAGCAGCCCGCCGCGGGTCGACGGACGGGTGACATGAGCGAGCCCGGCAAGCCGTGGGACGAGGGCGGCCCCGAGCGGCTCTACACGGTCAGCCGCGGCCGCGCCCCGCAGGAACCCCGGCACCGGCCCATCGAGCTCGTCAGCCTCATCGTGGCGCGCGCGGAACCGGAGCCGGGGCTGGCCCCGGAGGCCGCCGCCGTGCTGAGGATGTGCCAGTTCCCGCTCTCGGTGGCGGAGATCTCCGCGTATCTGGTCCTGCCCGTCTCCACCGTCACCGTGATCCTCGCGGGGCTGCTGCGGGAGGACCGGGTGGAGGTCAGGGCGCCGGTCCCGGCCGCCGTGCTGCCCGACCCCGAACTGCTGCAGGCGGTGATGCATGGACTACAGAATTTCTGAAAAAATCTCCGGGCCGCGCAGCGAGGACACCCTCCCGGCCTCCGCGGCCGCCGCCGTCAAGGTGGTGATCGTCGGCGGTTTCGGCGTCGGCAAGACGACCATGGTCGGCTCGGTGAGCGAGATCCGCCCGCTGACCACCGAGGAGACCATGACCCAGGCCGGGGTCGGCGTCGACGACATCGCCGGGATCGAGCGCAAGACCGAGACCACCGTCGCGATGGACTTCGGCCGGATCAGCCTCAACGAACGGCTGGTGCTCTATCTGTTCGGCACCCCCGGCCAGGAGCGGTTCTGGTTCCTGTGGAACGGACTCTTCGAGGGCGCCCTGGGCGCCGTGGTCCTGATCGACACCCGCCGTCTGGAGGTCAGCTTCGACGCGGTCGGGCGGCTCGAGGAGCGCGGGGTGCCCTTCGTGGTCGCGGTCAACGCGTTCCCCGAGGCGCCCGTCCACCCCATGGCCGAGCTGCGCGCGGCCATGGACCTGCCCGACTCCGTACCGATGATCGACTGCGATGCCCGCGACCGGTCCTCCAGCCGCGACACCCTCCTCGCCCTGGTGCGCCATCTGCAATCCCTCCACACCGTGACCCCGGAGACACCGTGACTCCTCATCCCGACGACCCCGGCACCGGGCCCGCCGACCTGCCGCCCACCCGGTGCCCCGTCCACACCGCGCTCTCCGACGGCGGTCTGGTGGACCTCCTCGGGCCCGAGAACGAGAAGGACCCGATGGGGCTGTACGAGCGGCTGCGCGCCGAGCACGGCCCGGTGGCCCCGATCGTGCTCGACGGTGGCATACCGGCCTGGCTGCTGCTGGGCTACCGCGAGAACCTGGAGGTCTCCCGCACCCCCTCCCGCTTCTCCCGCGACTCCCGCCACTGGCACGCCTGGAAGGACGGGAGGATCGCCGCCGACTCGCCCCTGCTGCCCGTGGTCGGCTGGCAGCCCATGTGCACCTTCGCCGACGGCGACGAGCACGAGCGGCTGCGGGCCGCGCTCACCGAGTCCATGGGGCGATTCGACCGCCGCGGGATCCGTCGCCACGTCACCCGCTTCACCCATCAGCTGGTGAACGACTTCTGCGTCGACGGCTGCGCGGACATGGTCACCGCCTTCGCCCAGCAGCTGCCCATGCTCGTCCTCACCCAACTGCTGGGCATGCCCGACGAGTACGGCCCGCGGCTGGTCGAGGCCACCCGGGACCTGATGAAGGGCACCGAGACGGCCCTGCGCAGCGACGCGTACGTCACCGACGCCCTCAAGGGCCTGGTGGACCGCAAGCGCGAGGACCCCGGCGAGGACCTGGCGTCCTGGCTGCTGGCCCACCCCTCCGGGCTCACCGAGGAGGAGGTGGTCCAGCATCTGCGGCTGGTGCTGCTCACCGGCAACGAGACCACCACCAATCTGATGGCCAACACGCTGCGCATGGTGCTCACCGACCCGCGCTTCCGCGCGTCCCTGGCCGGTGGCCACATGACCCTGCCGGACGCCATCGAGCATGTGCTGTGGAACGAGCCCCCGCTCACGGTCGTCCCCGGCCGCTGGGCCACCGGGGACACCGAGCTGGGCGGTCAGCGGATCATGGCCGGGGACATGCTGCTGCTGGGGCTGGCCGCCGGGAACGTCGACCCGGCCATCCGCCCCGACATCGCGGCGCCCATGTACGGCAACCGGTCCCATCTCGCCTTCAGCGGCGGACCCCATGAATGCCCGGGGCAGGACATCGGCCGCGCCATCACCGACACCGCCATCGACACCCTGCTGCTGCGCCTGCCCGATCTGCGGCTGGCCGTGGACGAGTCCGAGCTGGCCTGGCGCTCGTCCTGGATCTCCCGCCATCTCGTGGCGCTGCCGGTGGAGTTCATGCCCCGCCGCCCCGAGCCGGACGTCATGGACCTCCCCGTCGAGGCCCTCCTGCCCGCTCCGCCCCGGATGCCCTCGACGCCCGAGGAGGCGTCGGCCCCCGTCCGGTCCGGCGCCGAGGAGCCCCAGGCGGCGGCCCCCGGGCGCGTCCCGTGGTGGGCGGCGTTATGGCGGTGGCTGCTGGGCAGGCCCCCGGGATCCGCTCCGAAGGGGTCCTCCGCCCGGTAGGGATCAGCCCCTGGCCACCACGACCCCCACGGTCAGCAGTCCGAGCACCACCCAGCTGAACCAGAGCCAGCCGTTGCTCCCCAGAGCCACGGTGTAGGCCGTCACCAGCACCAGACCCCCCACCGTGGCCACCGTCATCGCCTTCGCGGAACCGGGCATCCCCGACCTCCTCACGGCGGTCCCGACGCCCCTTCGCCAGGACCCGGGCCACCCAGGGCCCGGGTCCATGGTCTCGCGGTCCGGGCCCCGGCCGCTACGGGGTGTCCGGCGGCTCTTTATGCCGCTCCGCCGCGTGGCGGGGGCTCCGCCCCCGGACCCCAAGGTCCGGGGCTGTCTCTTATACACCTCTGACGCTGCCGACGACTAGTCGAGTGGAGATCTGGGTGGTGGGCGTGACATTCAACAACAAGCAAACCC
>NZ_JAEEAP010000688.1 GCF_016103465.1 Streptomyces sabulosicollis
GTATAGGAGACAGGGCGTGGCCACGGCCCCGCCCGCCTGACGCCGGAGGTCACCTGACGCCGGAGGTCACCTGACCCCGCCGGTCGCCTGACGCCGCCGGTCGCCTGACGCCGGGGATCGCCTGACGCCGCCTGCCTGACGCCGCCGGTCGCGCGGGGCCGGAGCCCCCCGCCTCAGCGCTCCTCGCGCACCGGCTCCAGCACCGCCACGCACTCCACGTGGTGGGTCACCGGGAAGAGGTCGAAGGCGCGGGTGCGGCGCGGGGCGTAGCCCGCCTGGCGGAAGTACTTGAGGTCGCGGGCGAGGGCCGCCGGGTCGCAGGCGACATAGGCGATGCGGCGCGCGCCCAGGGCGGCGAGGCGGGTGACCGTCTCCTTGCCCGCGCCCGCGCGGGGCGGGTCCAGGACGATCAGGTCGGCCTCGGTGATTCCGGTGCGGGGCAGCACCTGCTCGACCTTGCCGTGCTCGACGCGGACGCGCTCCAGGTCCTGGAGGTTGTGCCGGGCGTCCTCGACGGCGCGCTTGCTCGACTCGATGCCGAGCACCGCGCCCCGCTCGCCCACCCGCTCGGCGATCGCGCCGGCGAAGAGGCCGACGCCGCAGTACAGATCGAGGGCCATCTCGCCCTTACGGGGCATCAGGCCCTGCATCACGGCCTCGACCAGGACATCCGCCGCCTTGGAGTGGACCTGCCAGAAGCCGCCCTCGCCGACCCGCCAGGTGCGGCCCGCCGCGCGCTCGCGGACGAAGGGGCGGCCGTGGACGCGGTGCACCAGACGGGTCCGCTCGCGGCCGCGGGACTCGCTGACCCGCAGCACCGAGACCGGCCGGTCCAGCTCCACGATCGGCAGCCGGCCGCCGGGACGCGGGGTGAGGACCACCTGCCGGTCGGAGGAGCCGGTGGCGGCGATGGCCTCCACGGTCGCGATCTGGGGCCATTCCCGCTTCTCGACGCCGAGCTCGGTGACGCCGGGGGCGGCGATCAGACAGTGGTCGATCGGCTCGACCTCGTGCGAACGGTGGCGGCGCAGCCCGGGCCGGCCCTGCTCGTCCACCGCGTACTGCACCCGGGTGCGCCAGGCCGGGACCTCGCCGCGGGCCACCTTGTCGCCGGGCGCGGGCTCGACCGTGCCGTCCCAGCCCGCCTCCTCGGGGGTGAGGCCCGCCAGCCGGGCCAGCTGCTCGGTGATCACCTCGGCCTTGAGCCGGCGCTGGGCACCGGGGGCGGCGTGCTGCCAGTCGCAGCCGCCGCACCTGCCGGGCCCCGCGAACGGGCACGGCGCCTCGACCCGGTCCTTGGAGGCGTCCAGCACCAGCACCGCGTCGGCGCGCAGGAAGCGCGCCCCCTCCTCGCCCTCGGTGACCCGGGCCACGACCCGCTCACCGGGCAGCGCGTGCCGGACGAACAGCACCTGGCCCTCGGCGGTCCGGGCGATGCAGTGGCCGCCGTGCGCCACCGGGCCGACCTCGACCTCGTACTCCTCGCCGACCAGCGATGCCTTGGGTTCACTTTGCATGGCGGGCTCAGGCTCCAGAAGGGGTGAGGGGGCGCGGTGGGACAACAGCCCACCAGTCTACGTCGCACCGGAACCCCACCCCGTCACCCCCGGGCCGTGGACCCGTGGGCCTAGCACTTTCGCAACAGACCCTAGCGGCCCGCCTGCGAGGTGACCCCCGGCTTCTCGCCCTTCGGCCCCTTCTCGCCCTTCTCCCGCTTGGGCGGGATCACCGGGCCGCGCCGCACCGCACCCGGCGCGTTCCACTCGGCCCGCTTGCGGGCCCGCTTGCGGGCCAGCTCGGAGGAGTCCAGCTGCCACGGCACGGAGGTCACCATGACGCCCGGGGTGAACAGCAGCCGCCCCTTGAGCCGCAGCGCGCTCTGGTTGTGCAGCAGATGCTCGTACCAGTGGCCGACCACGTACTCGGGGATGAAGACGGAGACCACATCGCGCGGGCTCTCCCGGCGCAGGCTCTTGACGTAGTCGATGACCGGCCGGGTGATCTCGCGGTAGGGCGAGTCGAGGATCTTGAGCGGCACGTCTATGCCGCGCTCGCTCCACACCGTCTGCAGCGCCTTGGTCTCGGTCGGGTCCACGTTGATGCTCAGCGCCTCCAGCCGGTGGGAGCGCATCAGCTTGGCGTAGGCCAGGGCGCGCAGCGTCGGCTTGTGGACCTTGGAGACCAGGACGATGGAGTGCACCCGGGAGGGGCGCACCTCCTCTTCGTCGAGCTGTTCGGTGGCCGCCGCGAGCTCCTCGGAGACGCCGTCGTAGTGGCGCCTGATGGCCGTCATGGTGACGTAGAAGATGACCATGCCGAGCAGGGCGACCCAGGCGCCGTGGGTGAACTTCGTCAGCAGCACCACGACCAGCACCAGGCCGGTGAAGAAGGCCCCGAAGGCGTTGATCGCGCGGGCGCGGATCATGCGGCGGCGGGCGTTCGGGTCCCGCTCGGTGGCCAGATGGCGGTTCCAGTGCCGCACCATGCCGGTCTGGCTGAGGGTGAACGAGACGAAGACACCGACGATGTAGAGCTGGATCAGCCGGGTGGAGTCGGCCCCGTAGAGGTAGACCAGGACCGCGGCGGCCGAGGCCAGCAGCACGATGCCGTTGGAGAAGGCGAGCCGGTCGCCGCGGGTGTGCAACTGGCGGGGCAGGTAGCGGTCCTGGGCCAGGATCGAGCCGAGCAGCGGGAAGCCGTTGTACGCGGTGTTGGCGGCCAGGAACAGCACCAGCGCGGTGGCCCCGGCCAGCACCACGAAGAAGAATGAGCCGTCGCCGAAGACCGCGGCCGCCACCTGCGAGATCACCGGGTTCTGGGTGTAGTCGGCGCCCAGCGGTGCCCCGTTCTTCAGCAGGTCGTGCGCGGGGTTCTCGGCCATCTTGACGTCGGTGGCCAGGGCGAGGGTGATGATGCCGACGAACATGGTCACGGCGAGGCCGCCCATCAACGCCAGCGTCGTCGCCGCGTTACGGCTCTTGGGCTTGCGGAAGGCGGGCACGCCATTGCTGATCGCCTCGACGCCGGTCAGGGCGGCGCAGCCGTCGGAGAACGCGCGCAGCAGCAGGAAGATCAGCGCGAAACCGGCCAGCCCGGTCTGCTCGGCGTGCACCTCGTAGCCCGCGGTGGGGGCCTTCATGTCGTCGCCCAGGACCAGCCCGCGGTAGGCGCCCCAGAGGATCATCGCGAAGACGCCGCCCACGAAGACATAGGTGGGGACCGCGAAGAGCTTGCCCGACTCCCGTACGCCCCGCAGGTTCATGAGCGTCAGCAGCAGGATGATGCCGACCGCGCAGAGCGTCTTGTTCTCGACGAAGAAGGGGACGGCCGAGCCGAGGTTCTCCACACCGGAGGAGATCGACACCGCGACCGTGAGGACGTAGTCGACCAGCAGGGCGCTGGCGACGGTCAGCCCCGCCTTCGGGCCGAGGTTGGTGGTGGCGACCTCGTAGTCGCCACCACCGCTGGGGTACGCGTGCACGTTCTGGCGGTACGAGGCGACCACCGTGAACATCAGCACGATGATCGCGATCGTGATCCACGGGCTGTAGTGGTAGGCCGACGCACCCGCCACGGACAGAATGATCATCACCTGCCCCGGCGCGTACGCGACGGAGGACAGGGGGTCGGAGGCGAAGACGGGGAGCGCGATGCGCTTCGGGAGGAGGGTCTCCCCCAGCTTGTCGCTGCGCAGCGCCCGCCCGATCAGGATCCGTTTCGGGAGGTCGGTCAGTTTGGACACGCAGAGGATCGTAAGGGGTAGCCC
>NZ_JAEEAP010000689.1 GCF_016103465.1 Streptomyces sabulosicollis
GGACGGTCCCGGCGGCCGGGGCGGGCGGTAGCGACTGCCACGCCCGCAGGAAGTACCGGGCGTGCGACACGCCTCGGCGGTTGCGGGCGGCGGCCTGCACGGCGGCGGTGGCGAGCATGTCGAGGCCGGACCGCTTCACCAGGGCGTCGACCATGAACCACTCGGCCGGGGCGAGGTTCCACGCGACCAGGACGCCCGCGGCGGTGATCTGGTCGACCAGGGGGCGCGCGAACTCCGGGATCACGGCGACCGCGTCGCGGGCCCGCTCGTTCCCTCCTTCACTCAATCCCTCTATGGGTGAGTGATGGGGGCCGGATTCCGGCCCCCAAAGGGGCCGAGATTCGGCCCGGTAAGGGGTCTCCGGGGTCTCCGCGGGGGGACCGGACTCCGGCCCGGTAGAGGGGCCGAGATTCGGCCCGGTAGCCGGTAGGGGGCCGGATTCCGGCCCGGTCGTCTTCTCGGCTATGGGGCCGGATTTCGGCCCGGTAGCGCGGGGCGCGCGGGTGTAGTTGACGGCCCCGGGGATCTTGTAGCGGGTGGCGCGGCTGCCCTTGGCGGGCTCGTCCTCGACCAGTTCGCCACTGGCGAGGGCGGCGTCGACGGCGGCCCGGGCGGTCGAGCGGGAGACGTTCAACCGGCGCATGACTTCGGCCGTGCCCATGCTGGCTAGGGCGTCGGGGCCAGTGATCGCATCGGCGACGGCGAGCATCACCAGGCGCGCGTTACCGCGGGTCTTGGAGTGCTGCCACACCCAATCTTGCGCGTCGAGGGTCATCGGGCGGCCTCGGCGGCGAGCTGGGCGGCCCACTGGTCGAGCAGGCCGGTACGGGCGGCGGCGAGGCCGACGCACTTCGGGCACCAGGCGAGGCCGGCGGGCGGGGTCGTGGGGGCCGGGTCGAGGATGACGGTCGGGCTGTGGGTGACGTCGTGGCCGTGCATCCCGCATTCGCCCTGTCGGCCGGGCATGGGCCCGTCCTCGCGCATGATGTGCAGGCGGCGCACCTGGGCGGCCCGGCGGCCGGTCTGTGCGCTGTATCCGCGGTAAAACGCCCTCATCGGGGGGTGTCTCCTGTCGTGCTGGGGGGCGCCCGGGGCGAGGGTTCGGGGGCACCTCGCCCCGGGGCCGATCACGGGGTCGTGCGGCGGTGGGTGCGCGCGGGTTGGTGGTCGTCGCACTTCCAGCCGCACGGGTATGGGCGGGCCGGTCGGGCGCCGCACTGCGGGTTGCCGTACTCGCAGCGCGGCGGGCCGTCCTCGCGCGGCGCGGTCACTTCTCGGGCCCGGCGGTGATCGCAGCGAACTGCCGGGCGAGGGTGCCGGTACGCCACGCCTCGGCGGTCGCCTCCTTGCCGTCCTTGCGCCACGTCAGAGAGTGCGTGCGGGCGCTGGTCGGCTTGATCAGGACGCCGGGCACCTCGACCAGCTCGCCCGTGTCCGGGTCGGGCCACAGGGCCGGGCGGGTCCCCTTGCCGTCGAGGGACAGGTCGAGGGCGGCCATTTCGGCGACCAGCTCGGCGGCCCGCCACTCCTTGACGGTGCGCACGACGCGGGTCTCGGTGAACTCCTGGCGCTGCTCGGGCCACCGACGGGCGACCCATCGGGCGAACGCCTCGGGGTCGGTGACGACGGGGCCGACGGTGCCCTTACGGAGTGAGATCGTGGCGACGGTCTGGCCGGTGGGGAGTTCTGCGGCGACGCGCTCGACGCCGTCGCGCTTGGCGGCGCGGTCAAGGGCCGTTTGCATTCGGGCCCGTACGTTCTTCTTGGCGGCGGCCACCTTGGCGGCGAGCAGGTCGAGGGCGGCCTCTTCGACGGCGAGGTCGCGCAGCGACTCGACGGGCTGCTCGGCGTCCTGGTCGTGGGTCTCGGTCGTGGTGCTCATGCTGCGGCGGTCTCCTGGGCGGCGTCGATCAGGTCGTCGCGCATCTCGCGCAATTGGGCGAGGGTGGCGTCGGTGGGCTTGCAGCCGAACCGGGAGGCGAACAGGGCCTCGACCTCGGCGCGGTCGGTGACGCCGGCGCCCCGGGCGGCCTCGAACACCTCGGCGACGGCCATTACGTGTTCTTCGGCCTGCTGCGGGGTCTCCTGCTGCTGCGGGGGCGAGCTGGTGCTCGCGGCCGGGGCGGGCTCGGCCTTCTTCCGCGGCGCGGCCTTCTTCTTGGCGCCCGGCTTGGTGGCGCCGATCTCGGCGAGCTGGGCGAGGTAGGGCGCCGGGGCGCCCTCGGCCTTGGCGGCGTCGTACAGCTTGCGTACGGTGGCGGCGGTCTTGGCGGCCTTGGCCTTGGCGACGTAGTCGACGGACGGCCCGGCCTGCTGCTCCTGCTGCTCCTGCTGCTGCGGGGGCGCCTGCTCCCACGGGCCGGGCTCGGCGCGGTTGCTGCGGCGCGGCTGCTGCTCGGCCTCGGCCGGGGCCTGCTCGGCGCCCTCGGGCGCCGGCTCGGGCTTCACCGGCTCGTCTTCGGCGGCGGCGGCCTCGGGGTCCTTCGGCGCGGTGTGCACGGCCGACCACTGCACGACCGGGCGGCGGCTCCCGTCGTTGTAGAGGCTGAGGCCGAACTGATCGCCGAGGTTGGTCGCGCACCGCTTCAACGCCTGCGACAGGGCCGTTTTCATCGCCATGTCGTGGGCGTCGCCGAGGGCCTTCTGATTCGGGGCGTCGCCGGACGCGGCGTCGTCCCACGACGACAGGGTGCGGCCGTCCGGCGTGCGCACCGTGAGGCGCACCTGTGCGCGGTAGACGACGGTCCAGCGGCCGGGGCTCACCTCGATCTGTGCGACGCACGCGAGTTCGAGGGTTTCGTCGCTCCACCCGCCGAAACCGAACACGCGGTTCAGCCATCGGCGCACGTCCCACGCCTCGACGTGCGACTGTCCGCGGTGGTTCTGCACGCGCGACGGGTTGATCGGGGCGAGCAGGGTCGTTACCTGCTCGGGCGCGAGGTCGCGGGGCCCGGCTGTGCGCGGCTGCTCGACGGGCGCGGTAAGCGCGGTGGGGAGGGTGGTCACGGTCACGGGCGTGCGGTTCCTTCCGGGGCGGTGCGGTGGCGTATGTGGGCGGCGAGCCTGGTGATCCGGCCGGCGAGGCTGATCGCCGTGTCGGGGTCGAGCAGGTCGTCGAGGTCGGCGGCGAGCGGCACCTCGTCGACCAGGGCCTCGCGGCTCCCGTCGGCGGCGGCGGCCCGCATGGCGCGCTCGTACTCGGGCACGTCGTGCCCGTAGATCGCGTGGTCGAGGGCGCGCACGTTCTCGGCGTGCTGGGCGAGCAGGGCGCCGAGGGTGTCGGGGTCCTCGGCGTACGCGAGGGCGAGGTCGTCGAGGATGCTCTCGGCGCGGGCGGCGATCGGCAGGCGGACGGCGCGGCCGTCGGCGGAGAGTTGGGGGCGGATCACTGGTCGGCCCCCTCGACGGTGTCGAGGCCGAGGGCGGCCGGGGCGGCGAGCTGGTCGACGGCGAGGACGCCGGTCCGGGCGTCGTACACGCGGGGAACGGCCCAGTCGGCTTCCGGGAACGCGCGGGAGAGCAGGCCGTGAGCGGCGGCGGCCTGGTCGCGGCTGGTGCCCACGCTGCGGCCGTCGGCGTCGACCAGCTCGACCCACGTGCGCGGGCGGCTGTTGACGACCAGGGGCGCGACGGCGACGCGGACGGTCCCGGGGGCGATCTGGTGGAGCTGGCGCGCGACGACGCGGACGAACCGGGTACGGGCGCGGGCGCGCTGGGCGCCCTTGATGGCGAGGGCGGCGCGGGGGCGGCGGGTAGTCTGG
>NZ_JAEEAP010000068.1 GCF_016103465.1 Streptomyces sabulosicollis
GGCCCGAGACACCGACGGTCGGCAGACGACGAGCCCCGAGGGCCCCGCCGACTCACCGCGCCCGTACAACGCAGAGCTGGAAGGCCAGCTGTACTCGGTGCTCAGCAGGAAGCCCGGTACCTCCCGCAGGGTGGCCGGGTGGGCGTGCGCCGTCTGCCGCACCACGTCCGCCGCAGTCCTCGACCACTGCCACGAACACGGCTACGTCCGCGCCCCCGTATGCCAGTCCTGCAACACCCAGGAACGCCCCGACCACCTGTACAGCAACGACATCCGCGTGGCGAACCGCTACACACGCCTCTTCCACACCGACGCCGACGACTGGCTCCGCCACTGGCACCGCTGCCCCGGCTGCCGCGCACGCACCACCCTGCCCCTGCCGCACCTCGCCGCATGGACCGCCCACATAGCCTGCCGATCGCTGCGCCCGACCCACCCCGCCTCCCGCGGGCGCCAGCCCTGCGGTGTCCTGCGCGTGTCCTGGACCGGCAGTCAGAACGCGCCCCGTTCCTGCCTGCTCACCGTCGCAGTCGATTTCTGCCCCACCGGCGAGCACCGTGTCCTGGCTCGAGTCCCCTACCGCGAAGCCGCCGAGCGGTTTGGTGTCTGGTTGGCCGAGACGGCCCCTGCCGTGGCCGCCGCGGCCGGTCCTGACCGCTTGGACGGCCTCCCTGCCCAGTTCCGGCCAGTCATCGCGGACACCAGCGGCGAGGGTTTGGCACTGTTCTGAGCGGGCACCGGGAGAGCCACGCCGGGATCTCAACGCGTCGCCCTCACGACCCGGCGCAACCGGGTCGAAGCCGTGCTCGACCAGCCAGCGAATCGCCAGCAGGCTTCGCCACGACCACCACGAGCGGATCACGTCGAGGTCGACGTGCGCGAACACCGGAGTCCACGGCCGGAGTGCGGCCTCGGCGACCTGGCGGATGCGGGTGACCAGGTCGGCTGCGGGTGACCAGGTCGGCAGGCAGGGCGCCGTTCGTCACGAGCCGCTCGCACTCGCCGTCGAGAGCGCGGCCTATGGCTCGTTGGAGCCGTCGGCCCGGGAATGGTCCGGATCTTTTCCTCAGCGAGACGGGCCTGGTCATCTGTCGACGCCGCATCCCTCGGCTCGTGGAGTGCGCCAAGCGGACGTGTCGGCCCGTCGAGTGCTATATCGAGGTGGGCAGGTGCGGGGAGCGGAGCACGAGCAGGGTGATCTCGCTTGGGGCGAAGACGCGGAACGGCGGGCCCCAGAAGCCGGTGCCGCGGCTGGTGTAGAGGAGGGTGCGGGGGCCGTGGTGGCTGAGGCCGGCGAGGGCGGGCTGGTCGATGCGGACAAGGTGGTGGAAGGGCCAGATCTGGCCGCCGTGGGTGTGGCCGGAGAGTTGGAGGTCGATGCCGGCGGCTGCCGCCCGGTCGATGAACTTGGGCTGGTGTGCCAGGAGCAGGACGGGTAGGTCGGGGTCGGCGCCGTTCAAGGCTCCGGCGAGGTGGGCGCGGTGGCCTGTCAGGCCGGAGGACTCGGCGGTGACGTCGTCCACGCCGGCGACCACGAGGGTGTCGCCTCCGCGTTCGAGCAGCAGATGGCGGTTGCGCAGCGGCTCCCAGCCCAGCTCGTCCATCAGGTCGACCCAGCCCTGGGCCTCGCTGTAGTACTCGTGGTTGCCGGTGACGTATACACGGGCCCGGGTGGCCCGCACGGTACCGAGTGGGGCGGCCTGGGCACGACGGCGTTCGGCCGTGCCGTCCGCGATGTCGCCGGTGTGGCAGACCAGGTCGGCTTCCAGAGTGTTCACCGTCTCGCATACCCGTGCCGACCAGCGAGTGCGATCGAGCGGGCCGTAGTGGGTGTCGGTGATGAGGACGACGCGGAGTCCGTCCAACCCGGGCCCAAGCCGGGGCAGTTGCACGTCGAGTCGGCGCACGCGTGGCACGCGGCGGGCCTCGGCGTACCCCCAGCCGAGCAGTACGGCGGTTGTGCCGAGGACGGCCCAGGTGACGATTCGGGCCCGGTCCTGGCTCTCGCCGACGCCGGCCACGGTCAGGGCGAGCCGCAAGAGGACGCCGAGCAGAACGGACCAGGTGAACAGAGTCCAGCTGGTGCCCAGCAGGGTGTCGCCGATGATCGCCGCCCGGTCCTGCTGGCGCCGGCCGTGGCCGCGCACCAGCGCGAGCGGCATACCCATGAGACCGAGGGCGAACAGGGCGGTGCCGACCAGCGTGACGGGCAGCGGCCAGTGCTGGCCGGTGTGCACGAGCACCCAGCAGGGCACGGCCCACAGGAGCACGGGGGCGATCAGGGGGATGGAGCGCATCAGGTGGCGCAGTCGGCTCTGCCGCGGCGCTTGCGCTCCACCCTCGGCGGGCCGGGTGTTGCTGGTGTCGGTCACGCTTCCCCTCCCTGACCAGGCTGCCGTCTCGCGCACTGTATCCGGTCGCCTTGGGCCGGACGGTGACGTGGCTGTGCGCCAGGACCGGCGAAGGCGTGCCGGGGCACGGTGCGCAGGGCTTGGTCGACCGCGGGGTGCGGATGTGCCCGGCACCGGCGAGTTGGTCGGCCAGCTGGTGGCGCGGGCCGCTGCTGCGTCGAGGTCGCGTGCGGCGACGCAGGAGCTGATCACGCGGCGGGCTGAACCGGGGCCGTGCTGGGCGATGTCGACAAGCCGCCGGAAGTCGGGGTCGTCGATGGCCTCCAGTTCGACGCCGGCTGCGGCGGCCAGGTACTGGGTGGTGGCGACCCGCTCGACCTTGGGCTCCAGGCGACCCGCGCGGGAGGTGGACCAGGCCGCCAGGGCGGAGTTGATGACGCCGATGGGGGTGGCTGGTGTGATCCCGGCGTCAGAGCCGTCCTGGACACCGCCCTTTACCGGGCTGAGTCCGCGCTGCTTCCGCTAGCTGATCGCCGCGTTACGACGTGAAGGCGCCAGCCGGGCGCGCAAAGACCGTCCGTGGAGTCTGCCGGGTTGCACACCCCCGTACCTGAGCCGAAGCGGCCCTGGCACAGGATGTGCAGGGAGACAGCCGGAGGCTTCCCAGTACCCGAGGTCGCACCGGTCGCGCGCAGCGCAGCAGGGGACGCGCGACGGCGTCCCCGGACGCCCCTCGGCGACGGCACCAGGATGACGGTCTCGCATGCTCACTCCCCAGACTCGATGTCCCCATGTCAGTCGCCTGTGCCGACCGGGTCCGACGGACCTCATCGTGTTTGCCAGAGCTCAGGAAGTGGTCGGGAGGTGATGGACCGGGTGACGGCCATGGGCTCAGAGCGCACGCGTGGCCCCGGGCCTCCGTGGTCGGGGGGTGGGCGATTCCCGGGGGCGTCACACGGTGTCCGTGGAGCAGTCCCCCTCGAGCTGGGTGTAGAGCTCGTTGTAGCGTCCGCTGCGCGCCGACAGCTCAACATGGGTGCCCTTGTCGACGATGCGGCCCTTCTCCATGACGAGGATGGTGTCCGAGTCCATGACCGTCGACAGCCGATGAGCGATCACGATGCTGGTGCGGCCCCGGCGAAGGCGTGCGGATGCCTTGCGGATCAGTACTTCGGTGCGGGCGTCGACCGCGCTGGTCGCTTCGTCCAGCACCAGCACCGCGGGGTCGGTCAGGAAGACCCTGGCCAGCGCGATGAGTTGGAGCTGCCCGGTGCTGAGGCCAGCGTGGTCCTCGCCCACCACCGTGGCATAACCCTGGGGGAGGGCACGGATGAAGTGGTCGGCGCAGGCGGCCCGCGCCGCTCGCCTCACATCGTCGCCGCTCGCGTCTTCGACTCCGTAGGCGATGTTCTCGGCGATGGTTCCGGTGAACAACCACGGATCCTGGAGCACGGCACGGATCTGCCTGTGCAGGACGTGCCGCGGCAGCTCCGCTACGTCCGTTTCGTCGAGCAGGACGCGACCGGACCAGGGCGCGTAGAACCGAAGGAGCAGATTGACGACCGTGCTCTTGCCGGCGCCGGTGGAACCCACGACAGCGACGGTCTCCCCGGGACGCGCGCGGAACGACAGGTCCTCGAAGAGGACGCGGTCGTGCGTATAACCGAAGGTGACGTGGTCGAAGCGCACCTGTCCGGACCGGGTGTCCACCTCGGCCAGGTCGGCGGACGGATGTGTCTCCGGCGCCTCCAAGAGGGTCAGCACCCGACCGGCCGAGCTCAGTCCCGACTGCACGACACCGACGACGGAGGCGATGGCCGAGGCGGGCCCCCCGAGTTGGAGCGTGTAGGTGATGAACGCCTGGACGTCGCCGACGGACATGCCACCGCTCGCCGCCTGCAGACCGCCCAGGACGGCGACGAGGACGTAGCCGAGATAGCCGAGGAACGTTGTCGCCGGGCTCAGGACCCCGGAGAGGAACTGCGCCCGCAGGCCCACGCGGTAGAGCTCTTGGTTCCGCTCCCCGAACGCCTGCTCGGCCCTGTCCGCCTGCCCGCCGGCCACGAGTTCGGTGTGGCCCGTGACCGCCTCCTCGACAAGGGCGTTGACCTCCCCGACAGCCTGCCACTGCCGTGCGTAGTACGGCCGCGACCGCCGCGCAATCGCCCGGGTGACGAGCGCGGACGTCACCAGCATGGCCACCGCCACCACCGTGAGACCCGGAGACAACCACAGCATGGCGGCGAGCAACCCGCCAACGGTGAGTAGTGCGGCGGTAATCTGCGTGAGGGTCTGCTGGAGCGTCATCGACGTGTTTTCGATGTCGTTGGTCATCCGCGACAGGACATCGCCACTGGGCCGTGCATCGAGATAGTCCATCGGTAGCCGTGCCAGCTTGGCCGAGACCACCTCCCGCAGGCGATAGGCGGCGCTCTGCGCCACGGTCTGCGCCAGCCGGCCCCGCCCGAACGCGGCGGCAGCCGAGCCGATGACGAGCGCAATGGCCAGTATCAGGAGCATGCCGACTGCTCGGAGGTCGACGCCCTCGGCGCGTCGAGCACCGTCTACCAAGAGGTCGGTGCCCGCTCCCAGCAGACGGGGGACCGCGAGGGACAGGACTACGCTAAGGGTGCTGAGCAGGAGGCAGAGGACCAGCCGGGTGCGCTCGCCCGCTGTGGCGGCAGCCAGGCGCCGTGCGGTGCGGACGGACGGCGTCTGGTCTCCGCACTTGTCGGCAAGGTCTTTCCGGTAGGTCACCGCGCCTCCAGCCGACCGTCGCGAGCCAGCATGATCTGCCGGTAGATGGCGTTGTCCACCAGGAGTTCGGAGTGGGACCCGTGCCCAACCACGTGGCCGCGGTCCAGCACCACTACGCGGTCCGCCGCCCGCAACGTGGCTATGTGCTGGGAGACGATGAGGCGTGCGGCCCCGCTCGTCTCGGTGTCGATGACTGCTCGGAGCCGGGCCGCGGTCTCGGCGTCCAGCGCGGAGTAGGGCTCGTCGAAGAGGTATACCGAAGGATTCTTGAGCAGCGCCTGGGCGATGGCCAGACGCTGGCGCTGGCCACCGGACAGGTTCGCGCCACCGGCGCTCACCGGGGCATCCAGTCCGCAGCCAGTGGCCGCCACGAAGTCACGCGCCTGCGCGAGCTCCAAGGCCCGCCATAGCGCGGAGTCGTCCGCATCCGGAGCTCCCCGGCGCAGGTGTTCAGCGACGGTGCCCGAGAAGAGGTACGGCCGCTGCGTTACGAGGCCGACGGTCGCGGCCAGCACGTCGCGGTCCAGGTCGCGCACGTTCCGGCCGCCCAGCGCGACGGCGCCGGCGTCCGGGTCGCTGAGCCTGGCCACCAGATGGAGCAGGGTCGTCTTGCCGCTGCCGACCGCGCCCACCAGCGCCACCATCTCACCGGGAGCGACGGTCAGCGAGACCGAGTGCAGCGCGGCGTCCCGTGCCCCTGGATAGCGGAAGTCCACGGACTCGATCCGCACGCCCCGCAGGACGCCCGTCGAGCCCGCGGTCCGCCGCGGTTCGACGGTGGCTCGTGTCCGGAGCACTTCCACCACCCGCCCGACGCTGGCGCCGGCGCGTGCCGCCTGAAGGAAGACCCCCATGGCCATCATGACCGCCTGGAGCATCAGGGACAGGTAGTGCAGGAAGGCGATCACGACGCCCATCTCGACGTCGCCCGCGGCCACCCGCAGGCCCCCGAACCACAACACCGCGATCGCTGACAGCTCGATGACGACGGTGAAGGTCGGCATGATCAGGGACTGCGCTCGACCCAGGGTGAGCCCGGCCCGCATCATCGCCCGGTCGGCCTCGCGGAAACGGGACTCCTCGTAGGCGTCGCGGTCGAAGACCCTGGTGGTGCGAATGCCCCCGAGGCGCTCCCGCATGATCTGGTTGATGCGGTCCAGTTGCTGCTGGACCGCGGCGGACAGCGGCAGCGTCCGGCGCAGTACGAGCCAGAGTGCCACGGTGAGCGTCGGCAGGACCACCGACAGTACGAGCCCCAGCGGGGCGTCCTGCCGCAGGGCCATGACGGCGCTGCCCACCGCGGTGAGCGGGGCGACCACCATAATCGTCAGAGTGTTGAGCGCGAGCTGTTGGATCTGCAGTACGTCCTGAGTGGACCGGGTGATGAGGCTGGCACCGCCGATACGGCTCAGCTGGTGACCCGAGAGGGCCAGAATCCGTGAAAACACGGCCTGGCGCAGCTCTCGGCCCCAGGTCAGTGCGACGGCGGCGCTCAGGTAGGCGGCCCAACTCGCGCACACGGCCTGGGCGCACGTCACCGCGAGCATCACAGCACCGAGCTCGAGGACACGGTGGCCGTCGCCCATGAGGACGCCGTCGTCGATGACCTCCGCGTTCAACGTGGGCAGCCAGAGCATCGCCAGCGTCTGTGCGGTCTGTACCACGGCCACCAGGCCGAATCGAAGCCGCACGGAGCGACTGACGGCGTGTAAGAGCAAGGCATCCTCCCAAGGACGGCGACCGCCTCCGGCGGGCTGGTGTACCCACCCTGGACGTCCGGCGCTCGAATGACAAGATATAGCTTCGTAACTCTGTGTTAGTTCGGCGGGGTTCCGGTACAGTTGAAGTGCAATCTAGAAGTGTTAGCTTGGTAAATATGAAAGCTGAGGATGACCTCCACGTCGCCGAGACGCTCCGACTCGCTGTGTCGCGCCTCGCCTCGCGCCTGCGCGCACAGCACCCCGGACGTGGTCAGGCGCTGACCCGCATGAACGCCTCGGTGCTGGCCAACCTGCGGCACGACGGTCCACTGAGCCCCACGTTGCTCGCCGCCATCGAAGGGTTGCAGCCGCAGTCGCTGACACGCGTCCTGAACGAGCTGGAACAACAAGGGCGCATCGTGAGGTCGACCAACCAGCGTGACCGCCGCAGCCAGGACATCGCCATCACGGACCTCGGGGTGCAGGCACTGGACGAGCACGTACGCGAGGGGAACCGCTGGCTGGCGTCGGCGTTGGAATCGAACCTGACCCCGACGGAGAGAGGTCTCCTCAGGCTTGCCGCAGACCTGATGCTGCGACTGGCCGAGGCGGCATCCCAGCCCGTCGCCCACCACGCCGGCTCGGGCCGGGAAGGAGGCGAGACCGAGTCATGAGACCGACGAGCCACAACTCCCCCCGGCCCGAAAACGCCAGACGCCGCAAACCCGCGGTGCTCGCCCGTCACCGTGTGATGCTCGCCCTGGTGGGGATCGGCGCCGCAAGCCCGCTGGCCACCGACATGTACGTTTCCGGTCTGCCGCAGATGGCGCGGAGCAGTCGCCGGACAACGCTCCGGAAGCTCCGGCGAAGTGACGAGTAGCTCGGCGCAGCCGTCGTGACGCCATGTCATTCGCATAAGTGACCAGTTGTGCAAGTTCTGGGAGAGGCTCCGAGTCGATCACGTTTCAGTTTGTGGAATATAGGCGCCACCAAAAAATAGCGGAGCAATAAATGTAGGTGACCCGGCCCAGGTTTTGTGGAATCCCTGACGTCAGGGTAAGGGCTCCCGGCTCTGGGTGCTCGGTTCGATCCCGGAGAATGCCGCGCGCCGGACTTACGAGGCCCTCGTCGCGTGGCGAAGGGCCCCCTTCCGTGCCCTGGCCCCGGCTCTCGTGGCGGTGCCCCCCGTAGGACCCGGCCCGGGGAGTGAACCCGCTTCGCCGTGATGGGTGCTGATCACGCTCGGTCTGTCCCGGGGTTTGGCCGAACCCTCGGTGTCGGATTCCCTTAGTTGTGAACTCGTCGCGCCGCGCCCGGGGTATTCTGTGGAATACAGTCGATCTGTCCAACCGGCTTATTGCGTAGCCTCGTTCGTCGTGAGGGTAGCGGGAGGACGGGCCTCCCTTGCCGCTTCTGTTGAAGGTGCGCAATTCGCCCCGGGGGGCGCCGGGCAAGTGGCGGCAGGCTGTTCTTTGCCGATGAGGAACTCTTGAGGAAGCGTGAGCGAAGTGGGAATGGCCAGGTCGAAGAAGAATGCTGTCGGCTGGATCGTCGGCATATGTGTGATGGCCGCGGTGCCAGTCCTCGCGGGGTGCTCGGCGGATTCGTCGAAGACGAAGGACACGAAGAACACGAAGACCACGAAGGAGGCGAAGGGCTCGGCCTCGACCGCCGGAACCACCCCGCCCCCGAAGGGGCGGGCGGGTGACCAGTCCACGGTGCAGGGGGCGGTGGCCACATGGGTGACCGCGGTCGTCCAGGACCGTCCCAAGGATGCCTGCGCGGTCATGGCGACACCGGCCACCGACGGGTCTCCCGCGAAGCCCAGCACGGAGGCCATGTGCGCGGGCAAGGGGCCGCAGGCACAACAGATGGCAAAGCAAATCCATCGCATGCACACCTCGTTCACGCCCGACCAGCCGAAGAACCCCCCGGCGGTGAAGGTCGCCGAGGTCCCGGTCACGGGCAAGAAGGCGACGGTCGACGGGGAGCAGATCACCGTGGACGGTCAGACACTGAAGGCCATCGTCCTGTCGCACTCCACCGGAGTGGAGAAGGATCAGGTCGGTGTCCGGATCGAGGCCGGTGTCGTGGAAGGTCGCTGGTATGTGACCAACCTGGGTCTCTCCGTCGGCTGACGTCACGTATCGGCGGTTGATCCGCCGCCGCGCCACGGCTGGGGCCCCGGCCTGCGCTCTTGCTACGGTCGGCGCATGTCAGGTCGCCGTTACCATTCGCCGCGCCGTGCGGAGGCCGCTGCCGCGACCCGGCAGTTGATTCTGGACGCCGCCAAGGAACTCTTCGCCGCCCACGGGTATGTGGCCACCACGGTCACCCGGATCGCCGCCGCGGCCCGGGTGGGCACCAACACCGTCTACACCAGTACCGGCGGCAAGCCGCAGATCCTGCGCGACCTGGTCACCGTGGGCGTCGAGGATCCCATCGCCGAACAGACCCTGGCGCGGATCGCGGCGGCCGATGACGCCCTCGACGTCGTGGTGTACGCCGTCGAGGGCATCCGCCGCGACAGCGAGAAGCACGCGGACATCGTCGAGATCCTCCTCGACGCGGCCTCGGTCGACGCGCACGCCGCCGAGCTGCTGCGTTTCGCCCGGGAGCGGTTCCGTGACGCGCTGCGGACCACCGCCGACCGGATCGCCGCGCTGGGCGGCCTGCGGGAGGGGCTCGACGTGGCGGGCGCGACGGATGTGCTCTGGTACTACCTCGGCCTGTCGTCCTGGCGCGTGCTGGTGCGGGAGAACGGCTGGGACTGGGACACCGCCGAGCGGTGGCTGCGGGACCGGACCGTGGCCGCCCTGCTCACCGGGTGAGGGTGGCCGCCCTGCTCACCGCGTGAGCGTGGCCTCCAAGATGGCGAACGGGCTGTCCACGGGCCCTGGGACGCGCCGGTCGAGGGTGAATCCGGCACCGGCGAACAGCGCCGCGAACTCCGTCTCCCGGCGCTCGTGGCCCGGCACCATGCCGAGCATGGTCAGGTCGAGCAGCTTGCTCGGATGCTGCTCATCGCCCTCCGAGAGCACCGTCTCCACCACCACCAGCCGGGCGCCGTGGGGCGCCGCCTCCGCGATGCGGCCCAGGATGCGCGCGCACGAGGCGTCGTCCCAGTCGTGCAGCACGGTGGACAGCAGGTAGACGTCGGCGGCCGGTACGCTCTCGAAGAAGTCACCGGCCTGTACCTCGATGCGGTCGGCCACCCCCTGCTCGGCCAGCCGCGCGGGTGCGGTGGACACCACGTGCTCCCTGTCGAAGACGATGCCGCGCCGACCGGGTTCGTCGGCCAGCAGCCGGACCAGCACGGAGCCGTCGGCGCCGCCGATGTCGGCGACCACCTCGCCGGGCGGGAGCCGGTAGCCGGCGAGCGCGGCGTCCTTGGGGCCGTACGTCAGGTCGGCCATCGCCGACGCCATCACGGGCAGGTGCTCCGGGTGGCTGCCCAGCCACTCCGCGAAGGACTGCCCGAAGTGCGCCGTGGCCGCCGGGACGCCCGTACGGACGGTGGTGACCAGCTCGGAGAAGGGCGCGTAGTGCGTCTCCATCCACATGATCGCCATGTCGCGCACCGAACCGGGCACGTCCGCCACCAGGGTGGAGCCGAGCGGGGTGAGCGCGAAGGCGTCCTCACCGTGATGGGTCACCACCCCGATACCGGAGAGGATGTGCAGCAGCCGCCCCAGCGCTCCGGCGTCCGTCTCCGTGGTCTTCGCCAACTCCCCGACCGTCATCGGACCGCCGTGCAGCGCCGTGGCCACACCCAGCTTGGCCAGCGCGTACAGCGCCTGGGACTGCTGGAAGCCGGAGAGCAGGCGCAGCATCTCCATGGACTGCCCAGCCCCGGGAGCCTGGGGCGCCGTCGTGGCTGCTGGGGCCGTTGCCGCGGCGGCCTGCGGGGGAGTGGGCGCGGGGGGCATGGGCCTCTCCAGAAGGTCGGGGAATTCGCGGTAATACGTCTACCGCTAAATCGTATCGCACGGCCGCGTTCGCGACCGCCCCGGACCGGGGGGCCTGCGGTGGTGGCAGCCCGTCAGCCCGTCCGGCCGTCAGCTACGCGGCGAGGCAGGGGCGTTGAGACGCGCCGGAGCCGACGGAGCCCCGTACCGGTGTCGTGGTCAGGCCGTTGTGGCAAGGCAAGTGACCTGGCGCGCCGATGAGTTGGCAAGCGAGGCCACCTCGGCGCTCGGTGTCTCGGTCCAGGCGGAGGTTCTCAACCTGAGCACCCGCGGCACCCCTGCACCCGTGCACTGCTCGACGCGGTCCCGGGCGCGGCCGGGACCTGAGCACCTTCGGATGGGCCCGTGGCCGATCGTCGGCCCGCCCCGGATGCGTGTGGCTCAGGAGCCGGGTGCGTCCGGGGCCTCCCGGTCCGAGGTCGGCCAGATGTAGGGCAGGTCGTCCGGCACACCGGGGAAGCGGGGGACGTACACCCCGGGATCCTTCCGTACGAGAGCAGACTGGTGGCTGCGGTGGAAGGCGGCGTCACCCAGCCACGGCGGCAGTTCCCCCGCTCCGGCCAGTTCCGTCTGGTCCCGGACCGGGAGGCCGGGGCGGTGTGCGGCGAGGTCGGCGACCAGGGAGGCGGCGCAGCTGTCCTGATGCCCCAGTTCCCGCCACACCCGGCACATCTCCAGCCCGTACCGGACGAGGGCCTCTTCGTATCCGGTCCACATCCGCACGGCGGGGTGCCGGCGCCAACCGTAACCGGGCACCGTCAAGCCGCGTAGGACCTGAAGGGCCTCGACGCGCTGCTTGCCCAGCCGCCGCCGGTCGAGCTCATGCGCCGACCGCCGGAAGTCGGGATGGGGTAGGAACGTCTGCATCTCAACTGTCCGCGTCTCATCTCTTGCGCCCATGGCCGGTGTGGGCCGTCAGCTCCAGCCCGGTGCCCTCCCGGCAGCGGCGGACGACCGTCTCGTGCGACGGCCGAGTGCCTCCGCATCATCGGTTGAACCGGTCCGCAGCGCACCCTTAAAGAATAGTGTGCCAAGCGGCCTCGACACCACCGGGCGCATCGGCCGCGCCGTCACCGCCGAGCTGGTCGCCCGCGACGCCGACGCCGTGCTGGTCGGCCGCAATGGCGACCGGCTGCGCAGGACCGCGGCGGACGCGGGTGCGGTGGACGCGAAGGTGCTGATCAGCGACTCGGTGGAGCACATGGCGGCAGAGACCGGCCGCCGCCGTCCGGCCGTGGTCGCCAACACCCTCGGCCACCCAGGTGGCCATGGCAGCCGGAGGCGGCTGGTACTCCCGTTGCAGCGCGCCGTCGCCGCTGGTCAGGGAGTGTTCGGGCGGTCCGCCGTGGTCTCGCCGCCGACGAGGGCATGGGCGGCGTAGGTGATGCGGATGACGCCGTCGGCGTGCCGTTCCGTGCGTGCGCGGATGCCGAAGGCGTCGCCGAGTATCCGCGGGGTCAGTACCTCCAGGACCGGTCCTGCCGCCATCACGGTTCCCTCGTGCAGGACGACCAGGTGGTCGCAGAGCCGGGCGGCCAGGTCGAGGTCGTGCAGGACGGCGAGGGTGGTGATGCCGGTGGCGCGGATGAGGTCCAGCAGTTCGAAGCGGGCACGGATGTCGAGGTGGTTGGTGAGTTCGTCCAGTACGAGGAGCCGGGGGGCCTGGGCCAATGCGCGGGCCAGCAGCACGCGTTGGCGTTCTCCGCCGGACAGGGAGGCGTAGTCCCGGTCCGCGAACGGTCGTACGCCGCAGCGGTCGATGGCGTCGGCCACGGCCCGGTGGTCCTCGGCTCCGTCGCGTCCCAGCAGACCGTGGTGGGGGGCGCGGCCGAGGGCGACGATCTCGGTGACGGTCAGGCCGGTGGTGTTGCCGCCGCCGTCCTGGAGGACGGCGGCGGTGCGGCGGGCCGCGGTGCGGGGGGCCAGGGCCCATACGTCGTCCTCGCCGACCCTGACCACACCGTCCGCCGGTCGCAGCGAGCGGTAGACGGTGCGCAGCAGGGTGGACTTGCCGCTGCCGTTGGGGCCGACGAGACCGACGATGTCGCCCGTGCGGGCCCGAAGGCTGACATCGCGGAGGATCGGGGTGCGGTCGAGCGTGACGTGGAGCCGGTCGATGGTGAGTTTCATGCTTCTAGTCCAGGCCCTTGTTGCGGCGCAGCAGCCACAGGAAGAAGGGAGCTCCGAGGAGCGCGGTGAGGATGCCGAGGGGGATTTCCTCGGGGCGGTTGAGGGTGCGGGAGAGCAGGTCGACGAGGACCAGGTAGACGGCTCCCAGCAGGGCGGTCAGGGGGAGCAGCCGGCGGTGGTCGGCGCCGGTGGTCAGGCGCACCAGATGCGGGATCATCAGGCCGACGAAGCCGATGCTGCCGGCGACGGCGATGACGGTTCCGGTCAGCAGTGCGGTGAGCATCAGGAGTACGGCGCGCAGCCGGTTGACGTTGACGCCGAGCGCGGTGGCGGACTCGTCGCCGGCCAGCAGGGCATTGAGCCGTCGGCCGAAGAGAGTGAGGAGCGTGGTGGTGACGAGCACCACGACGGAGACGGTGGGGAGCTGGTCCCACTGGGTGCCGGCGACGCTGCCGAGCATCCAGAACATGACCGTCCGCAACTCGGCCGGTGTCGCCTGGAGTTGTACGTAGCTGGTGGCCGAGAGGAAGGCGTAGCCGACGGCGACGCCGGCCAACACCAGCCGGGTCGGCGCCAGGCGCCCCCGCCGTTGTCCGAGGGCGAAGACCAGCGCTCCGGCGGCGACCGCGCCGAGGAAGGCGGCCGCCGACACCCCGAGCCCGGCGAGCGCGGCGCCGCCGCCCAGGGTGATCACGAGGACGGCGCCGAGCGTGGCGCCGTAGGAGAAGCCCAGCACGATGGGGTCGGCGAGCGGGTTGGACACCACGGTCTGCAGTACCGCGCCGGACACGGCGAGGCCCGCCCCGGCCAGGGCGGCCAGAGCCACCCGGGGGGTGCGGAAGTTCCAGACGATCTGGTCGAGCGCGGGGTCGGAGTGCGCCGCCCCCGCGCCGGTGACGTGGTGGAGGACGATGCCCCACACATCACCGAGCGGAACGTTGACCGCGCCGATGCTGACCGCCGCGGTCATCGTGACGATCAGCGCGACGGGCAGGAGCGTGAACGCCAGCGGAATCCTGAGCCGGGTCAGAACGCTTCGGGGTGCAGCAGCTTTGCGATCTTCTGCACGGCCAGGTGGTTGCTCGGACCGAGGTACATCGAGTCCGACAGCGTCATGTACGTGTTGTTCCTGGCGGCCGGCCACTGGGGGAACTCCTTGAGCAGTTTCTTGGCGTATGCCGCCGGGTCGGGGTCGTGGTAGCCGATGACGACGAGGGCGTCGACGTCGGTGGCGGCCACCTTCTCCTCGCTCAGGTCGGCGAAGGTGGTCGTGGCGGCGTTCTCGAAGGCGTTGGCGCCGCCGGCTTTGGCGAGGATGTCGTTGACGATGCCCTTGGCGAAGACCGAGCTGAAGTCGTTGCTGCCCATGGACATGTTGGAGAAGAGCACCATGACCTTCGGGGGCTTGGCTCCCTTGACCTTTTCGGAGACCGCCGCGATGTTCTTCTCGGACTCGGCGATCAGCTTCTCGGCCCTGTCGCTGACGTTGAAGATCCTTCCCATGTCGCGCAGCAGCTGGTAGCTGTCGGCGACCGTCATCTTGGAGGGGTCGTCGTCGCAGCCCTGCGGGGAGACGTAGCTGTTGGCTCCTACCTGCTCGAGCTGCTCGCGGGTGGCGAAGCCGTTCTTCTGGTCGAAGCCGTACGTGGTGACGGACAGGACGAGGTCGGGACGCAGGCCGAGCATGGCCTCGCGGGGGATGTCGTAGGCCCCGTTGAGCTTGATGTCGCCGGTGGGCAGGGCCTTGATGGCGGCGGCCCGGTCGGCGACCTCGGACGTGCCGTAGCTCTGCTGGTTGGCGACGATGTTGTTCTGGAGGCCGAGGGCGAGGAGGGTGGAGACCTCGGCGACCGAGGCGCCGTTCATGACGACGACCCGGCTGGGCGCCTTTTTGAACGTCTCCTTCTCCCCGCAGTTGTCCAGGGTCACCGGGTATCCGGTCTTCGAGGCCGTGGCCTCGGTCGTCTTGGCGCTCGTCTTGTCGTTGTCGTTGTCGTCGTCGGAGGGGGAGCCGCCGCATGCCGCTGTGAGCAGACAGAGGGCTGCGGCCAGAACGGTGGCGGCAGGCCGGTTCATGGGCATTCAGGCTCCTTGCGCGCGAAAGGTGTTCATTGGGCTGAAAGTGGTCTCTGAGGTAGTCGGGCGGAAGTGGTCCCGAGTTCCGGGGATTCCCGGCGAGTTCGGCGAAGGCGCTCCCCTGCGACGGCGATCGGGAGCCTGCTCCTCCACTCCGTCGTACATGAGGATCTGGACACGTAGAGGCATCGGCTTCGTCTCCTTGGCTGGTGAAGCGTCCGTGGACGCTGTGGGTCAGCGCTGACCCGCCCTAGGAGTCGGTCGCGCCGGTCGCAAAGTTCCCGTCCCGTCCCGACTCGACCCGGGTACGAATACGACCCCCCGGGCCCGAGCGCCATCGGGCGGCGGCGGTGTAGGCCGGGGTGCGTGCGGCGTGAGGTGCGTGGGAGTCGTGAAGAGTTCGCGCGCGATTCTCGGGTTCCGGTTAAGGGAGCGGAAGACTTGGAGGGCTCATTCGGCGCTTCGAACAGGTCGGGCGCCGACCCACGCGAGGGGAGACGGTCAACGATGTTCACTCTGGTACGGGGCAGATTACGGACGGCCGCGTTCGCGCTCTCGGCGGTCGTGGCCCTCGCCTTCGGCGGGACCGCCGCGACCGCCGCGACTGGCGCAAACAGCGCGGCAGCGGCCCCCGCTGCCGCGAAACAGGGGCCGACCTCGGTGGCGTACGTCGAGGTGAACAACAACAGCATGCGCAACGTCGGCAAGTACACCCTCACGGGCGGCGGCGGCAACGTCTTCGACGTCGCCGTGATCTTCGCGGCGAACATCAACTACAACACGGGTACGAAGACGGCGTATCTGCACTTCAACGAGAACGTGCAGCGCGTCCTCGACAACGCCGCCACGGAGATACGGCCGTTGCAGCAAAAGGGCATCAAGGTCGTCCTCTCCGTGCTCGGCAACCATCAGGGCGCGGGCTTCGCCAACTTCCCTTCCCAGCAGGCAGCTTCGGCGTTCGCGAAACAACTGTCGGACACCGTGGCCAAGTACGGCCTCGACGGCATCGACTTCGACGACGAGTACGCGGAATACGGCAACAACGGCACGGGCCAGCCCAATGACAGCTCGTTCGTGCACCTGGTGACGGCGCTGCGCGCGAACATGCCGGACAAGATCATCAGCCTGTACAACATCGGCCCGGCCGCGTCGCGCCTCTCCTACGGCGGCGTGGACATCTCGTCCGCGTTCGACTACGCCTGGAACCCGTACTACGGCACCTGGCAGGTTCCCCGGGTGGCACTGCCCAAGTCGAAGCTGTCGCCGGCCGCTGTCGAGATCGGCCGGACCTCGCAGAGCACGGCCGCCGACCTCGCCCGCCGCACCGTCAGCGAGGGCTACGGCGTCTATCTGACGTACAACCTCGACGGCGCCGATCGCAGCGCCGATGTCTCCGCGTTCACCAGGGAACTGTACGGCAGCGACGCGGTCTACACGCCGTAAGGCGTACGTGGCCATGACGTGCGACCGACGACGGCACGTCGGCGAACCCACTGGATAGCTCACGAAACCGTACCGGGGGAGTGCCAGGCGCTATAGGCAACCCCTATAGCGCCTGCTCACTTTTCGTCTTTGCCTCTCCTTCTTTCCCGGTCCTACCGTGAAACGGCTCGACGAGACGAGATGCGCACCGCGATTCCGCTGAGATCGGCGCCCTGTGCGCAGCGCATCGCCTCTTATCCGGTCGAGCGGACGAATGAGCAATGGAGAGGTCCGGCGGCATGACCACAACCAAGAACAATGCGGAAACACGCGACCTCGCGGGGAAGCGAGCCCTGGTCACGGGCGGATCGCGCGGAATTGGCGCGGCCATCGTGCGTCACCTCCTGGACGCGGGGGCCGAGGTGCTCACGACGGCCAGGTCGAAGACGGGCACGGTGCCGGAGGGGGTCGCCTTCGTGGAGGCGGACCTGCGGACACGGGCCGGAGCGGAGGCGCTCGCCGAGGCGGCACAGGCAGCGCTCGGCGGGGTGGACATCCTGGTCAACAATGCGGGTGGGGCGCGGCCGTTCCGACACGCCTTGGCCATCCCCGACGAGGAGTGGCAGGACCAGCTGGACCTGAACTACCTGGCGTCGGTGCGGCTGGACTCACTGCTGACCCCGGGCATGCGGGAACGGCGTTCGGGCGCGGTCGTGCACGTCTCCTCGGCCGCCGTTCCCACCTCGGCACCGCCGTTCCTGCACTACACGGCGGCGAAGGCGGCACTGCAGAACTACAGCCGGGGACTGGCCCTGGAGCTGGCCCCGTTCGGAGTCCGGGTCAACGCCGTGTCCCCCGGCAGGACCGCCACGCCGGGCGGTGAGGCGACGCGGGAGCAGTGGGCGAGGCTGGAGGAGGGGCCGGGCCAGGACACCACCACGCCTCCGCTGGGACGCGACGGCCGGCCCGACGACATCGCCGACGCGGTGCTGTTCCTCGTATCGGACCGGTCGAGCTGGCTCACCGGGCGGAACCTCACGGTGGACGGCGGCGAATTCCCGGTATGAACGCGTACAGCGGCAAGAACGCAGTGATCACGGGCGGCGGCAGCGGCATCGGCTTCGCGACGGCGAAGCTGCTGGTGGACGCCGGAGCGCGCGTGGTGATCACCGGCCGCTCCCAGGCCACACTCGACGCAGCCCGGCAGCGCCTGGGCACGAACGCGACGGCGGTCCGGGGCGATGTGTCCTCACTGGGGGACCTGGACGTGCTGGCCGCCCGGGTGCGCGACGAACTCGGTACGGTGGACGCCCTGTTCGTCAACGCGGGCATCACCAGCGCCATGCCCTTCGAGTCGATGACCGAGGAGGTGTACGACCAATCGTTCGCGATCAACGTCAAGGGCGCCTTCTTCACCGTGCAGAAGCTCGCCCCGCTGCTGAGCACGGGCGCCGGAGTCGTCCTGACCACCTCGGTCGCGAACGTCATGGGCATGCTGGAGACCAGCGTCTACGCGGCCGGCAAGGCGGCGCTGCGCTCGATGGCCCGCAGCCTCTCCCGCGAGCTGCTTCCGCGGGGCGTCCGCGTCAACGCGATCAGCCCCGGCCCCGTGGACACGGGAATCCTGGAGAGCTCGATGCCCCAAGAGGCCGCCGAGCGGTTCAAGGCGGCACGGGTCGCGGAGAACCCCATGCGGCGTTTCGGGACTCCGGAAGAGATCGCCAGGGCGGTGGCATTCCTGGCCTTCGACGCCACTTACACCACGGGCGCCGAGTTGGTGGTCGACGGAGGCGTCACCCAGTTGTGAGCGGGCCCCGACCCGCTACCGAAGAAATCGGTGTAGTGCCACGTCTCCTGCCGCAGGAATTCCAGCAGGGCCATTTCCGCCGGCCCCGCGCCGGGCCGGACGGCGGCGACGGTGGGCATGGAAACGGCGGGCGAAACGGGACGCGTGAGGTGCTCGAACCCGGGAGGCACCGCGGAGGTCGGAACGAGCGTCACCCCCAGCCCGTGGGCGGCCCAGCGCACCGCCGTCGCCGTCTGTGACACGCGGGCGACGGTGGTCGGAGCCAGCTCGTTGTCCCGCAGTACGTCCCGGAGCACACCGTCGAGCGCGCTGTCGTGATCGAACCTGATCCACGGCTCCCGCCCCAGCGCGCGCAGCTCGACCCGGTCCGCGGCGAGCCGCGCGTGCTCGGGGCTCGTGACCACGACGAACTCCTCGTCGCCGAGGTGGTGGCCCTGGTACAGCTCCTCCTTGCACGGCCCGGCCATCAGCCCCAGGTCCACCACGCCCCGGCGCGCCAGCCGCTCCAGCTCGGCGGGGTTCGCCTCCTCGAAGACGGTGATCTCCAGCCGCGGGAAACGGCGGCGCAAGGCGGTCAGCGCGCCCGGCAGCTGCCGCGTGCCCAGGCCCATCTGCGCCGCGACCACCAGCTCGCCCTCCAGCTCCTCGGCACCGGCCCGCGCCGTCGCCTTCGCCCGCCGTGCCGCCCGCACGGCGACCTCCGCGTCCCGCAGGAACGCGCGGCCGACCGCGGTGGGCACCAGCCCGGTCGGCGTGCGGGCGAACAGCGTCACGCCGAGCTCCCGCTCCAGGCCGCGGATCTGCTGGGACACCGACGGCTGAGCGACATGCAACGACTCCGCGGCCGCCGTCACCGAACCCGCCTCGGCCACGGCCAGCGCATACTCGAACTGCCGAAGACTCAACGCCTCACGCCCTCTCCCTCCGCCGGGCAGGCCGAGCTCCTACGACCATCACCCGTGGGCGTGGCAACGCGACCGCGACCTCGCCGTATTCCCGCCCCGCCCACGTACGCCGCATCCGCGTCATAGGGCGCGGTGGCGGTCTCCTCCCTGGCGCCGCCCCGTGCTCGGGGTACCGGGTGGCAGAGGAGGAAGCGGTGCCACGAGTCGGTGGGCGGCCGCGTATATGACGGCTTGGGTGCGATCGCGCAGACGCCTCCTCGGCGGGGAGTCCCAGCCGGGCGGCTCCGGCATGCACACCGATGGCGCTCACATGATGGGCGATGACGTCGTGGAGGTCCCGGGCGATGGCGCTGCGGTCCTCGGCGATGGCATTCGCGAGATCCTGCCGGGCCATCTCCCGCTCCCGGACGGCCCGCTGTTCCAGTTCGGCGGTGTGCGCGCCCGGGCGGTGGTGTAGCGGCCGACCAGCCAGGCGAGGAGGGCCTCCTTCACCGCGCCCTCAGCTGGGCCGTCTGCGCCCTCCCGCCCGTCGGGATGCTCGCCTACCTCGCTGTGGGCTGGCGGGCGCAACAAGCCCTCCGAGAAGGTGGCCGCACTCGACTGAGCCGCTGCGCGGCACGTCGATCGACCCGGCCCTCGCGCCGCCGCGCGAGGGCCCGGATGGGTGGGTGTGATGGACCCTTCCTGCCCCCTGCCCGGGGTCTTAGCGTCGAGTCATGAACGACGAACAATTGATCGCGGACCTGCACAGCCGGTGGGTGTTCGGCTGGGAGCGCAACGAGGGAGACGCACCGTTCGACTTCCGGCGCACCTTCGGCGAGTTCTACGACTTCAGCTCTCCGGACGTCCGGCTCTACGACGACTTCGACCCCGAGCAGCGGGTGGCGACGACAGCCAGCGAATACGGCTCGATATGGGAGCCCGCCTTTCACCGCATGGTGTCCGCGCACCATGCCGTCGACGACGGCCCGCACGTCATCGCCGACCACGATCTGGCCGCGTCCACCCTGACGTTCATAGCGCGGATCACCAGGCCCGACGGCACCACGGATCTGCGCACCACCACCTCGCTGGTCTGGCGCCGAACGCCGGACGGCTGGCGGATCGTCCGCGAACACAACTCGGCCAAGGTGCTGCCCGAAGGGGAGCTCGACGGTGTGCTGCCGGTGCACGAGGCTCCCTGACCCGTGCGCCTCGGACATCGCGCCGGCGTCGGCCAGTCAGGCTGGGCGGCGTCGGCCAGTCAGGCTGGGCGGCGCCCCGGCCGCTCCGGACGGATGGATAACCTGGGCCCGTCAGCGAAGATCGCAGAAGGGCGGAGCACATGGCAGACATCGTGGAGAGGGCGGCGCGGAAGGTCTTCGAGCGCTACGACGTCGACGGGGACGGCCTGGTCACCGCGGACGAGTACCGGAAGGTCGTGGCGGAGCTGGAGGGCTCGGAGATCACCGAGTCGCAGGCCCAGGAGCTCATCGACTCCCTCGACACCGACGGCGATCGCCAGATGTCCTTCGAGGAGTTCTGGGCGGCCATGAACGCCTGACGCTGCCGGGTCCGGCACGCCCGGACCTCGCTGAGCTGGTTCGGTGCCGCTGTCCCGGCAGATGGTGCCCGAGCCGCCGTCCCGGCCGCTCAGGCGAGGTCGGGGTGGCGGTGCCGGACCGGGCCGACGTGCTCCAGGGCCGCGCCGGGCTTCAGGAGCGTCGCCTCGTCGTGCACGTAACCGTCGACACCGTCGGGTCCCGCGAGGACCTTCAGCGCGGCCGTGATGTCCCGCGCACGCTGCGGGCCATCGGGCCCACGTGCCCGGAGCGCCGGGGAACCTCGGGCCAGTGGCCGGTGGCCGGGATACGCCCCCGGGTGGCTTTCAGCGCGACGATGCCGGTGTCGTGGGCCGGGCCCCGCACCGAGATGGCGACATCGCTGCCCAACCCGAGCGGGGACATCCCGGCGGCGATCGCGGCTGATTTCCCGCCACTTGATGCGCCTGGAGTGCGCTCGTGGTCCCAGGGGTTGAGTGACCTACCGGTGATGAGGTTGTCCGTCTCGGTCCAGTAGGAGGACTCGGGCAGGTTCGTCTTGGCTTCTGGCCGGAGGGGGAACCGCGTAAGGACGAGCTGGTGCCGGTTCCCCCGCACCCGCGGCGAAACCGCCCGAAAACCAGTGGAGCCGCTCTCCCGTATGCGGTTACCGTGCTCCCGCCCACAGTCACCCGGTCAAGGACGTGCCGTTGTACACCAAGTGAGACCCCCAAGCACTGATCCGTCGCGCGTCGCATCGCACCTGTGCGCCGTGCTCCTTTTCGCTGCGGTCTTCTCACTGGAAACGGTGTAACTCTGTGTCCAAGAACTGGGTGGTCATGCCCACCTGCCTGCCGATCGTTCTCCGCCGTTGCCACAGGTGCGCCTCCGGGCGCCTCCGGCTGAACGGCGCATTCCGCGTCAGGATGAACGTGCGCTCCGTGCCGCCCGAGCTCCTGAACCTGCTGCATGACCACGACCATGACCATGACCATGACCACGACCACCGCCCCGGTCCGGTAGCCGAGGCGCGGCCGGCCTGGCAGTCGCCGTACGGGCCTCCGCCGCGCCGGGCGCACCGCGGCCGGTGGGCGCCCGTGCCGGGGTTGGCCACCTCCCAGTCCGCTGTGCGGCGTGGATACCCGTGCGGCCGGTGCGACTGATCGCCGGAGCTCAGGCGCTGAACCCCTCCGGCCCCGGGCCTGTCCGGCGGTATCCGATCCGCCGGACAGGCCCGGGGCGGTGTCGTCGACCGTGCGTACACCCCGATGGCGTTTCCGGGTCAGCTCGGGTCGAGCCGACGCGACTCCTCGACGGCCGGGAACTTTCGACTCGTTGAGGACAAAGTCTGGACGGTTCAGGGTGATGTTCGTACGCTGGGCGTCGATTTCGTACGGACGTCTGCGTGCCTCAGGGCGGAATGCCGCCGCACCACCCGTACGTGGACGAGCTCCACTCTCTGACCGCGGTCCGCCGTCGGCCGCGCCGCCTAGCGCCCAGCAGGAGGAAGAGTGACGCTGCGCACGTACCCGAGCCCATCTGGCCATCGCCGTGGACCGCGAAGAACCGGCCTGCTCCTCGCGGCCCTTCTCACCGGGGCTCTCGCGACACCGGCCGCCGGAGCGGACGAACGGCCCTTCGGAGATCTGCCGCCCCAGGAACCCGGCGTCACCCTCCGCGTCTTCGACATCCAGTCCCCGCTGAGCAAGCTCTGCGACCTCAAACCGGCACAGACCCCCAACGTCGACAAGCTGATCCCCACCGTCGACTGGTCCTCCACCGAGGGTTTCGGCTTCACCGACAACTTCGTGTCGCAGATCACCGGCAACCTCAACGTCCCCACCGACGGCACCTACACGTTCCGCCTGATCAGCGACGACGGCTCCCGACTGCTCATCGGCGACAAGAAGGTCGTCGACCACGACGGACTGCACGGTGCCGAGCCCAAGGACGGCGAGATCGCCCTCGCACCCGGTTACCACGCCCTGCGCATCGACCACTTCGACCGCGGCGGCGAGCAGCAGGTCACCCTCCAGTGGAAGCCGCCGGGCGCCGACGACTTCTCCCTCGTCCCGAACTCCGTGCTCAGCACCGACGCCGGCGTCGTCCGCGTCACCGCCCCGGGCCGCAAGGAGTGCGAGGGCGGCCATGACACCCCCGGCGACGGTCTCCCGCTGACCTCGGTCAACCCCGGCTACACCCTCACCGACCTGCGCCCGGAGGGCTTCGAGCCGCAGGTCTCCGCGATGGACTGGCTGCCGGGCGGCAAGCTCGCCGTGACGACGTGGGGCGGCAGCACCAAGACGGAGGGAGAGGTGTACGTCCTCGACCACGTCACGGGTGACACCGGCCCGGAGAAGGTCACGTACAAGAAGATCGCCGACGGCCTCAAGGAGCCGATGGGGATCAAGTACGTCGACGGAAAGCTCTACGTCTCGGAGAAGCACCAGCTCACCGAGTTGTCCGACACCGAGGGCGACAACGCCCCGGACGAGATCCGCAAGGTCGCCGACTGGCCGTACGGAGCGAACTTCCACGAGTTCGCCTTCGGACTGCTCTATGAGAAGGGCTACTTCTATCTGAACCTCTCCGTGGCCATCAACTACGGCGGTGCCACCACCGATCCGCAGCCCGCCGCGAACCGCGGCACCACCATCAAGGTGAACAAGAAGACCGGAAAGGTGAGCTACCTGGCCGGTGGCCTCCGTACACCGAACGGGATCGGACGGGGCCCCCGGGGCGATCTCTTCGTCACCGACAACCAGGGCGGCTGGCTGCCCGCCTCCAAGCTGCTCCACGTCAAGCAGGACCGCTTCTTCAACCACTACACCAACCCGGACGGCCCGTTCGACGACCGCCCGGTCACCAAGCCCGCGCTCTGGCTGCCGCAGAACGAGATAGCCAACTCGCCCAGTACGCCGATGCTGTTGGAGAAGGGCCCCTTCGCCGGGCAGATGCTCTTCGGCGACGTCACCTACGGCGGACTCCAGCGCGCCGACCTGGAGAAGGTGGACGGCGAATACCAGGGCGCGGTGTTCCGGCACACCCAGGGCCTGGAGGCCGGCATCAGCCGCATCAGCACCGGACCGGACGGTGCGATCTACGTCGGCGGTCTCGGCGCCGACGGAAACTGGGGCCAGGACGGCAAACTCCGCTTCGGCCTGCAGAAACTCACACCGAACGGCAAGACCGCCTTCGACATCAAGACCATGCGCGCCACCCGCGACGGCTTCGAACTCACCTACACCAAACCCCTGTCGGCGGAGACCGCCGCCAAGCTGACGAACGGCGCCTACTCCGTCGAGCAGTGGCGCTACGTCCCCACCCCGGCGTACGGCGGACCCAAGGTCGACGAAGAGGCCCTCCCCGTCGCGGCCGCCCGGCTGTCCGCCGACCGTCGCACGGTCCGGCTCACCATCCCCGGCCTCAAGACCGACCGGGTGGTGCACATACGCTCACCGCGCCCCTTCGCCTCGGACGCCGGTGAGCAACTCTGGTCCACCGAAGCCTGGTACACGCTGAACGCACGCCCCGGCCCCGAGCAGCCCATCACCTCGTACGACGCGGAATCGGCACGCCTGACCGGCGGAGCCGACATCGACACCGAGCACGCCGGCTACACCGGCGGCGGCTTCGCCGACGGCTTCGGCACGCCGGGCGCCACGGCCACCTTCGAGGTCGACGCGCCCGCGAAGGGCGGCTACGACGTGGCACTGCGCTACGCCAACGGCCCCCACCCCTTCACCGGCACCAAGACCATGGGCATCAGCGTCAACGGCGCTCCGGCGCGGCAGACCAGCCTCCCCTCCACCGGCGCCTGGAACCGCTGGTCCACCAAGACCGAGCGGCTCTCCCTGCGCCAGGGCCGCAACACCATCGCCTACACCTATCGGCCCGAGGACACCGGCCACGTCAACCTCGACATGATCGAGGTGCGCAGACCCGGCAGCCGGATCGACCTGTTCTCCGGCGGCAGTGTCTCCACCGCCTGGCAGCACACCGACGGCCGCGGCGTCGAGTGGCCGCGCTCCGCCGAGGATTCCATCGAGGTGTGCTGCGGCGACATCCGCACCAAACTGGCCTTCGGCGACTTCAGGCTGCACGCCGAATTCCGGGTGCCGAAGCTGCCGGACGACGTGACCGGGCAGGACCGCGGGAACAGTGGCATCTACCTCCAGGAGCGGTACGAGATCCAGATCCTGGACTCCTTCGGAGTCGAGAAACTCGCCCCGGACGAGGCAGCGGCCGTCTACAACAAGAAGGCCGCCGACGTGAACGCCGCCAAGCCACCGGAGAGCTGGCAGACGTACGACATCGTGTTCCGTGCCGCCCGTTTCGACACCGAGGGCCGGAAGACCGATGACGCCAGGATCACCGTGGTGTGGAACGGCAGGAAGGTCCACGACAACGCGGCCGTGGACGGCCCGACCGGCGGCGGTGACGCCGAATCGGCAGCGGCGGGCGCGATCCGGCTCCAGGACCACGGCAACAAGGTCCGCTTCAGGAACCTCTGGATCGAGCCGCTGGACTGACCGCCGCGGAGGGACCGCTCCCGGTGTGTGACGCACCCGCGCCCGATGCCCCGGACGCCATGCGGGCCGGGGCATCGGGCGCGATCCGCGGGTACGCGGGTGCCGGCCTGTGGGTACGCGGGCGCGACCTGCGGGTACGCGGGTGTCGGCTCCTGAAGACCAGCAACGCGCGGGCTAGTCCCGCATGATCTCGGGCTCGTGCCGCCGCAGCAGGCGGGCCACCGCGAAGCCGCAGATCAGCCCGATCGCCAGGAGCGCACCGAGGTCGATGGCCCACTGGGTGACGGTGTGAGCCCACAGCGGGTCGAGATCGTCCGGCCTGTCGAGGTTCCAGGGCGGCATGGTGTGCCCGAGGTCGAGTGTGGTCCCGGCGCCGGCGACCGCCCAGCGGGCGGGCATCAGCCAGCCGATCTGTTCGATGCCCGGGGAGTCGAACAGTTTGAAGAGGACCCCGGTGAAGACGACCTGGACGACGGCGAACATCACCAGCAGCGGCATGGTCTTCTCCGGGGTCCTCACCAGCGCGGAGATGACCAGGCCGAACAGCATGGTGGTGAAGCCCAGCGCACTGATGACCACGCAGATCTCGACGGCCGTGGGCAGCAGCAGCCCCTGGGCGGGCAGTTGCCGGACGGAGAAGCCGATCGCGCAGATGACGACGCCCTGCAACGCGGTGATCAGACCGAGGACGATCACCTTCGACATCAGATACGCGGAACGGGACAGACCCGTGGCTCTCTCCCGTTCGTAGATCACCCGTTCCTTGATCAATTCACGTACGGAGTTGGCCGCGCCGGAGAAGCACATGCCGACGGCCAGCACCAGCAGGATGGTTCCGGACTCCTGGTTGTAGCGGAAACCGCTGTCGGGCGGTGGCGGGGCGAGTCCGTATGTCGCCGGAATCAGACAGCTCACTCCGCCCAGCACGGCCGGGAGCAGCAGCATCAGCGCCATGAAGCCCTTGTCGGAGGCGATGACCGACCCATAGCGGCGCATCAGCGTCCACAACTGGCCGATCCAGCCCTGTGGTTCGGACCGCAGGGCGCGTGCGGGCGGCTGCGTCGCGGGGGTGCCCGGCTGCCGTGGCGGTACGGCCGAGTCGATCTCCGCGAGGCACCGGTCGTACTGCCGCGAAGCCCGCCAGCGCCCGCCCCAGTCGTCGTCCCGATGGTTCTCGAAGGCGGAGAAGACATCGGCCCAGCTGTCGTGACCGAAGTGGTCCAGGGCCTCGCCCGGGGGACCGAAGTACGCCACGGAGCCGTTGGGCGCCATGATCAGCACCCGGTCGCACAGGGACAGTTCGGCGACCGAGTGCGTCACCACCAGCACGGTGCGGCCGTCGTCGGCGAGCTCCCGCAGCAACTTCATGACATCACGGTCCAGGCCCGGGTCCAGACCGGAGGTGGGCTCGTCGAGGAAGAGCAGGGAGGGCTTGGTCAGCAGTTCCAGGGCAACGGACACCCGCTTGCGCTGACCGCCGGAGAGCGAGGCGACCTTCTTGCCCCGGTGGACGTCGAGCTTGAGCTCCTGGAGCACCTCGTCGATGCGGGCCTTGCGCTCGGCCGCCTTGGTGTCACCGGGGAAGCGGAGCTTGGCGGCGTACTTCAGGGCGGTGTCGACGGTCAGCTCCTTGTGCAGGATGTCATCCTGCGGGACGAGACCGATACGGCGGCGCAACTCGGCGAACTGGGCGTAGAGATCGCGGTGGTCGTAGAGCACCTGCCCATGGTCGGCGGGCCGGTAGCCGGTGAGTGCGCGCAGCAGGGTGGACTTCCCGGAGCCCGACGGCCCGATCACCGCGACCAGCGACTTCTCGGGGACACCGAAGGAGACGTCGTCCAGGATGGTCCTGCCGCGCCCGACGGTCACCGTCAGGTTGCGGGCGGCGAAGGAGACCTCACCGGTGTCGGCGAACTCCTCCAGCCGGTCTCCGGCGAGACGGAAGGTGGAGTGGCCGACACCGACGATGTCGTGCGGGCCGATGAGCCGGCGGTCCACGGGCTGCCCGTTGACGTAGGTGCCGTTGTGACTGCCGAGGTCGACGATCTCGAAGCGGCCACCGGGCAGCGGGCGGAACTCCGCGTGGTGGCGGGAGACATACGGGCCCTCCACCACGAGTTCGTTGTCCTGCGCGCGACCGATGCGCAGCCGTTGCCCCAGGACGAGTCGGTGGACGCCCGAGGGGGCCCGGTCGATGGACAGGGCCGGGGGGTCCTCGTCGATGGAGAGGGCCGTGGGGTCCTGGTCGGGGG
>NZ_JAEEAP010000690.1 GCF_016103465.1 Streptomyces sabulosicollis
CCTCCCCACCTACCCCTTCCAACACCAGCACTACTGGCTGTCGTCCGGCTCTTCCCCGGACCCGGCTCCCACGGAGGCAGCGCTGGTCGACAGGGAGTTCTGGGAGGCGGTGGAGCGGGAGGATCTGGAAGCCCTGGCGGCGACCATCGACTCACCGGCGGACCAGCAGCCCATGCTGGGCGCCGTCCTCCCGACGCTGTCCGCCTGGCGGCGGCAGCACCGGGAGCGGTCGGTCATCAACTCCTGGCGTTATCAGACCGCTTGGAAGCGCCTCTCCGCTGCGTCCGCACGTCCGGACCTCTCCGGCACCTGGTTGCTGATCATCCCCGCCGGTCAGTCCGAGCACCCTGCCGCGGCCGCCGTCGCGCACGCCCTGACCAGCCACGGAGCCACTCCGCTCCGCCATGTGCTCGACACCCACACCATCGATCGCGACGCCTTGGCGGACCACCTCACACGTCTGACCGCAGAAGGCGAACCCGCCGGAGTGCTGAGCCTGCTCGCCCTCGACGAGGAGCCGCACCCCGAGTACGCCGCCGTGCCCTCCGGGCTGGCCGCGACCATCGTGCTCGTCCAGGCCCTCGGCGACGCCGAGATCCCGGCGCCCCTGTGGTGCCTCACACAGGGTGCCGTCGCCACCGGTCCCGGCGATCCGCTCCCCAGCCCGCGGCAGGCGCAGACCTGGGGGCTGGGCCGCGCCGCTGCCCTGGAACACCCTCGCCGCTGGGGTGGCCTGATCGACCTCCCGACCGTCATCGACCACCGCACCGCCGACCGTCTGGCCGCTCTGCTCGCCCCCGGCGGGCCGGAGGACCAGACCGCCGTCCGCGCCACCGGCAGCTACGCCCGGCGCCTCCGCAGGGCCGGTGCGCCCACCACCGCTCCCAGGACCTGGCGGCCCACGGGCACCACGCTCATCACCGGCGGCACCGGCGGTCTCGGCGCCCATGTCGCCCGTTGGCTGGCCCGCCACGGCGCACCCCGTCTCCACCTCATCAGCCGCTCCGGACCCGACGCCCCCGGCGCCGCCCAGCTCGCCCAAGAACTCACCGGCCTGGGCACGACCGTCACCATCACCGCCTGCGACGCCTCCGACCGCACCGCACTCCAACGCCTCCTCGACACCCTCCCCGCCGAACACCCCCTCACCACCGTCATCCACGCCGCCGGAACGTCGGACACCGAACTCATCGCCGACCTGGGGCCGGAGCGGTTGCAGCATGTGCTCGGGCCCAAGGCCCTGGCCGCCGCTCATCTGCATGAGCTGACCCAGGGGATGGACCTCAGCGCCTTCGTGCTCTTCTCGTCCGGCGCGGCCGCGTGGGGCGGCAGTCGGCAAGGGGCCTACGCCGCCGCGAACACCTATCTCGACGCCCTCGCCGAACACCGCCGCGCCCGGGGCCTGCCCGCCACCAGCCTCGCCTGGGGCCCCTGGGGCGACGCGGGCATGGCCGCCGACGAGACCGCGCTCACGTTCTACGGCCGCCGCGGGCTGGCTCCGCTGAGCCCCGAACTGGCCGTGGCATCGCTCCAGCACGTCCTGGACCACCGTGACACCACGGTCACCGTGGCGGACATCGACTGGGAGAAGTTCCCGACGGGCTTCACCGCCCAGCGCCCCAGCCCGCTGCTCGACGACCTCATCACGACCGTCGAGAACCCTGCCGGGCGAACCGCTCACGCGTCCACGGGCTCGTCCGCCGGCACCTCGCTCCAACAGCGACTCTCCACCGCCACCCCCGAGCAGCAGCACCAGCTCCTCCTCGAACGGATCCAGACCCTCGCGGCCGCGATCCTGGGGCATTCCGGGCCGGACGCCATTCCGGCCGCCCAGCCGTTCCAGGAGCTCGGGTTCGACTCCCTGACCGCCGTGGAGCTGCGCAACCAGCTCGCCACCACCACCGGGATCGACCTCGCGCCCGCGCTCGTCTTCGACCACCCCACCCCCAACGCCCTCGCCACCTATCTGCGCGCCGAGCTCACGGGCCAGCAGATGACCGTCACCGCTCCCACCCCCACCACGGCCGCCCAGGACGAGCCGATCGCGATCGTCGGCATGGCCTGCCGCTACCCCGGCGACGCACACTCCCCGAAGGACCTGTGGGACCTGGTCATGGCCCACCGCGATGCGATCGCGGCCATGCCCACCGACCGCAACTGGGATCTGAGCGCGCTCTACGACCCCGATCCCGACCGCGCGGGGACGAGCTACGTCCGCGAGGGCGGCTTCCTCCACCAAGCGGCCGAGTTCGACCCCGCGTTCTTCGGCATCAGCCCGCGTGAGGCAGTCGCCATGGACCCCCAGCAGCGGCTGCTCCTGGAAACCGCCTGGGAGACCTTCGAAAGCGCGGGCCTGGCCCGGGACACGCTCGCGGGCAGCGACACGGGTGTGTTCGCGGGAGTGACGTCCCAGGACTACATCTCCCTCACGGGCAACACGTCGAGCGACGTCGAAGGCTATGTCGCCACGGGCAATATCGGCAGTGTGGTGTCCGGCCGGGTGGCCTACGCGTTCGGCCTCGAGGGCCCGGCGGTCACGGTGGACACGGCGTGCTCGTCCTCGCTGGTAGCCATGCATCTGGCCGCCCAGGCGCTGCGACAGGGCGAATGCACGATGGCCCTGGCGGGTGGCGTGACCGTGATGGCCACCCCGGGCGCGTTCATCGAGTTCTCCCGCCAGCGGGGACTGGCGCCCGACGCGCGGTGCAAACCGTTCGCGGCCGCGGCGGACGGCATGGTGTGGGGCGAGGGCGTCGGTCTCGTCCTGCTGGAACGGCTGTCGGACGCGCGCCGCAACGGCCACCGCGTGCTGGCCGTCGTCCGGGGTTCCGCGGTCAACCAGGACGGCACCAGCAACGGACTGACCGCGCCGAACGGGCCCTCGCAGCAGCGGGTGATCCGGCAGGCGCTCACCAACGCCCGGCTGTCGGCGTCGGACGTGGACGCGGTGGAGGCGCACGGTACCGGCACGACGCTGGGCGATCCCATCGAGGCGCAGGCGCTGTTGGCCACGTACGGGCAGGAGCGGCCCGAGGGGCGTCCGCTGTGGCTGGGCTCCATCAAGTCCAACATCGGCCACACGCAGGCCGCCGCCGGAGTGGCCGGAGTCATCAAAATGGTGATGGCGATGCGCCACGGCGTGCTGCCCGCCTCCCTGCACATCGACCAACCGACCCCGCATGTCGACTGGAACGCGGGCGACCTGCGCCTGCTCACCGAACCCATCCCCTGGCCCCAGGGCGAAGGGCCGCGTCGGGCCGGGGTCTCCTCCTTCGGCATCTCCGGTACGAACGCCCATCTGATCCTTGAGCAGGCCCCCGAGCCGATCGAACCCGCCCCCGTATCGACCGTCGCTGGTGTGGTGCCATGGGTGATCTCCGCACAGAGCGACGCGGCGCTACGGGGCCAGGCGCGGGCCCTGACCGGGCACATCAGCGGCGAGCCCGAGGTAAGTGCGGCGGAGGTGGGCTGGTCCCTGCTGCGCTCCAGGACGCTGTTCGACCACCGGGCCGTGGTCATCGGCCAGGACCGCGAGGAGCTGATGGCCGGGCTGGAGGCACTGGCCACCGGAGAACCACACCCGGGTCTCGTACACCCCGGCGGGGCCGCCGAGGCCACCGGCCAGACCGTGTTCCTGTTCAGCGGACAGGGCAGCCAACACCCCGGCATGGGCGCCGAACTCTACGACCGCTTCCCCGTCTTCGCCGAAGCCTTCGACGAGGTCTGCGCCCTCCTCGACCCTCACCTGGAACACC
>NZ_JAEEAP010000691.1 GCF_016103465.1 Streptomyces sabulosicollis
CCCCGCCCCCACTCACCGCCTTCGGTAACGGACTGCGATGATTCGATCCCGCCGGGTGAACGTCCCAGCTGGTCCCGCCGGGCTCCCGATCCTCACCCGGGGGTGGCAGCGACCACCCCCTGAAGTGCGGTATTGTTCTTCATGCGCGGTCGGCGAGGGAAAGCCCAAGCCGAACGAGCACCGGGACGTGGCGCAGCTTGGTAGCGCACTTGACTGGGGGTCAAGGGGTCGCAGGTTCAAATCCTGTCGTCCCGACGGTGTTATTGCAGGTCGGAGGCCGTTTCCGCCGGAAGGCGGGGGCGGCCTTTTCGGTTGGTGGTCGTTGGGTGGTCGTAGATCGGTTCCGGGTCCGCTTTTGGCGCTGATGCTGTTTCATGCTGCTTGTGTGTAGTGGGCGCTGTGGGGCTGGTTTCGCTGGGTGGGTGGGCTGGTGGTCGTTTTGTGATCGTAGCGTTTTTCCTCGCGATCGAGCTGTTCGGCGATGGCGTCGACGGCTTGACGGGCTGCGGGTTTGGTGAGGTGGCCGTAGATGTTGGCTGTGGTGGAGATCGTGGAGTGGCGCAGGGTTTTCGAGACGATGGTCAGCTCGACGCCGTGGGTGAGCGCCAGTGTTGCGGCGAGGTGGCGCAGGTCGTGGACGCTGGTGCGCGGGACGCCTGCCTGGCGGGCGAGGTAGTGGAAGTGGTTGAGGACGTACTCCGGGTGCAGCGGGCGTCCGTCTTCGCGGTGGAAGACGAATCCGCCGCCCGGGTCGCTGGGCGCGTGGCGCTGGGTTCTGCGGTGGGTGAGGATGGCGTGGATGCGAGGTGAGAGGGCGACCCAGTCGCTGCTCTTGCGGGTCTTCGGGCAGGTGAGAGCGAGCTTGTTGTTGTCGATCGCCGAGAGTGTCCAGCGGACGTAGACGGTATGGGCCTCGAGGTGGACGTCGTCCCAGTGCAGGCCGAGGGCTTCGCCTTTGCGGAGGCCGGTGCCGATGAGGAACTCGATCAGGTCGGCGAAGTCCGGATCGCTGGTGCGGCAGTGGTGTAGAAGGCGGATGGCCTGGGCCGGGGTCCAAATGGTGCGCTCTCCGGAGGCCGGGCGGGGGATCACGGTGGGCCGGACGACGTTCACGGGGAGTCGGTGCTGGCGGACCGCGTCGCCGATCGCGCTGGAGAAGGTGGCGAGAATGTGCCACACCGTGGGGCGTCCGCGTCCGGCTGCCAGCTGGGCCAGCACGTAGTGGTGGATGTGTTCGTAGGCGAGCTCGTCCAGACGGATCGAACCGAGGGCCGGGACCAGGTCGTCGTGGACGTAGTCGCGGTAGCGGACCCACGTGGTGGGCTTGAGCCGCAGCCGTTTGGCCGCGAGCCACTGAGTGAGGTACTCGGCGATGGTCTGGTTCGGGTCGGCACTGACCCCGATCCGGCGGCCGGCGCGGTAGTGGTGCAGGGCGGTACGGGCTTCGTCCTCGGTGGCGAAGCCGCCACGGCGCACGGTGCGGTTGTGCCCGCCGGGCTCGGTGGCGGGAAGGTCGACGGCGAAGGTCCAGGTCCCGTGGGCGGGATCGGAGATCAGCTGGGGGCAGTGGGCGCCGAGCTGGCGGCGCTGCTCGTCGCGGCAGCCGCAGCGGCGGTAGACGCGCCCCACGCTCTCGTGGGCGCGCATGGCGATCACCTTCTACGGCGACGAGGGATTATTGCGGCATTTTCATTGTGAATCGCGGCTAAGGAGAATGAAAATTTTTTACGATCACAATCCGACCACCACGATCCTGGTCTTTTGCCTGAACCGGCGGCGATCCCTTTGCTTTTCCGACAAGTGCGGTAGCGCAGCAATAGGCGTGTGCGTGAATGTTCAACGTGAAATAGTGTGCCAAGCATGCCATCGAGTGAGGGGGCTGAGTGAGGCTGACTCGGATGGATTCCGGAAGCGGCCAGAGTCGCTCGCTGCCCGTATGGTCGCGCGCGTCCGCGCATGTGACACTCTGGCCGCATGATGTGGAACGGTGATGAGTACCAGTCCCGGTTCGACCGCATCGCCGCCGAAGGAGGGGACATCCACGGTGAGGCCGCTGGACGACTACGACGCGCACTGCCGTGCGGTGGGACTCACCATTGAAGCCCGGTACGCGACGTGGGCTCGCAACCCTTCACCGATGGAAAGTATGCCGTTTCCGTGCATATCAAGCCCTAATGCCCCGTGCCATTCGGAAATCCGATTCGATGCTGTGTACGGCGGCGATGCCGTTCGGTCAGACAGCCTGGCGATACTCGTTCACCAGGCCACCGAGAACGGGCCGTCGTTCGATTCGATGGGCCTTGAGGTCGGTGACGCTGTCCAGGGCGGGTGATTCAGCATCGTCCGGGGGCAGTTGCTTCCGGGACTGGTGGGGGCGGTGCCGGTTGTGGTGCTGGATCTGGCTGTGCTGCCGGGCGTGATACCCCGCCACCGGTGGCGCGAGGTCTTCCCGGTTCCGCCGGGCACCTTGCTGGCCTGTCGGCGCAGGTTCATCGCGGCGAAATGGGGCTACAGCGCCACGGACGCCGTGCACGAACGCCCACTGTGAAACGGGTGATCGGCAGCATCCGGCGCGAAGCCCTCGGCCACGTCCTGATCACGAACGAGACCCACGGTGGACGCGTCCTGGCCGTCTCCGAACGGCATGACAATACCCACTGCCCTTATCGAAGCCGAGGCCAACATCACGGTGGATACCGTCAAGAAGCATTTGTCCGCAGCACTCGCGGAACTGGAATGCGCCACCCGCACTCAACTCGCGGCGCTTTGGCACAACGGCCCCGCTGGCTTCAGGGGCTCCGCCCACCGCCCGGTTGAGCCGCAGAGTAATCAGTCCGCCACCCCATAGCTCGACACCGCTCATCTCACGTCGATACCAGCCGTGCCCGATGCGCCGTGGATTGCCGCATTTCGAGGAGTTTCCCGGTGCTGTGGTCAGGGAGTGGCGCCTGACCAGTTGAAGCGGCTCGGGTCGTACGGCGCGCGGCCGCCGGGGAACTGCCCGAGCTTGGTGGGCGGGGCGGGGCGGTGCGGTGCGGTGCCGGTGGCGATCTCGGGGCCGCCGAGCTGACCCGCCGGGACGGGGATCACCGCTCGGATGCCGGCCGGCAGTTTGCCGTCGGCAGCGAGGTGGATCTCATGGCTCAGCAGTGAGCTCGTGCACGGATGTGCAAGGGTCCGCCGTGTGAGGTGGAAGCCTTCGTGGTCAGTCCGCCGCGGGACCATCCGATGGCGCGGTCGGCAGGCGGACCACCAGGCGCGCGCCGCCGAGGCCGCCGTCGACCGGCGCGGGGTCCTGGTCGGCGTAGGCGGTGCCGCCGTGTGCGGTGACGACCTTGCTGACGATGGCGAGGCCGAGGCCCGAACCGCCCACCTCGCGGGACCGCGCTTCGTCGAGCCGGGTGAAGCGCTCGAAGATACGCAGCCGGTCCGCGGCGGGGATGCCCGATCCGTCGTCACTGACGGTGAGTTTGACGGTGCCTCCGCGTTCGCCGAGGGTGACCCGTACCCGCTGGTCGGCGTGGCGGCGGGCGTTGTCCAGCAGGTTGCGTACGACGCGGCGCAGTTCCTCGGGGTCGCCCCGGACCCGCCCGCCCGAGACCTGTCTCTTATACCCATCTCCGAGCCCACGAGACACCCGAAAAACAAAAAGCATCGATTTCATAAATCCCTCATTAACAATACGATTAATTTTAATCGCTACCGCACCCGC
>NZ_JAEEAP010000692.1 GCF_016103465.1 Streptomyces sabulosicollis
TTGTGGCGTTCGTACGGTGTCGAGCCTTCGGCGGTCATCGGTCATTCGCAGGGTGAGATCGCGGCGGCGTGTGTGGCGGGTGCGTTGTCGTTGGAGGACGCGGCGCGGGTGGTGGCGTTGCGGAGCAGGGCGCTGCGGGCGTTGTCGGGGCTGGGCGGGATGGTGTCGGTGTCGCTGCCGGTGGAGGCCGTACGAGAGCGGCTGGAGCGGTGGGGCGAGCGGTTGTCGGTGGCGGCGGTGAACGGCCCTTTGGCTGTGGTGGTCTCCGGTGACGCCGACGCGTTGGACGAGCTGCTGGCCGCGTGCGAGGCGGAGGAGATCCGGGCGCGTCGCGTCCCCGTGGACTACGCCTCGCACTGCGCCCACGTCGAAGCCATCGAGGACGAGCTTCGGCAGACGCTCGCGGGGATCGCCCCGCGCCCGTCGTCGGTGCCGTTCTACTCCACGGTCACGGCAGGTGTGCTGGACACCCAGGAACTCGACGCCGGGTACTGGTACCGCAATCTGCGTCAGACGGTGCGTTTCGACGAGACCGTCCGCGCCCTGCTGGCCGACGGTTTCGATACGTTCATCGAGGCCAGCGCCCACCCCGTCCTGACGATGGGCGTGGAGCAGACGGCCCAGGACCACGGCACGCACATCACCGCCGTGGGGTCGCTGCGCCGCGACGAAGGCGGCCTCGACCGCTTCCTCACCTCCCTCGCCGAGGCGTATGTGGGTGGCGCCTCCGTCGATTGGGCGGGGCTCTTCGCGGGCACGGGCGCCCGCCGCGTCGACTTGCCGACGTACGCCTTCCAGCACCAGCGTTACTGGGTCGAACCCTCAGCTGCGGCGGGCGATGTGTCATCGGCCGGACTGACCTCCGCCGACCACCCCCTCCTCGGTGCGGCGACCGCGCTGCCCGATTCGGACGGATGGCTGCTGACGGGCCGCCTCTCGCTCCGTACGCATCCCTGGCTCGCCGAACACACCGTGCTCGGCCGGGCCCTCCTTCCCGCGTCGGCGCTCATCGAGTTGGCGCTGCGAGCCGGTGACGCGGCCGGATGCGATCGGGTGGAGGAGCTGACGCTGGAGGCACCCCTGGTGCTTCCCGAACAGGGCGCCGTACAGATCCAGTTGACCGTCGGCGCCCCCGACGAGCGCGGTGGACGTCCCGTTCGGGTGTACGCGCGGCCGGAGGACACCACGGACCGGCCGTGGGCCCGGTATGCCTCGGGAACGCTGGTCCACGGAGAAGCCCACGGCGGGGCGGCCCGGAGCCACGCCACCGACCCGAACCCCGCCACTGACCTCAGCGTATGGCCGCCGACCGGCGCTGAGGCCGTCGAGACCGCCGGGTTCTACGAGCGGTTGGCCGACGCCGGGGTGGCCTACGGTCCCATATTCCGCGGCGTTCGCGCGGTATGGCGCCGTGGTGACGAGCTCTTCGCCGAAGTGGCGCTGCCGGAGGAAGCCCGTGGAGAGGTGTCGCGGTTCGGCATCCACCCGGCCCTGCTGGACACCGCCTTGCAGACGGGCCTGGCGCCACTCTCCGGCGTGCTGGACGGCATCCACCTGCCGTTCCTCTGGAGCGGTGTGTCGTTGCACGCGACCGGCGCGTCGATGCTCCGCGTACGGCTGACCCGCGAGGGCACCGACACCCTGTCCGCGCTCGTCGCCGACCCGGCTGGAACACCGGTGGCCACGGTGGACGCGCTGGTGGCACGCCCCGTGACGGAGGAGCAGTTCGCGGCCGCCACAGCGGAAACCGACCAAGGCCGACCGGAGCGCACCACCGCGGTCCGCCGCGCACTGGCGCAGACGGAGCCCGCGGCGGAGGAGGCGTCGCTGCGGCAGCGCCTGCTCAGGGTGGGTGACGCGGAGCGGGAGCGGACGGTGCTGCGCATGGTCCAGGACCAGGCCGCCACCGTCCTCGGCCACAGCACACCGGACGCGGTCGAGCCCGAGGTCTCCTTCAAGGAGCATGGTTTCGACTCCCTCACGGCCGTGGAGCTGCGCAATCGGCTGAACGCGGCCACGGGCGAGCGGCTGCCCGCCACTGTCGTCTTCGACTACCCGACCCCCATGGCGCTCGCGGAATACCTCCGCACGGAACTGCTCGGCCTCCGGGAGGGCGACGCGCCCTCGGCACCCGCGCCCGTCACCCGGGCCGAGCCGGACGACGATCCCATCGCCATCGTCGCCATGGGGTGCCGCCTGCCCGGCGGTGTCCGGTCCCCGGAGGAGCTGTGGACCCTGCTGGCCGAGGGCCGTGACGCGATATCCGGCTTCCCCGAGGACCGTGGCTGGGAGCTCGACGGGCTCTACGACGCCGACCCCGACGTCCCCGGGAAGACGTACACGCGCCACGGCGGCTTCGTCGAAGGGGCGGGCGAGTTCGACGCGGCGTTCTTCGGCATCTCACCGCGTGAGGCGGTGGCGATGGACCCGCAGCACCGACTGCTGCTGGAGACGTCCTGGGAGACCTTCGAGCGCGCGGGCATCGACCCGGCCTCCCTGCGCGGCAGCCAGACCGGTGTGTTCGTGGGCGCCGGATCGCACGGATACGGCGCTGGCCCGATCCGGCCGTCGAGCGGCGTCGAGGGCTACTTGCTCACCGGAAACGCCCTCAGCGTCACCTCCGGGCGGCTCGCCTACGCGTTCGGCTTCGAGGGGCCGGCCATCGCGGTCGACACGGCGTGCTCGTCGTCCCTGGTGGCCTTGCACCTGGCGGTGCAGTCGCTGCGGCAGGGCGAGTGCTCCCTGGCCCTGGCCGGTGGCACCGCCATCATGTCCACTCCCTGGACCTTCGTCGGCTTCAGCCGCCAGCGCGGGCTGGCACTGGACGGGCGCTGCAAGCCGTTCTCCGCCGCCGCCGACGGCTTCGGCCCGGCGGAGGGCGTCGGTGTGCTGCTGCTGGAGCGGCTGTCGGACGCCCGCCGGAACGGACACCAGGTGCTCGCCCTCGTACGCGGCACCGCGATCAACCAGGATGGTGCGAGCAACGGCCTCACCGCGCCCAACGGACCCTCGCAACAGCGGGTGATCCGCGCCGCGTTGGAGAACGCGCGGCTGTCGGCGGCCGAGGTGGACGCGGTCGAGGCCCACGGCACCGGCACCAACCTGGGCGACCCCATCGAGGCACAGGCACTGCTGGCCACATACGGCCGGGGCCGCCCCGAAGAACGACCGCTGCTGCTGGGCTCGGTGAAGTCGAACATCGGGCACACGCAGGCGGCGGCGGGCGTGGCCGGTGTGATCAAGATGGTGCTCGGCATGCGGCACGGCCTGCTACCCCGCACGCTGCACCTGGACGAGCCGTCGCCCCACGTGGACTGGTCCGCGGGCGGGCTGCGCCTGCTGACGGACGATACGCCCTGGCCGGAGACGGGACGGCCGCGCCGCGCGGCGGTCTCCTCCTTCGGGATGAGCGGCACCAACGCCCACGCCGTGCTGGAGCAGGCCCCGCTCGACGACGCGTCTGGCTGTGGTGTCGATGACGGCGTCCCGGCCGGGGAGCTGCCGGAGATCACGCCGTGGGTGATCTCCGGGCGTTCGGATGCGGCGGTCGAGGCACAGGCGGAGCGGCTGCTGAGGCATGTGCGCGAGCGCCGGGAGGTTTCGCCGGCCGATATCGGACTGTCGTTGGTGACCACGCGCAGTGTCTTCGAGCACCGTGCGGTGGTGCTGGCGGGCGATGGGGACGGTCTCGTCAACGGGCTGGGTGCGTTGGC
>NZ_JAEEAP010000693.1 GCF_016103465.1 Streptomyces sabulosicollis
CCCTTGACCCGCTTCGCCGCCGCCTCTACGGTGCGGCCGACGTTACGGAAACGTTCCGGAACTTTTCGGAGCCGGGAAGGGAAGTTTTCGTGATCACTTCGGTCCGCACAGCCCTCGTCGGCGCGCTCGCCGCCGCACTGCTCCCGCTCACCACGTCCTCCGCCGCCGCGGAACCCGTCCCCGGCGGCACCGTGGATTTCGGAAGGCACCTCCAGCCCATCGACGGGTTCGGCTTCTCCCAGGCGTTCCAGCGCGCCGATCTGATGCACGGCGCACAGGGGCTGACCCCGGAACACCAGCGCGAAGTGCTGGATCTGCTGCTGAACCGCGCCACGGGCGCCGGGCTGAGCATTCTGCGGCTCGGCATCGGCTCGTCCTCCGACGAGGTCTACGACCACATGAAGTCCATCCAGCCGACCGACCCGGGCGGCCCGGACGCGCCCCCGCGCTACGAGTGGGACGGCGACGACGGCGGCCAGGTGTGGCTGGCCAAGGAGGCGCGGCGGTACGGCGTCAAGCGCTTCTACGCCGACGCCTGGAGCGCGCCGGGCTATATGAAGACGAACGGGACGGACGGAAACGGCGGCACGCTGAAGGCGGAGTGGCGACGGGCGTACGCCGACTACCTGGTGCAGTACGCGAAGTTCTACCGCCAGGAGGGCGTACGCATCACCGACCTCGGCTTCACCAATGAGCCGGACCTCACCACGTCCTACGCCTCGATGCGGTTCACCCCGGAACAGGCGGTCGAGGTGATCAAGGCGATCGGGCCCACGGTACGGCGGGCCGGGATCAACCTGGTCTGCTGCGACGCGGCCGGATGGGACGAGCAGGCGTCGTTCTCCGCCGCGATCGAGGCCGACGAGGAAGCCGCGGACCAGGTCGCGGTGCACACGGGCCACCCCTACGTCACCCCCTCCGACCAGCCCCTGCCGACGGCCCGCCGCACCTGGATGTCGGAGTGGAGCCCCAACGGCACGACGTGGAACGAGGCATGGGACGACCACAGCGGCTATGACGGCTTGGCGGTGGCGGAGGCGATCCACACGACGCTCGCGGACGCGGGGGCGAGTGGGTATGTGTACTGGTTCGGCGCGTCGGTGGGCGCCACCCGGGGGCTGATCCAGTTGGACGGCCCGGACTACCACGTCTCCAAGCGGCTGTGGGCCCTGGCCGCGTACAGCCGTTTCATCCGGCCCGGGGCGGTACGGGTGGCGGCGGCCTCCGGGGCGGACGGGGTGAAGACGACGGCCTTCCGGAACCGGGACGGCCGACGGGTCCTGGAGATCCTCAACACCGGTGAGGAACCCGTGCGCGCGGACTACGCGCTCCGTGACGGAGCGGGTGGGGGCGCGGATACGCGGGGCGCGGATACGCGGGGCGCGGTCTACCGGACGGACGAGACGCACGCGCTCAGCCGCGTCGGAGCCGCGCGGGTGCGCGACGGGCGGCTGGCGGTCGAGCTGCCGGGGCGTTCGCTGACGACGGTGGTGCTGCGATAGACGGGACCGCCCCTGCCACACGGTGGCAGGGGCGGCCGAAGCGTCGATCCTCAAAGGCTCAATCCCGAAGCCTCAGTCTCGAAGGCTCAGTCCTCGAAGGCTCAGTCCTCGAACGCGACGATCATCTTGCCGGTGTTCTCCCCACGGAGCATCCCGAGGAAGGCTTCCACCGCGTTCTCCACACCCTTGACGACGGTCTCGCGGTAGTGCAGCTTGCCCTCGCGGATCCAGCCGCCGACCTCCTGGAAGAACTGCTCCTGAAGGTGCTGGTGATCCCCGACCAGCATGCCCTGGATCCGCAGCCGCTTGCCGATGACCATCGCGAGGTTGCGCGGGGCGGGGGTCGGCTCGGTGGCGTTGTACTGCGAGATCATGCCGCAGACGGTGACCCGGCCGTGCACCTTGAGGCGGCTGATGGCGGCCTCGAGGTGCTCACCGCCGACATTGTCGAAGTAGACGTCGATCCCGTCCGGCGCGGCCTCCTTCAACTGGTCGGCGACCGGGCCGTTCTTGTAGTTGAACGCCGCGTCGAAGCCGTACTCGTCCAGCAGCACCCGGACCTTCTCGTCAGAACCGGCGCTGCCGATCACCCGCGAGGCGCCCTTGAGCTTGGCGATCTGGCCGACCTCGCTGCCGACCGCGCCCGCCGCGCCCGAGACGAAGACCGCGTCGCCCTCCTTGAAGGACGCGACCTCCAGCAGCCCCGCGTAGGCGGTGAGGCCGGGCATTCCGAGCACCCCGAGGTAGGCGGGGAGCGGGGCGATCTCGGGGTCGACCGTGACGGCGCCCTTGGCGTCCACCACCGCGTACTCGCGCCAGCCGCCGAAGTGCAGGACGTGGTCGCCGACGGAGATGCCCTCCGCGTTGGAGGCGATGACCTTGCCGACCGCGCCGCCTTCCATCGGCCGGTCCAGCTGGAAGGGCGGCGTGTACGACTTCACGTCGTTCATGCGCCCGCGCATGTACGGGTCCACCGACATGTAGAGATTGCGGACCAGCGCCTGCCCGGGGCCCGGCTCGGAGACCGGGGCCTCGCGCAGCGCGAAGTCCTCCGGCTTCGGCCACCCTTCGGGGCGGGCGACCAGGTGCCATTCACGGCCGGTGGTGGGGATGACGGACATGGAAGTGGCCTCTCCTACGTTTCAGCAGATGAAACAATCATGCTGCTGGATATTTCATGCTGTCAAGTAAATGAGTACCCTGGTGGGCATGACGTCCCGCATCGACCCGCTGACCCTCGAGGTCGTCGAGCTCATCGGCACCATCGTGGCCCGTTATCACGAGGAATACGAGGAGGCGGCGGCCAAGCACTCCCTCACCGGGGCGCAGGCCCGGGTGCTGGGCCTGCTGTCCGGCGGCCCGACGCCGATGCGCAGGCTCGCCCAGCAGCTGAAGTGCGAGCCGTCGAACGTCACCGGGATCGTGGACCGCCTGGAGTCGCGCGGCCTAGCCGAGCGCCGTCTGGACCCGGCCGACCGCCGGGTCAAGCTGGCCGCCGCCACCGAGGCGGGCCGGGAGACCTCCGAACGGCTCCGGAGCTCGCTCGACTTCGCGCGCGAACCGCTGGCGGAACTCTCCGACGAGGAGCGTACGGTGCTGCGCGACCTGCTCAAACGGATGCTGGGCACCGCGCCGTAGAGCCCGCGCCGTAAAGCCGCGCCACGGAGGCCGTACGCGTGTCGCCGGGACCGCCCGGCTACGGGGTGTCCGGCGGAACACCCGACGGAGCCGCATCTCGACGCTTTCCCCTCCCGGCCCCTTCCCGCAGCCCTCTACGTGCGGCTCCGCCGCGTCGCAGGGGCGGAGCCCCTGGGCCCGCGTGGCAGGGCTCAGCCCCTGGGATCCCGTAGCCCGGGGCCGGGGCCCGGCCCAGAGCCCGGCGCCCCGGGGCGGGGCCCAGAGCCCGGCGCCCGGGCCCCGGACAGAGCCCCGCCACACGGCAGAGCCGCATATCGACGCTCGGGGAAGGGGAGGAGCCCCGACCCGGGACCCGAGACGGAGCCCCGACCCGGGCCCCGAGGCGGAGCCCCCATCCGGGCACGGATCCGGCGGCGGGGGCGAGAGCCCCGATCCGGCGCCCGAGACGGAGCCCCGACCCGGGACCCGAGACGGAGCCCCCACCCGGGGGCCGGGGCGGAAGCCCCGATCC
>NZ_JAEEAP010000694.1 GCF_016103465.1 Streptomyces sabulosicollis
CGGGGCTGGCGCGGGGGTACGCGGGGCGTGCGGCGATGACCGCCGAGCGTTTCGTCGCCGACCCCTTCGGCCCGGCGGGCACCCGGATGTATCGCACGGGCGACCTCGTGCGGTGGGACGGCGACGGCCGTCTGGAGTTCGCGGGACGCGCGGACGACCAGGTCAAGGTGCGGGGATTCCGCATCGAACTCGGTGAGATCGAGGCCGCGCTGACGGCACACCCCGAGGTGGCGCAGGCCGCCGCGACCGTCCGCGAGGACCGCCCCGGACACCGGCGCCTGGTGGCCTACGCGGTGCCCGCGCGCCGGTCCGGGCCCGACGGCGACCTGGCCGCCCGGCAGGTGGAGGAGTGGCGCACAGTCTACGAATCGCTGTACCGGGACCGCGCCGCGACCGTCCTGCGGGAGGACTTCGTCGGCTGGGACAGCAGCTACGACCAGCGGCCCATTCCCCTGCCGGAGATGCGGGAGTGGCTGACCGCGACCGTCGACCGGATCCTGGAGCTGGAGCCGTGCCAGGTGCTGGAGATCGGCGTCGGCACCGGGCTGCTCATGGCGCGCCTGGCACCACGCTGTGAGGCGTACTGGGCCACCGATGTGTCTCCTGCGGTCATCGGCCACTTGCGGGAGCGGATCGCGGGCGATCCCGCCCTGGCGGACCGCACACAGCTGCGGAGCCAGCCCGCGGCCGACTTCACCGGTCTGCCCACCGGCCGGTTCGACACCATCGTGCTCAACTCCGTGGTCCAGTACTTCCCCAGTGTGGAGTATCTGGTAGAGGTGGTGGCCGGGGCGATGAGGCTCCTCGCGCCCGGTGGCCGGATCTTCATCGGCGATGTGCGCAACGCCCGCCTGCTCCGCTGCTTCGCCACGGCCGTCGCCCTGGCCCAGGCCGCGCCCGGCACGACGAACGAGAGCCTCCGGTCCACCGTCGACAAGGCGGTCCGGCAGGAGCGCGAACTCGTCGTCGACCCTGACCTCTTCGCCACTCTCCCGTCCCGGCTGCCCGAGGTGGCCGCGGTCGACGTGCGCATCAAACGCGGCCATGCGCGCAATGAACTCACCCGCCACCGCTACGACGTGGTGCTCGTCAAGGCGCCTGTCAAGGCGACCGTCAAGGCGACCGCCACGGAGGCGCCGGGGGCCGTAGCCCCTCGGGTGGCCGACGCGGTGGCGCGGCAGTGGGGCGAGGACGTGCGCACCACCACCGAAGTGGCGGAGACCCTGGAGCGCCTCCGGCCCCGGATGCTGCGGGTGAACGGCATCCCCAACGCCCGTCTCGCGGACGAGCTGGAGGCCCTGCGGCAACTGCGGCACGGAGTGGCGCCGGACGCCGTCCGCGAGGCGGCCACCGCGGGGCCGGGGCCCGAGGTGTCCGCCCCGGAGTCCCTGCACGAGCTCGCCGCAGGTCTGGGCTACCGTGCCGCGCTCACCTGGTCCGACAGCGACGGCTGCATCGACGCGGTCTTCATGGACGCGGCGGCGGGGGTGGACCATCGTGTGCTCGACCAGTCCGTGGGGGCCGTGCCACGCGCCGCCCACCCGGAGTCGGCGCCGTCCGTGGCCTCCGCACCGTCCGTGGCCTCCGCACCGTCCGTGACATCCGCACCGTCCGTGACATCCGCATCGTCCGCGGCGCCCGCATCGCCCGCGGCCCCCGCGTCATCCGTGTCATCCGTGTCATCCGCGCGGGGGGACGATCCGCGTCCGCTCCGCTCGTACGCCAACGACCCCGGGGCCTCCCACGAGCTGGGCGGACTCGTGGCGTCCCTCCGGGCCCACCTCGCCGCCACCCTGCCCGACTACATGGTCCCGTCCACCCTGATGACGCTCGACGCGCTGCCGTTGACCGCGAGCGGAAAGCTCGATCGCGCCGCGCTGCCCGTGCCCGATCCCGGGGCCGACCGAGCCACCGGCCGGGCCGCGGCGACACCGCGGGAGAAGACCTTGTGCGCCCTGTTCGCCGAGGTGTTGGGGCTCGCCGAGGTCGGAGTTGAGGAGGAGTTCTTCGCGCTGGGCGGGGACAGCATCATCTCCATCCAGCTCGTCAGCCGGGCCCGCCGGGAGGGGCTGGTACTCACCCCCCGCCAGGTCTTCCAGTACAAGACGCCCGCGGCGCTCGCCGCCGTGGCCCGTACGCCCGACGAGCCGACCGCCGAGGGCCTGGGCCGCTCCGAGGCGGCACTCGTCCGGCTCTCCCGGGCGGAGTCGGAGAGCGTCGAACGGAAGGCGCCGGGGAGTGTGGAGGTCCTCCCGCTCAGCCCGCTGCAGGAGGGGCTGCTGTTCCACGCCGTGTACGACGACACGGCCCCGGACGTCTATCTCGTCCAGCTCTGCCTGGAACTCGAGGGCCCCTTCGACGCGGGCCGGTTCCGCGCGGCCACCGAGGCGCTGCTGCGCAGGCATCCGCACCTGCGGGCCGCGTTTCTGCACGACGGCCTGTCCCGTCCCGTCCAGGCCGTGGCCGGTGCGGTGTCCGTGCCGTGGCAGGAGGTGGACCTCACCACGGTCGCGGAGGACGACCGCGGGGGCGCGGTGGAGCGGTGGCTGGCCGAGGACCGCTCCGTACGGTTCGACCCCACGCGGCCACCGCTGGTCCGGTTCGCTGTCCTGCGTGGCGGCCCGGACCGGCACTGGCTGGTCATCACCAATCACCACCTGCTGTGGGACGGGTGGTCGGTGCCCCTGGTCCTGCGCGAACTGTTCGCGCTGTACGAACGGTCCGGCGACGACACGGGCCTGCCACGGCCGGTGCCGTACCGCGACTATCTGGCCTGGCTGGGGCGGCGGGACCGGGAAGCCGCCCGCGCCGCCTGGCGCACGGCTCTGGAGGGGCTGACCGAACCCACGCTGGTCGCCCCGGCCGCTCCGGGGCGTGCCGCGATGTGGCCGGAGGAGTACTCCACCGATCTGTCCCCCGAGCTGACCGCGCGACTCTCACAGCGCGCCAGGCGCTCGGGGCTCACGCTGAACACCCTCGTCCAGGCTGCGTGGGGGCTGGTCCTCGGGCGGCTCACCGGGCGTGACGACGTGGTGTTCGGCACCACGGTCTCGGGTCGCCCCGCGGAGCTGCCCGGTGTGGAGGCCATCGTGGGCCTGTTCATCAACACCGTGCCGGTCCGACTGCGCATCGATCCCCAGGAGTCGCTGGGTGGACTGCTCTCCCGGCTGCAGGAGGAGCAGACGGAACTGCTCGACCACCAGCACCTGGGGCTCGCCGAGATCCAGCGGCTGAGCGGGGTGCGCTCCGGGGACCTCTTCGACACGACGACGGTCTTCGAGAACTACCCCATCAATCAGGGGCAGTTGCTCGACCCGGGCAGGGAGCTGAGGACGGTCGACATCACGGGACGGGACGCCGTGCACTACGCCCTGTCCCTGCTGGTCGTCCCGGACGAGCGGCTGCACATGCGGCTCGGCTACCGTCCGGACCTGTTCGGCCGCCAGGACGTCTCGACGATCGCCGACCGCCTGGTGCGGGTGCTGGAGGCCATGACCTTCGAGCCCGAGGCCAGGGTCGGGCGGGTCGACGGCTGCTCCGAGGAGGAGCGGGAGCGGCTGCTCGGCTGGGGTACGGGTGCCCCCGTGGCGGCCGGGGCGGGGCGGGTGCTGCCGGAGCTGTTCCAGGCACAGGCGGCACGT
>NZ_JAEEAP010000695.1 GCF_016103465.1 Streptomyces sabulosicollis
GCATGCCTTACCAGGAAAGCACAATATTAAATTACATCAAGAGTTAAAATTCTGCTAGCTGGAGCTGACTTTTTTTTTTTTTTTTCCACTCGACTAGTCGTCGGCAGCGTCAGATGTGTATAAGGGACAGACGTACGCCAGTCGGCGCGTCCCACGTCCCAGGCGACCAGGTACCAGCGGCGCTGCGCGGCGACCAGCCGGTGCGGTTCGGCGGTGCGGCGGGTGACCGCACCGCCGTGGTCGCGGTACTCGAAGCGCAGCTGATGGCAGTCCCGGCAGGCGGCGGCCAGCTCGGTCAGCACCCCGGGGTCCACCCCGGGGCCGCCGCTCCAGCCGGACAGCGGCACGGTGAAGGCGGTCAGCGCGCCCACCCGGCGGCGCAGCCGGTCCGGCAGCACCTGCTCCAGCTTGGCCAGGGCCCGCACCGAGGTCTCCTCGATGCCCTCGACCCCGCCGCCGGTCGCCTGCCGCAGCCGCACCGCGACCGCCACCGCCTCCTCGTCGTCCAGCAGCAGCGGTGGCAGCTGGGCGCCGGCGCCCAGCTGATAGCCACCGCCGGTGCCCGGCGCGGAGTGCACGGGGTAGCCGAGCTCGCGCAGCCGGTCGACGTCGCGGCGCACGGTGCGCGGGGTGACCCCGAGCCGGTCGGCGAGGTCCGCGCCGGACCATTCGCGGTGGGCCTGCAGCAGGGAGAGCAGGCGGAGCAGGCGGGCCGAGGTCTCCAGCATGCGGCCGAGTCTGCCACCGATCGAGGACAGCACCCGTCCTCAAGTCCCCCCGCCCCCTCGGGGTCCTCTCTCAGGAGCCCGGGTCAGGCGAGCGCCTCGATCCGCACCGCCAGGTCGTTGTCCCGGGTGTAGTACGGCCGGGCCTGGGCCTCCCCGTGCGGACCGGCCACCGTGCGCGGCGGATAGGTGAAGATCTCCTTCTTGTCCGCGACATCGTCCAGGATCCGGGCGAGCCGCGCCGGGGCCACCGCCTCGTCCGCCGGGCGCAGCCACAGGTCCCAGACGTCGGCGCCGCCGTCCCAGGTCCGCGCGAGCTCGGCGTAGGAGAGCGTGAAGGAGAAGTCCGAGCCCTCCACCTCCAGCGGCGCCGTCCGCACCGGGGCCTCGCGCCGGCGGCAGCGGGCCTCGACCACCGCGTCGGCCAGCCACTCGGACGGGTACGCGACGCGGTAGAGCCGGCCCCGCACCGCGATCGTGTCGTCCTCCAGATGGATCTCCCCGGCCTCGGCGTGGGGCGCCCGCCGCCAGCTGCGCAGCGAGAGGTTGCCGTGCTTGGTGGCGTACGGGATGCGGACGGACAGCGGCGAGGTGCTCGGCCCGGGACGGCGGTCCACGAGCGAGCGCAGATCGTTCAGGCCCGGGGCGAGCCGCCGCGGCTCGGCGTCCCGGTAGGCCACGTGGACGTCCCAGCGGCCCTCGGGCAGGGCGACGGTGCTGGGCAGGGCGGCCTGGAGCCTGCCGTCCGCGGTGGGGCCCAGCGGCAGCCGCACCTCCCCGTCGGGGGTGTCCGCCGCGCCCCGGCGGATCAGCACCAGCGCACCGCTCCAGTCGTCGTGGCCGCCCGGGGCGGGCGGCGCCCCGTCGGCGATGTGGAAGGTGAGCCCACCGGCGGAGTCGGCCACGCAGTCGGCGCGGGCGGGGGCGGCCTCGGCGGCCTCACTCATCCTGTCCTCCTCGACGTGCTGCGTTGCCTGCGCTGTTGCACTCATGCGACACGCACCTTCCGCAGGGAGTCCTTGGCGGCGAACGCGCCACCGATCAGGGAGCCACGGGCGCGGTGCAGCGAACCCCGCAGTCCGCCGCGGCCGATCAGCTCGGAGAACAGCGTCTCGTAGCGCCCGGCCACCCGCGAGGGGTCGAAGCGGGCCGAGTCCTTCAGCGCCGCCTGCCCCATCTGCTGCCGCAGCTCGTCGTTGTTGATGAGGTCGAGCAGCGCGGCGGCGATGGCGTCGGTGTCGCCGGTGGGCACCAGACGGCCGTCCACACCGTTGTCGATGATCTCCGCGGGCCCGTGCGGGCAGTCGGTGGACACCACGGGGAGGCCGCAGCGCATGGCCTCCACGATGGTCATGCCGAACGACTCCAGGCTGGAGGTGACGGCGGCTATGGAGCCCTTGGCCCACTCGGGGTCGAGCGGATTGGCCGGGCCCATCAGGAAGACGTGGTTGTACAGGCCGAGCTGGTCGATGAGGGCGCGCAGCTTGGCGTGCTGGGCGCCGCCGCCGTAGATCCGCAGCCGCCAGTCGGGGCGGTCCGCGCTGACCTTCGCGAACGCGCGTATCAGCAGGTCGTAGCGTTTCACCGGGGCCAGCCTGCCGGCCGCGACCACCCACTTGCCGGTGCCGTCGGCGGGCTCCAGACCCGGCGCGGGCACGCTGTTGGGGACCGCCTCGACCCGCACGCCGGGCAGCCGCATCTGGCTGCGGTAGGTCCGGGCGTCGGCCTCGGTCACGGTGGTCACCGCGTCCAGCCGGGGATAGACGGCACGCAGGGCCCGCTTCAGCCCCCTGGAGTGGGTGCTGAGCGTCAGATGCTCCTGGCCGACCCGTACCGGACCGCTCCGGGCCTCTTTGGCGATGTGGACATTGAGCCCCGGCCGGGTTCCGACAACGATATCGGCCTCGAGCGAGCGAAGATGATCCGCGATACGGCGGTCGGTGAGGGCGCTGTACTGCTTGTAGCGGCCCTCGGTCACGGGGAAGACCTTCGCCGGGCGGCTGTGGTCCGGATCGGCGCCGTCGTAGGACGGGCTGCCCTTCCGGAGGTCCACGAGATGGCTCAGCCGCACCCGCGGACCGGGGTCGAAGATCGGCTGGTCGCGGTGGCGGAAGACCGACACGATCTCCACGTCGTGCTGCTCCCCCAGGGTGCGGGCGAGGTTGTACGTGGTCCGGATCGTCCCGCCGATCCCGTACGCGTTGTGAATAAGGAAAGAGATGTGCATCCGGCCCCGTATCCCACTGCTTCCCCGCGGACGGGTGTGTCGTCCGCCTACCACGATGTAAGACCGGGAAAAGTGGCACAGGGTTGGGTTTCATCACCTTCTTGTGGCTCAACAGATGTGAAATCGGTAGGGGTTCGGGGGAACTTTCCGGCCCGACGGCGCATCAGACCGCGGAGTGGCCGGGCGCGTGACCCCCGCCCCGCATGGCCCGTTGTCTACGTATGAGCCGGGAACCACCCGGCGACCCACCGAGACCGAGGAGCCCCCCGTGCCGCGCATGCTCGACGTCAGCGATGACGTACGCGCCGAGATCGGCGACGAAGAAGCCGACCGGCTGCTCGCCGGGGACAACGCCCCGGGCGCTTACGACTGCACGTCCTGCCGCACCCCCGGCAACACCGAGCAGGAGCGGACCAGCACCGTGCTCTTCGTGGGGCAGGAGACGGCGGTGCTGGCCTTCGCGCACGCCACCTGCGTGCCCTCCCAGGTCGTCCCGGTCTCGGAAGACCAGTTGCGCGGTGCGGTGCGGTCCATCACGGGTGAGGACACCGCGCCGCCGACCGCGCATGCGTCGCACGCGCCGCCCGTGCCGTCCGCGTCGCATGCCGCCACGTCGTACCTCCCCGGCCCGGCGGCCCCCGTCC
>NZ_JAEEAP010000696.1 GCF_016103465.1 Streptomyces sabulosicollis
GTACGGACCCCCGACGGCACCCTGGTCCGCGCGGTCGCCGGGAAGCCCGATTGCGGTGCGCTGCTCTCCCAGATCGCCCGGGACGCGGTCCAGTTGCTCACCGACCCGGTGGCGCGCGGGCAGTTGCGGCGCTGCGCGGGGGAGACCTGCTCGATGCTCTACCTCGACACCTCGCGCGGCCGCCGGCGGCGCTGGTGCTCCAGCGAGGTCTGCGGAAACCGCGAGCGGGTTGCCCGTCACCGTCGTCGCGTAAACCCCAGCATCAGCAGAACGTGAGCGATATTCAGACATGACCCCGATATGACGCAGGCCCCGGATGGGGGGACCGGGGCCTGCGGGGCGGATTTGGGGAGGGAGCCCTTCCTGATAGCCGGCGCCCGCCCGGCGTCGGCCTTACTCGGACTCAAGTACGCACCGCACAGGGGGAGATGTTCAGCCCGGAAATGGGATGTACATCACACGGTGGTCGATGAACGCCGAGCGTTTCCAGCCCGTACCCCCCTCGACCCGACGGCTTGCGTACGCAAAGATGCCCTCGTGACCGAGAGGACGACACCGGACGACGCGCTCATGCGCGCGCTCTACGCGGAGCACGCAGGCCCGCTTCTCGCCTTCGTCCTGCGCCTGGTCGCGGGCGACCGGCACCGCGCCGAGGACGTGGTCCAGGAGACCCTCCTGCGCGCCTGGCGCAACGCCGACCAACTGCGGCGCTCCGGAGGGTCGGTACGGCCCTGGCTGGTGACCGTGGCCCGCCGCATCGTCATCGACGGCCACCGCCAACGCCGCGCACGTCCCCACGAAGTGGACGCGGCCCCGCTCCATGTGATGCCCGCCGCGGACGACATCGACCGCGCGTTGCGCCAGATGACCATTTCTGACGCGTTGAATGACCTCACCGATGCACATAGAGCGGCGCTCGTCGAGACATACTTCAAGGGACGGACGGTGAGTGAGGCGGCCGAAGTGCTGGGCGTTCCCGCCGGGACGGTACGGTCCCGGGTCTTCTACGCGCTGCGCTCCCTGAAGCTCTCGCTCGAGGAACGGGGGGTCACGGCATGATGCCGGCAGCGGACGACCAGCAGCACACCGCGGTCGGCGCCTACGCGCTCGGGGTGCTCGACCCCGCCGACGCGGCGCGCTTCGAGGACCACCTCATCGGGTGCGAGCGGTGCGCCGCCGAGCTCGACGAGCTGATGGGCATCCCGCCGCTGCTGGCCGAGTACGCCACCGCCGCCGACGGCACCGCGCTCCCGGATCCGGCGGTGGTCACCGCCCGCCCCGGGCCGGAACTGCTCGACCGGCTGATGGACGACGTCTCGGCGAGTCGCAAGGCATCCGGCAGACGGCGTCTGTTCCTCGTCGCCGCGGCCGCCGTCCTCATCGTCGGCGGCCCGCTCGCGGGTGCGGCGATCACCGCGAGCTCCGACGGCGGCGGGGGCAAGGACCAGGTGGTGGCCTCCACCTCCAAGCAGGTGTACGAGCAGGGCGAGAAGTTCGGCGCGGTGGACCCCGTCACCAAGGTGGACGCCTCCGTCTCGCTCCAGCAGAAGGGGTGGGGCACCTCCGTCGCCCTCAAGCTGGGCAACCTCAAGGGGCCGCGCACCTGCGACCTGGTCGCCATCGGCAAGGACGGCCACGAGGAGACCATCACCACCTGGGCCGTGCCCACCTCCGGCTACGGCGTCAAGGACGGGGACGGATCCCGCTGGAGCAAGGAGCCGCTCTACGCCCAGGGCGGCGCCGCCATGAACACCGACGAGATCGAGCGTTTCGAGGTCCGCACCCTGGACGGGCAGCGCCTGGCCCAGGTCAGGCTCTGAGAAACCCCCTCCCGGGAGGTGTACGGTTGACGGCTGCCCTTAAGAACACAGAAGGGGGCCTGGGTGGCCGCGCACAACGCCACGCATGACGACCGGACGGCACCGCGGGGGGACCGCGGGGACGGGGTCCGGGACAGCGAGATCCGGATCGAGCAGGCGCATCTGGACCGGGTGTACCACCGCCTCGAGGAGAAGATCCACGAGGCGGAGTTCCTCATGGACGACGCCGCCAAGCGCGGTCAGGTCGGTACCCCCGGCGCGCTCGCCGAACGGGACGCCCAGGTCTTCCGGGCCGGGGTGCATCTCAACCGGCTGAACAGCGAGTTCGAGGACTTCCTCTTCGGCCGCATCGATCTGCTGCCGGGCAAGGACGGCGAGCGCGGCCCCGACGGCGCCTACACCTCGGTGGAGCCCGCCGACGACGCCATCCGCACCGGCCCGGACGGGGACCGCGCCGAGATCGCCGAAACGCTGCACATCGGCCGCATCGGCGTCCTGGACGCCGACTACGCCCCGCTGGTGATCGACTGGCGGGCGCCCGCCGCCGCGCCCTTCTACCGCTCCACCCCGGTCGCCCCCGGCCGCGTCGTCCGCCGCCGGGTGATCCGCAGCAAGGGCCGCCGGGTGCTCGGCGTCGAGGACGACCTGCTGCGCCCGGAGCTCAGCGCCACCCTCGACGGCGGCGCGCTGCCGGTGGTCGGCGACGGCGCGCTGATGGCCGCGCTCGGCCAGGCCCGCGGCCACACCATGCGGGACATCGTGGCCTCCATCCAGGCCGAGCAGGACCTGGTGATCCGCGCCCCCGCCGCCTCCATCACCGAGGTCGAGGGCGGCCCCGGCACCGGTAAGACGGCGGTCGCCCTGCACCGCGCCGCGTATCTCCTCTACCAGGACCGGCGGCGCTACGCGGGCGGCATCCTCGTGGTCAGCCCCACCCCGCTGCTGGTCGCCTACACCGAGGGCGTGCTGCCCTCGCTGGGCGAGGAGGGCCAGGTGGCCATCCGGGCGGTGGGCTCGCTGGTGGAGGGCGCCGAGGCCACCACGTACGACACCCCGGCCGTGGCCCGCGTCAAGGGCTCGTCCCGGATGGTGAAGGTGCTGCGCAAGGCCGCCCGCGGCGCGCTGGAGCTGCCGCGCGGAGCCGCCGCGCCCGCCGGTTCGGCCCCTTCGTCGGCCTCGTCATCGTCTTCGTCATCGGCCTCGTCATCGTCTTCGTCTTCGTCTTCGTCGTCCGACCATGGCCAGCTGACGCTGGACGGGGCGTTCTGCGCCCCCGACGACGGCGGCAGACCCGGCACGGGCCCCGGGCCCGGACCCGGCGGCCCGCCCGAGCGGCTGCGCGTGGTCGCCTTCGGCGCCCGGATCGAGCTGGACGCCGAGGAGCTGCGGGCCATCCGGCAGAATGTGCTCGGCGGCACCGCGCCCGTCAACCTGCTGCGCCCCCGCGCCCGCCGGCTGCTCCTGGACGCGCTGTGGACCCGCTCCGGCGCCCCCGGGCGGTACACCGACCCCGAGCTGGCCGCCGAGGCGCGGGAGGGCTTCGACGAGGACATCTCCTCCGAGGACTCCTTCCAGGAGTTCCTCGACGCCTGGTGGCCCGAGCTCACCCCGCGCTCCGTGCTCGCCGCCATGGCCGATGAGAAGCGGCTGAGCCGCTGGTCACGGCGGGTGCTGAGCCCCCGCGAGGTCCGTCAGGTGGCCCGGTCGCTGGCCCGGCTCGGCCCGGACGGGCAGGGCCCGCTGTCGGTCCACGACGTGGCGCTGCTGGACGAGCTGAACACCCTCCTGGGCGCCCCCGCC
>NZ_JAEEAP010000697.1 GCF_016103465.1 Streptomyces sabulosicollis
GCGCACGAGCGTGACCGAGGCCGGTCAAGGCTGACCGCCGATCGCGCTCCGTGACGGCGTGCCCATCGATACACAGTGTGACCAACCGAACGCGCCCGCCCTGTTTCGGTCATTCCGCGCTTCCTACCCCACAGCGCCCCCGCCAGTCCCCTTACCGCCGCTTTGTCACAACACGCCACACAATCGCACAACCCACGAACGGTTCCGGTCAATTGCCGGTGCACATTCGATACTTGATGGGTCATCAATCCATAACAGAGCGAACGGAAACGATGATTTGAGCAACTGGGTGTAGTGCCGCCTGTACGAAGCGTTATTCTCCTTAGACGCAAACCGGTACCCACACGTCCCTACGGCGGGTGACGGTCCCGTACTGCACGTGATGGAAGCTCTGCCTCTGGGAGTCCCGTGTACCCACACGTCGGGGTTGACGCCTCGGGCCTGGCTACGCTGCGCGCAACGGTCCTCGACTGTCTGCGCGGCTTCGTCCCCACCGCGTATGCCGTCCCCGCCCTCGCCACCCCACAGCCCGTCAGTCCAGCCGTCGGCACGGTCGACCGCCCCGGCCAGGCCGGTCCGTGCTACGCCCTGGCGGACGGCGGTGCCGCGGTCGGCAGACGTTCCCGCGGCTCCACCCCCACCGCCCGGCGCCCCGGCGCCGACAGCGACAGCCGCCGCATGATGGACCTCGTCGAGCGCGCCCAGTCCGGAGAGGCCGAGGCGTTCGGCAGGCTCTACGACCAGTACGCCGACACGGTCTACCGCTATATCTACTACCGCGTGGGCGGCCGGGCCACGGCCGAGGACCTCACCAGCGAGACGTTCCTGCGCGCCCTGCGCCGCATCGGCACCTTCACCTGGCAGGGCCGCGACTTCGGCGCCTGGCTGGTGACCATCGCCCGGAACCTCGTCGCCGACCACTTCAAGTCCAGCCGCTTCCGGCTGGAGGTCACCACCGGCGAGATGCTGGACGCCAACGAGGTCGAGCGCAGCCCCGAGGACTCCGTCCTCGAATCGCTGTCCAACGCCGCCCTGCTGCAGGCGGTGCGAAAACTCAACCCGCAGCAGCAGGAGTGCGTGACGCTCCGCTTCCTCCAGGGCCTCTCGGTCGCCGAGACCGCCCGGGTCATGGGGAAGAACGAGGGCGCGATCAAAACGCTTCAGTACCGGGCCGTCCGCACTCTGGCCCGGCTCCTTCCGGACGACGCCCGCTGACCGCCCGTAGCCTCCCGCCCACGGGCCGTCCGTCCGCCGGGAGGGCCCGCGGGGAGGGCGTAACCCGGGTCCCGCGCCGCTCGTTGTGGGGGATGCAGGCGCCTTGTGGTCGTACCCTGCCCGTGATCCACTCACTCGATCGGGTGGATGCGCGCACGGCATGGAACCCTCGGGTGTCCTGGGGAGTCGACCGTCACGACGAGAGGAGGTGCCGCCTGTGATCGCGAACGTATCGGCACACCGGCGGGCGAACGCCTTCGCCAAGGCCCTGGAGGCCCTGGAGGCCCTGGAGAGCAATCACCAGGCCGCCCGGGACGAGACGCCGCAGCAACAGCCGGGTTCCCCATCGGCGGAGAGCGCCGAGCGGAGACGGCTGCTGGCCCTGGCGAGCGGGCTGGGCGAGCTGCCGGCACCGGCATTGGACCCGGAGGTCCGCGCCACCCAGCGGGCGCAGCTGCTCGCCGCCATGGAGGCGGCCTTCGCCGAGGGGGCACCGCGCGTGCCCGAGCAGCGCCGCCGCCCCGGCGGCGCCCACCGGGCCAAACCCCCGGTGGCGAGATTCCGCCCCCGTTCCCGCTGGTCCAAGGGGCTCGCGGCCGGGGGGCTCACGGTCGGCGTGGCGGCGGGCGCGTTCGGCGGCGTCGCCGCCGCCAGCTCGGACGCGCTGCCGGGTGACACCCTCTACGGGTTCAAGCGCGGTATGGAAGACCTCAAGCTGGAGATGGCGGACGGCGACGCCGACCGGGGCCGGATCTATCTGGACCAGGCGTCCACGCGGATGAGCGAGGCCCGCCGCCTGATGGAGCGGACCCGCAGCGGCGATCTGGACCATGACTCGCTGGGCGAGATCCGCCGGGTCCTGGCCGGGATGCGCCATGACGCCTCCGAGGGCCACCGGCTGCTGCACCAGGTCTACGAGCGCGACGGCTCGCTCGGCCCCATCCAGCAGCTGTCCTCCTTCTCCCAGGCCCACCGCGACGGCTGGAGCCGACTGCGCGAGAAGCTGCCGGTCCAGCTGATGGACGTCGGCGACGAGGTGAGCTCGGTCTTCGACGCCATAGACCAAGAGGTCGGTCCGCTGCGGGCGTTGCTGCCCACGAAGAAGGAGCAGCAGGCCCAGTCCGGCCCCCAGACCGGCCGCGCGCCGCAGCGCGCGGGCGGGATGGACCCGGACGACCGCCCGGCATCCGGTGCGGCCACCCCGAGCGGCGGGCGCACCGACGGGAAGACCGCTCCCCACCCGCACCCGTCGTCCTCGGCGAGCGCCCACAACCAGAGCGGCGGCCTGGTGGGCGGGGCCGGTGATCTGCTGGACCCGCCGCTCGGCGCCGGGTCGAGCCCCAGCCCGTCCACGGGCAAGGGCGACCAGGGCAGCAAGCCGTCCCAGCCGGACATCACCATCCCCCCGCTGCTCCCGGACCTCCTGCCGGGCCTGACCATCGACGGGGACGACACGAGGTGAAAAAGCCGGGGGTGGGCCCGCCGCCCACCCCCGGACCACGTGTCAGCAGCCCGAGCTCAGAAGAACACCGACCGCCGTCAGAAGAACACCGACCGCCGCTGCACCAGCAACTTGTACAGCGTGTGCTGGATCGTTTCTCGTACCTGGTCGGTCAGGTTGAACATCAGCATCGGGTCGTCCGCCGCCTCCGGCGGATGCCCGTCGGTGGGGATGGGCTCGCCGAACTGGATGGTCCACTTCGTCGGCAGCGGCACCGCGCCCAGCGGCCCCAGCAGCGGGAAGGTCGGCGTGATCGGGAAGTACGGGATGCCGAGCAGCCGGGCCAGGGTCTTGGCGTTCCCCACCATCGGGTAGATCTCCTCCGCGCCCACGATCGAGCACGGCACGATCGGCGCCCCCGCGCGCAGCGCCGTGGAGACGAAGCCGCCCCGGCCGAAGCGCTGGAGCTTGTACCGCTCGGAGAACGGCTTGCCGATCCCCTTGAAGCCCTCCGGCATCACCCCGACCACCTCGCCGCGCTCCAGCAGCAGCTGGGCGTCCTCGGAGCAGGCGAGGGTGTGCCCGGCCTTGCGCGCCAGCTCGTTGATGACCGGGAGCACGAAGACCAGATCGGCCGCGAGCAGCCGCAGATGGCGCTTGGCCGGGTGGTTGTCGTGCACCGCGACCTGGAGCATCAGCCCGTCCAGCGGCAGCACCCCGGAGTGGTTGGCGACGACGAGCGCGCCGCCGCTGTCGGGGATGTTCTCGATCCCCTTCACCTCGACCCGGAAGTACTTGTCGTACAGCGGGCGGAGCAGGGACATCAGGACCTGCTCGGTCAGATCCTGGTCGTAGCCGAAGTCGTCGACCTCGTAGTCCCCGGTGATCCGGCGGCGCAGGAAGCTCAGCCCGTGGGCCAGCTTGCGCTCCCAGTCGCCGCTGCCCGGGGCGGGCTTGGGC
>NZ_JAEEAP010000698.1 GCF_016103465.1 Streptomyces sabulosicollis
CGCCCCTGGCCCCCGAGGCCCCGCTGTCGGCTAGCGGCGGCCCGCCCGAGCGGCACGAGCGATCGTGACGACGGCCTTCTCCAGGGCGTACTCCGGATCGTCTCCGCCGCCCTTGACCCCCGCGTCGGCCTCGGCGACGGCACGCAGCGCGATCGCCACTCCGTCCGCCGACCAGCCGCGCATCTGCTGCCGCACCCGGTCGATCTTCCACGGCGGCATGCCCAACTCACGGGCGAGATCGCCGGGGCGGGCGCCGCGCGGCGCGGAGGCCAGCTTGCCGATGGAGCGGACGCCCTGGGCCAGGGCGCTCGTGATCAACACGGGCGGCACCCCGGTGGAGACGGCCCAGCGCAACGCCTCCAGCGCCTCGGCCGCGCGGCCCTCGACGGCGCGGTCGGCGACGGTGAAGCTGGACGCCTCGGCACGGCCGGTGTAGTAGCGGGCGACGACGGCCTCGTCGATCGTGCCCTCGACATCGGCCACGAGCTGGGAGACCGCGCTGGCCAGCTCGCGCAGATCGCTCCCGATGGCGTCGACCAGGGCCTGGCACGCCTCGGGGGTGGCGGACCGGCCGGTGGCGCGGAACTCCGACCGCACGAACGCCAGCCGGTCGGCGGGCTTGGTCATCTTCGGGCAGGCGACCTCGCGCGCTCCGGCCTTACGGGCGGCGTCGAGCAGCCCCTTCCCCTTGGCCCCGCCCGCGTGCAGCAGGACCAGGGTGATCTCCTCGGCGGGGGTGCCGAGATAGTCCTTCAGATCCTTGATCGTGTCGGCCGCCAGATCCTGTGCGTTGCGCACCACCACGACCTTGCGCTCGGCGAAGAGCGAGGGGCTGGTCAGCTCGGCGAGGGTGCCCGGCCGCAGCGCGTCGGGCTGAAGGTCGCGCACGTCGGTGTCGGGGTCGGCCGCGCGCGCGGCCGCCACCACCTGCTGCACCGCGCGGTCGAGCAGCAGCTCCTCCTGGCCCACGGCGAGGGTCACCGGGGCGAGTGGATCGTCGGTCGTCGTCTTCCTGGCCATCGCGGTCCAGCATCCCACGGACCACCGACAGCCCCGCCGGCCGGATGTCCGACAATGTTCGGGTGATCGATGAAGGACTGACCGGCGCCCGGCACATCCTGGTGCTCCCCGACCGCGACGCGGCGGAGGAGGTGGCCGAGGCACTCCCCGGGCGTTTCGGCACCACCCAGGAACCCCAGTTGGTGCGGGACGCCCTGGCGGGCGAGGACGACGCCGAGGACGCCCAGTGGCTCGTGGTGATCGAGGACCCGGCCGGCCGGCTGGACCCGACGGCCCTGGACGCGCTCGCGGACGAGTACGACGGCTGGCTGGAGGCCGAATAGCGGCCGGGGCTACGCTCATGACCCACCGTGGTCACGGAAGAGGGGGCTCCGAGGATGAGCGGAACAGTGACGGCAGTCAGCAGCAACGGCGAGTACTCGTTCACCAAGCCGAACCGGGACCGCATCACCCTGCTCGCCGGCCTCGGCGTCGAGGGCGACGTCCACGCCGGGGTAACGGTCAAACACCGCTCCCGCGTCGCCCAGGACCCCACCCAGCCGAATCTGCGCCAGGTCCACCTCATCCACGAAGAACTCTTCGCCGAGGTGGCTGACGAGGGGTTCCACGTCCTGCCCGGCGAGCTGGGCGAGAACATCACCACCCGCGGCATCGACCTGCTCGCCCTCCCCGTCGGCACCCTGCTGCGCATCGGCGGCGACGCGGTGCTGGAGGTCACCGGCCTGCGCAATCCGTGCCTCCAGATCGACCACTTCCAGAACGGGCTCCTGAAACGGGTTGTCGGCCGCGACGAGGCCGGAAACATCATCCGTAAGGCCGGAATCATGAGCATCGTGCGGGAGGGCGGCACCGTCCGCCCGGGCGATCCGATCGAAGCGGAGCTCCCCGCCGAACCCCACCGCCCCCTGGACCGCGTCTGAGGGGTTCTCCCCGCCGCGATGAGTTCCGGCCGGGTCGGGAGTCTCTTCTGGTGACCGTCGCGGAACGGCGCGCGACGCGCCCGGCACGAGAAACCACGGAGGACACCATGACGGCCACACCGGACGACCCCATCACCGCGCTGCCCGGCCGCCCGCCCGTGGTGGACCTGGCCACCTGGCAGGCCACCCGTGACGAACTGCTGGCCCGCGAGAAGGCCCACACCCGCGAGGGCGACGCCATCGCCGCGGCCCGCCGCCGGCTGCCGATGGTGGAGTTCGACGGGACGGTCGAGGTCGTCGGGCCCGACGGCCCGGTCCCGTTCCTGGACCTGTTCCAGGGCCGCGACGAGCTCGTGGTCTACAAGCACATGTGGTACGACGGCGCGCCGCACCAGGGGCAGTGCGAGGGCTGCACCACCACGGCCTGGCACCTGCGGGACGCCTCCTACCTCAACGCCCGAGGCGTCTCGTTCGCCGTCCTGACCACGGGCCGGTGGGACGAGGTGGCCTCCTACGTCGCGTTCATGGGCTACACCCAGCCCTGGTACTCGGTGCGCGGCGTGGACGGGCCGGCCGGCGGCGACATGGGCTACCTCACCTGCTTCCTGCGCGACGGCGACCGGGTGTTCCTCACCTACTCCACGACGGGCCGTGGCAACGAGCGGGTCAACGGATCCCTCGGCCTGCTCGACATGACGCCCTACGGCCGCGGCGAGGCATGGGAGCACAACCCCGAAGGTTGGCCCGAGGGGCGCGGTCCGTGCTGGTCCTGGCGCTCGGACGCGGACGGGAACGCCACCTGGGGCCCGACCAGCCGCCCCGTGCCGCAGTGGCCCCGCCCCGGCGCGACCCCCGTGGAGACCCTCGGCCGACACGGCCCCCACCAGTGACGCGTGCCGCGGGCATGGCGGAGATGAGTGAGGCGCCAGGGTCGAAGGGAGGACCTGGCGCCCTACTCGCGGCCGAGACCGCTTAGTCGTGACGTAGCGCCTCAACGATCGCTGCCCAGACGGCTCGCGCCGCTAGGGACACCGCGAAGCGCTCCACGAGACTGCCGCGCCACCTTTTTTCCTTTTTGCCGGGCGACCTGAAGAAGCCGACCACCATCACCACCTCCAAGGGGTTCAACCCACCGCCCTCTGCGGTAGGCCCGTCCCTCCCCCTTCGGGGTCAGGCCGACCTGACGGCGGTGAGGAACCACTCATGTCCGTGGTGACGGGATCAAAGGTACAACCGGCTCCCGATGATCGGTAGTTGGAGTGATTCAGGCGGCTGTGCGCCGCGCGGCCCCGCCGCGGCCTCCGAGCACCGCGCGCAGGCCCGGGTCGCGCGTGACCGCGATGGGGCCGTCCGTGTCGGTCCGCAGTACGGCGGCGCCCTGGGCGCGCAGGGAGGCGATGGTGCGGGGCGACGGGTGGCCGTAGGGGTTGTCGGCGCCGCAGGAGATCAGGGCCAGGCGGGGGCTGAGGCGTTGGAGCAGCTGTGGGTCCTGGTAGGCCGAGCCGTGATGGGCGACCTTGAGCACGTCGATCTCCGGGAGGGCGGGGTATGCGGTCAGCAGGGCCTGCTGGGCCGGGGGCTCCAGGTCGCCCAGGAGGAGCAGGGTCAGGCCGGCGGTGCGGACGAGGAGGGTGACGCTCGCGTCGTTGGGGCCCTCGGTCG
>NZ_JAEEAP010000699.1 GCF_016103465.1 Streptomyces sabulosicollis
ACCCTTCCCCGGCGCCCGTCCGGCTCCCGTCCATCCCCTCCCCGGTCCGCCGCGAGCGTCCACCCCATGGACCACGGACCGAGCAGACGCCCCGGTCGTGGGAGGATCGGAGGTGCGGGCCGGAGTCGCGCGGACCGGGCCGCGCCGCAGGACGTCGAGGCACGCGCATGAGGGAGCACCGTTGAGCAGGTTGCGCTGGCTGACCGCGGGGGAGTCGCACGGCCCCGCACTCGTGGCGACGCTGGAGGGGCTGCCCGCCGGGGTGCCGATCACCACCGACATGGTGGCCGACGCCCTGGCCCGACGGCGGCTCGGCTACGGCCGCGGTGCCCGGATGAAGTTCGAGCGCGACGAGGTCACCTTCCTCGGCGGGGTACGCCACGGGCTGACCCTCGGCTCCCCGGTCGCGATCATGGTCGGCAACACGGAGTGGCCCAAGTGGGAGCAGGTCATGGCCGCCGACCCGGTGGACCCCGAGATCCTCGAGGGACTCGCCCGTAACGCCCCGCTCACCCGTCCCCGCCCCGGCCACGCCGACCTCGCCGGGATGCAGAAGTACGGCTTCGACGAGGCCCGGCCGATCCTGGAGCGCGCCAGCGCCCGCGAGACCGCCGCCCGGGTGGCGCTGGGCACCGTCGCCCGCTCCTACCTCAAGGAGACGGCCGGGATCGAGATCGTCTCGCATGTCGTGGAGCTGGCCGCCGCGAAGGCGCCGTACGGCGTCTACCCCAAGCCCTCCGACGTCGAGAAGCTCGACGCCGACCCGGTGCGCTGCCTGGACGCCGACGCGAGCAAGGCGATGGTGGCCGAGATCGACCAGGCCCACAAGGACGGCGACACGCTCGGCGGCGTCGTCGAGGTGCTCGCCTACGGCGTGCCGGTGGGCCTCGGTTCCCATGTGCACTGGGACCGCCGGCTCGACGCGCGGCTGGCCGGTGCGCTGATGGGCATCCAGGCCATCAAGGGCGTCGAGGTCGGCGACGGCTTCGACCTGTCGCGGGTGCCGGGCTCCAAGGCCCATGACGAGATCGTCTCCACGGACGACGGCATCCGGCGCTCCTCGGGCCGCTCCGGCGGCACCGAGGGCGGGCTGTCCACCGGCGAGCTGCTGCGCGTCCGGGCCGCGATGAAGCCGATCGCGACCGTGCCGCGGGCGCTGGCCACGGTCGACGTGACCACCGGCGAGGCCACCAAGGCCCACCACCAGCGCTCCGACGTCTGTGCCGTCCCGGCCGCCGGGATCGTCGCCGAGGCGATGGTCGCGCTGGTCCTGGCGGACGCGGTCGCGGAGAAGTTCGGCGGCGACTCGGTCACCGAGACCCACCGCAATGTGCGGGGCTTCCTCGAGAACCTGGCCATCCGGTGAGCGACGCACGCGAGGCCGCCGGGCGGCAGCCGAATGATGACGCGGGCCTTCGCCGAGCGGGCGATGGCGCCCGCGGCGGAGCCGCCGATGTGACGAGTGACCGCCGCCGCGGCGGGGCGACCGGTTCGGCTGGGCCGAGCGGCCAGGTCGGCGGGGGCCCGGCCGTCGTGCTGGTCGGGCCCATGGGGGTGGGGAAGACCACCGTCGGGCAGGTGCTCGCGGAGCGGCTCGGCACCACCTTCCGCGACACCGACACCGACATCGTCGCGACGGCGGGCAAGGAGATCTCGGAGATCTTCATCGACGAGGGCGAGCCGCACTTCCGCGAGCTGGAGCGGCAGGCGGTGCGGACCGCCGTCGCCGAGCACCGGGGCGTGCTCGCGCTGGGCGGCGGCGCCGTCCTCGACGAGGGCACCCGGGCGCTGCTCACCGGCCTCCCCGTCGTCTTCCTGGAGATGGGCGTCGCCGAGGCCGTCAAGCGCACCGGTCTTGACGCCCCGCGCCCGCTGCTCGCGGTCAATCCGCGCCAGCGCTGGCGCGAGCTGATGGAGCAGCGCCGCCCGCTGTACACCGAGGTCGCCCGTGCCGTGGTGTCGACCGAGGACCGCACCCCCGAGGCCGTCGCCGAGGCCGTCCTGGACGTACTGGAGCTGAAGAACGCATGACACCCCCTGTGGCCGACACCCCTACGCGCATCCAGGTCGGAGGCACCGCGGGCACCGCGCCGTACGAGGTGCTGATCGGCCGGCAGCTGCTCGGCGAGCTTCCCGGTCTGATCGGCACGTTCGCCAAGCGCGTCGCCGTTCTGCACCCCGAGGCGCTGGCCGAGACCGGTGAGGCCATCCGCCAGGACCTCGCGGAGCAGGGATACGACGCCATCGCGATCCAGCTGCCCAACGCCGAGGAGGCCAAGACCGCCGAGGTCGCCGCGTACTGCTGGAAGGCGTTCGGCCAGACCGGCTTCACCCGCACCGATGTGATCGTCGGCGTCGGCGGCGGCGCTACCACCGACCTGGCCGGATTCGTCGCCGCCACCTGGCTGCGCGGAGTGCGCTGGATCGCCGTCCCCACGACCGTGCTCGGCATGGTCGACGCCGCCGTCGGCGGCAAGACCGGGATCAACACCGCCGAGGGCAAGAACCTCGTCGGCGCCTTCCACCCCCCGGCCGGGGTGCTGTGCGATCTGGCCGCGCTGGACTCGCTGCCGGTCAACGACTACGTCAGCGGGCTCGCCGAGGTCATCAAGGCGGGCTTCATCGCCGACCCGGAGATCCTGGAGCTGATCGAGCGGGACCCGGCCGCCGCCCGTACGCCCGCCGGTCCGCACACCGCCGAGCTCATCGAGCGCTCCATCCGGGTCAAGGCCGAGGTGGTCTCCAGCGACCTCAAGGAGTCCGGGCTGCGGGAGATCCTCAACTACGGGCACACGCTGGCCCACGCCATCGAGAAGAACGAGCGCTACAACTGGCGCCATGGCGCGGCCGTCTCCGTGGGCATGGTCTTCGCCGCCGAGCTGGGCCGGCTGGCGGGCCGTCTGGACGATGCCACGGCCGACCGGCACCGCACCGTCCTGGAGGCCGTGGGCCTGCCGCTCACCTACCGCGGTGACCAGTGGCCCAAGCTGCTGGAGACCATGAAGGTCGACAAGAAATCCCGCGGTGACCTGCTGCGCTTCATCGTCCTGGACGGTCTCGCCAAGCCCACCGTGCTGGAGGGCCCGGACCCGGCGGTGCTGCTCGCCGCGTACGCCGAGATCTCCCGCTGACCCGGTCCGCGGCCGTCGTCACCGCCTCCTCGCGTCACAACTCTGTCATCGCCTTCGAAGCCCGCGGCCTCGCCGCGGGCTTTCGAACCGCCGCCCAAGCCCTCGCACTTGCGGCCCTTGGGGGACGAATTGCCTGGCCGGCGAGGGGTCGCGGGGACACAACGGGTTTGTGGTCCGTTCACACAGCGGAGCCTTGGGCAGGTACCGTTCGGTAGGAGCGGCTTCACCGCCGTATCAGCACCTGACAGTTGTCGGACGAGAACTGCCTGTACGAGACGGAGTGCCACCGGATGCAGCATGCAGTGGGAGCTCCGCTGCCACCGCCCCACCAGCCGGGGCCGGTTCCCGGACCGCAGGGCGCGGGCTGGGCCCAGGGCGCGAGTGCGAACCATCACCCGGGACCCCACCCCAATCC
>NZ_JAEEAP010000069.1 GCF_016103465.1 Streptomyces sabulosicollis
GCCCCACCTCGCACAGCCACCGCGGCCCCACCTCGCAGACGACGCCTACGGCGCGCCGCTCTGGGCGCACTGTCACTCGCGGGCGCCGGTGCGCTCGTCGTCGCATCGGCCGCGGCGGTGCCCGCGGCCGCAGCGGAGGGGACACCGGGCGGCCGCTGCACCGGGTACACCCTGCCGCACGTACCGGGCGCGGCCCGCCAACGGACCGCCTGCCTGGACGAGTTGACCACGGCCGGGACGGTGGCCTCGGGTCACACCGATCCGGCCGACTTCGCGGGGCTCACCCCCGAGGACCTGCCCACGCCGAGCGGCGTTCCCGGGATCCAGCTCGACGGCTACTTCCCCGACACATCGACCACCAACACCAACCACGGCTGGAACCACGACGCCCAGTTCGTCATCCGGCTGCCCGACCACTGGAACGGTGGTCTGGTGGTATCCGGTACACCGGCCAACCGCGAGCAGTACGCCAACGACCGCGCCATCTCCGACTGGGTGATCTCCCGCGGCTACGCCTTCGCCGCCACCGACAAGGGCAACACCGGCCCCACCTTCTTCCGCGACGGCCGCGGGCCCGGTGACGCCATCGCCGAGTGGAACGAGCGCGTCACCCAGCTCACGCGCGCCGCCGCAGCCGTCGTCACCCAGCGGTACCACCGCCCTCCCGTCCGCACCCTCGCCACCGGCCTGTCCAACGGCGGCTACCTGGTGCGCTGGCAGCTGGAGAACCACCCCGAGCTGTACGACGGGGGAGTGGACTGGGAGGGTACCCTGTGGCGCTCCAACGGCCCCAACCCGCTCACCTTCCTGCCGCCCGCGCTGCGCGCCTACCCGGCGTACGCCGCCGGTGGGTCCGGGGCCGAGGACGCCTGGAAGGCCATGCGCACGGCCGGCTACCCGGCGGGCTCGGAGTTTCTGTGGCCGTACCACCACCAGGTCTACTGGGACCTGACACAGCGCGTCTACCGCGAGGAAGTCGACCCGGACTTCGACGGAGCGACCGAGGCGGGCACCCCCTACTGCGCCCCGGGCACCCCCGGCTGTGACGCCGACTACGACTACGCCACCCGTCCGCCCGCGGTCCACCGCGCCGTCGACCGCGTCGCACTGACCGGACGCATCGGCAAGCCGCTGATCACCCTGCACGGCACGCTCGACGTGCTGCTGCCCATCAGCAAGGACTCGGACGTCTACGCCCGCATGGTGCACCGGGCCGGCCGGGGCGCGCTGCTGCGCTACTACCGGATCGAGGACGGCACGCACGTCGACTCCCTCGTCGACGCCTTCCCCGACCAGCTCCGCCCACTGGTCCCCTGCCACCGCTCCGCCTTCGAGGCACTGGAACGGTGGCTGGCCGGAAGGGGCTGCCCCCCGGCGGACCACACGGTCCGGCGCCCGGCCGGCGCGGATCCCGCGGCACTGCGCACGAGCTGCCCGCTGGACTAGCGGAAACCCCCGCTCACCAGGCGCCGGTTCGGGTTCGCGCGAGGCCCTGCAGCAGTCGGCGGACAGCGGCGACGACAGGCTCACCGCCATCTACGCCACCGCCTTCACCGCGCCCGGCCGCGGGAACGAGGGGGTGGTCGAGGTGTTCCGCAGGACCGCTTGGAGGCTGGCGTTGAGGGCGGCGCGGTTCGCCACCCGAGCGCGGCTGGCCGTGCCGCGACGAGTCGCTCGTACGGTTCCACGGTGGGCGGGGCAGAACCCCCGGCCCCGGTACGCTATCCGCGCGACGCGACCGGCGTCACGATCGGCGCCGACACGCCACTCGCCGACTCCCACCGCCACTTCTCCCACATGCTGGGGCTGTACCCGATGCACGAGCTCACCTGGGACCGGTCGGCCGACCGGGACATCATGCGGACCACGTTCGACCACTGGACCGAGGACCGCAGCCTCTGGGCGGGGTACAGCTACGCGGCTCGATGGCGTCGCGGATGGGGCGGCCCGACGAGGTCCGGGACTTCAGCGCGCGGCAGACGACCCGGGGCCTGGTGAAGCTCGATGCGGTGTCGCGGTACCGGGTGTCCCTGGTCCTCGAACACGGCGGTGCGATGGCGCAGACGCGCTCGCACCGCGGCTACCTCCAGCGACTTCGCGAGGGCACCGGGTACCTCACCCCGCAGGCCGAAGCGCTCACCGTCCGATCTCTTCCTCCCCTCAGGGCCGACACCGCTGAAGTACGCTGTCGGCGCACTTCCGCGCCTGAGGCACAGCTCGTGCCGGCGCCCGCCCGGCCCGCATGCGAACGGAGAGAACAGCGCACATGGACGTCAGCGCCTACCTCGAGGCCGTCTACGGCAATCTCCACCGACGGGATCCCGGGGAGACGGAGTTCCATCAGGCAGCACACGAAGTCCTGCAGGCGATAGGACCCGTGCTCCAGGCCCACCCGGAGTACCTGGACGCCAGGATCGTGGAACGGCTCTGCGAGCCCGAACGCCAGCTGATCTTCCGGGTCCCGTGGGTGGACGACCAGGGAACGGTGCAGGTCAACCGCGGCTTCCGGGTGGAGTTCAACAGCGCCCTCGGTCCGTACAAGGGCGGGCTGCGGTTCCACCCCAGTGTCAACCTCGGCATCGTCAAGTTCCTGGGGTTCGAGCAGATCTTCAAGAACGCGCTCACCGGCATGGCGATCGGCGGCGGCAAGGGCGGTTCGGACTTCGATCCCAAAGGCCGCTCGGACGCCGAGGTCATGCGCTTCTGCCAGGCGTTCATGACGGAGCTGTACCGGCACCTGGGCGAGCACACGGATGTGCCCGCCGGGGACATCGGAGTCGGCGGGCGTGAGATCGGCTACCTCTTCGGCCAGTACAAGCGGATCACCAACCGCCATGAGTCCGGCGTCCTGACCGGCAAGCCGGTCGGCTGGGGCGGATCGCACGCCCGCACCGAGGCCACCGGCTACGGCGCGGTGTTCTTCGCCCAGGAGATGCTCGCCACCCGCGGCCACGACTTCGACGGGCGGCGGGTCGTGGTCTCCGGATCGGGCAATGTGGCCATCTACGCCATCGAGAAGGTCCACGCCCTCGGTGGACGGGTGGTGGCCTGCTCCGACTCCTCCGGCTACCTGGTCGACGAGGACGGCATCGACCTGGAGCTGCTCAAGGAGATCAAGGAGGTGCGCCGTGAGCGGATCTCCGCCTACGCCGACGTGAAGACGGCCGCCCGGTTCTCCGCCCGGGGGTCGGTGTTCGACGTGCCGTGCCAGGTGGCACTGCCCTGCGCGACCCAGAACGAGCTGCACCAGCAGGACGCCACCGCGCTGACGAAGAACGGTGTGCTGGCCGTGGCGGAGGGCGCGAACATGCCGTGCACGCCCGAGGCGGTCGAGGTATTCCGCGGCGCGCGGATCCTGTTCGGGCCGGGCAAGGCCGCCAACGCGGGCGGGGTGGCGACCTCCGCACTCGAGATGCAGCAGAACGCGTCCCGCGAGAGCTGGAGCTTCGAACGTACGGAGGATCAGCTCGCCACCATTATGCGCCAGGTGCACGCGCGGTGTCGCGCCACCGCGGAGACCTACGGCGGTGACGCCGACGACTACGTGCTCGGCGCCAACACCGCGGGCTTCCTCCGCGTCGCCGAGGCCATGACCGCCCAGGGGGTCGTCTGAGCAGTGGCGTCGACATGACGGGGTGGGGGCCGCGTACGGATGGGCCCCCGCCGGGCCCCCGGCGCGCCGGGGCGCGCCGGGGTTCCGCTACGAGGCCGACGGTCCGGTCCAGTCGGCTGCCACATGGCCGATGCGCACCCGCTGCGGGTGGTCGCCGACCGACACGGACGCGGTCCTCTCGCCCGTCGCGAAGTCGATCGCGGTGACCCGGTCGGCACCGCTCTCGGAGACGACACAGGCGTTGCCATCGCCGCTCACCGTCGCCCAGTACGGCTTCGAGGTCGGCACCAGGGGGCCTTCCTGGAGCGATTCCCGGTCCACGACGGTCGCGTAGTCGTCCATCGTCCCGGCCACGCACAGCTTCTTGCCGTCGGGGCTCATCGACAGGCCGTGGTGGCGGGAGTCGTTGACCCAGGTGGTGCGGTCCTCGCTGGTCGCCGGGTTCTTCGGGAGGGTCTTCGCGCGGGTGATCTCGTCCTTGGCCACGTCGTACTCCAGGAACCCGTTGAAGAAGGAGACCTGGAAGTAGAGCTTGGACTCGTCCGGGGTGAAGGCGACGGGCCGTACGGCGTCGGACAGGTCCTCGCGGCCGAAGGCGTCGAGCCGTTCGCGCATGTCGATGACCTTGACCTGCCGATAGGTGTTGGCGTCGACCACGGTGATGTGCCGGTCGCCCTTCGTCCAGTCCATCGACGGATCGTCCAGGTCGGTGTTGACCTCGCCGATCGACATGTTCCAGAGATACTTGCCGCCGTCGGTGAAGACGTTCTCGTGCGGCTTGTCTCCGGCGGAGAACGAACCGAGCTGCTTGCCCGTCTCGATGTCGAGGATGTGCACCTTGTTCGACGTCGAGGCCGACACCGCGACGCGTTTGCCGTCGGGGGACACGGCCATGTGGTCCGCGCGGAAGCCCGACACGGGGAAGCGCCAGTTGACCTTGCCCGTCGCGATGTCGATCGAGACCACGTCGGCGAAGCTGGGCCGGGAGACGACGATGGCGGAGCCGTCCGGGGTCGAGTACATGTCGTCCACGAACTGGTCGTGCCCTTCACCCGGTCCCAGCCGGATCCCCAGGAAGAAGGCGAGCTTGATGGGGTTGAGGTAGATCTCGGTGAGCCGCTGGTCCTTGTCCGGTATGACGTTGATCCGGCCGATCCTGGCCAAGTCGCCAGTGGACTTGATGACGTCGGCGGTGCCGTCCCAGTTGTTGCCCACGAACATCACTTCGCGCAGGCCGGCCGCCTTCGACTGCGCGGAGGCGCTCACCGCCGTGGAGCCGGTCACGGCCAGCGCCAGGGCGGCGGCGAGGGAGAGGAGCATTCGGGTGGAGCCACGGTGCTCGGGAGCCATGATTACTCCATGGGAGGTGGGGGTCTGTCATCGTCGGGGCGCCACCTACCGGAAAGTAATGAAGGCGGGTACCGCTCACAAGAGCTCCGACGGCAAAAAATGACAGGCCCTCACCTTCGTGGCCCAACCAGTCGCTTGCGACGCCCTGTCGGCCGCCCCGTCCGGAGGAGATGGGCCACGCGTCATCGACCTTGGCGCGTGTGTGGCGGCCCAACTGCTGGACGGCGGGTTCGTCGACGCCGTCACAGGCGTCATCTAACGTGCGGAACATGGACCTGGAGCTTGCGGGACGACGGGCGATGGTGACGGGGAGCAGCGGAGGGATCGGCGCCGCCGTGGCCCGGCGGCTGGTCGACGAGGGGTGCGCTGTGCTGGTGCACGGTCGCCAGCCCAAGCGTGTCGGCGAGGTCGCGGAGCGGCTTCGTGCCGTCGGCGGGGTGGTGGACATCGTGCTGGGGGACCTTGCCGATGAGGCCGCCGCCGGGACGGTGGCCGAGCGGGCCCGGGAGTGGGGCGTGGAGGTTTTGGTCAACAACGCCGGCCCATTCGCCTTGCACGACTGGGAGACCGCGGAGCCCGTGCTGTGGCTGGACGCGGTGAACGGGAACGTCGTGTCCGCGGTGCGGATGATCCGGGCCCGTGGTGCCTGGGATGCGCGAGCGCGGATGGCGCAGGGTGGTCAATGTGGGCAGCCGGGCCGCGACGACTCCGTTGCCGAATATGGTCGAGTATTCGGCGGCGAAGGCGGCGGTGGTCAACATGACGACCAGCCTGGCCCGGCATCTGGCCGGATCCGGCATCACCGCGAACACGGTGAGCCCCGGTGTCATCGTCACGGACGGCATGCGGCAGATGTTCGAGGACGGAGCGGCCGCACGAGGCTGGCCGGAGCGATGGGCGGAGCTGGAGCCGCTGGTGGTGGCCGAGTACGCCCCGAACCCGACGGGGAGGCTCGGCACAGGGACGGATATCGCGGCAGCGGTCGCGTTTCTCGCCAGCCGCTGGCCGGCTACATCAACGGAATCGATCTGCGGGTCGACGGGGGCATCGCGTTGGTGCCGTAGCGGGCATCCTGGACCGGCCGGTGCGACCGCCGAATATTCCCGGCGCCGCCCCGAAAAGACTGTCTTCTTCACCAGCGCCAACGCCAGGTGATGCGGCGAGGCTTCCGAATATCCTGCCGCACACCCCCAGCTGTCTGAGAAGGACTCCTCGGTCATGAACTCCACTCCCCGTATCGCGATCATCGGCGGCGGCCCAGGCGGCCTCACCCTCGCGCGCATCCTTCAGGCCGGCGGCATCGACGCGGTCGTGTACGAGCGCGACCCCGCCGATCCCGTCCGCGACCAGGGCGCCACCCTCGACCTGCACCCCGAGTACGGCCTGCACGCACTGCGCGAGGCGGGGCTGGAGAACGAGTTCTGGGCCCGGGCCCGCCCCAGGGGGCTGGATATGAAGATCCTCGGCAAGGACGCCACGGTCCAGCCCCAGGACGTCACCCCCGAGGACGACACGGGCCGGCCGGAGATCGACCGCCGCGCCCTGCGCGAGATCCTCCTCGACGCCCTCGCCCCCGACAGCGTTCGCTGGAGCCACGGCCTCACCGCCGCCACCGCCCTGGCGGGCGGCCGCCACGAACTCCACTTCGACGGCGGCGCGGTGGAGACCTGCGACCTGCTCATCGGAGCGGACGGCATCTGGTCCCGCGTCCGCCCGACGCTCACCGAAGCCGAGCCCGAGTACTCAGGGATCAGCTGCATCGAGATCGGTGTTCCCGAAGCGCACCGCACCCGGCCGGCCCTGGCCGCACTCGTGGGCCGCGGCAGCATGTTCGCGCTGCAGGACGAGAAGGGCCTGATAGCCCAGCGCGACGGCGATGGCCGCCTGCGCATCCACATCGCCTTCCGCGTTCCCGAGGACTGGCTGGCCACGAACGGCATCCCCTACGACCAGCCCGAACGGGCACGCGCCGCGATCCTGGAGCATTTCGCCGACTGGGCCCCGCAACTGACGGACCTCGTCCGCCACTGCGATGACACGATCGTTCCCCACCCCCTCTACGGCCTCCCCGTCGACACCAGCTGGCCGGTCACACCGGGCCGCACCCTGCTGGGTGACGCCGCCCACGGCATGGTGTCGCTCTGCTGGGGCGTCAACCTCGCCATGCGGGATGCCGCCGACCTCGCCCGAGCCGTCATCGGGGCCGGTGACGACCTGACGGCGGCGATCGCCGGGTACGAGAGGACGATGCGTGAGCGTGCGGCGTCCATGGTCAAGGAGCTGGAGGGACACCTCGATCAGGGGACCGAGCCGCACCGCGTGCGCAACATCGGGGACTACTTCCGGCGCATGGCCGTCCATGGACAGCAGGGGAGCGGACCGGCGCCCTCGACCGATCGGGGCCTGCCGCCCGTCGTGGCGGATCGGCCCACCAAGATCGACCTGAACCTCCTGGTCCCGCTGAGCGCGCTCCTCACGGAGCGGAGCGTCACCAGGGCCGCCGAGCGGGCCTTCGTCAGCCAGCCCGCGATGAGCACGGCACTTGCGAAGCTGCGGCGGCACTTCAACGATCCGCTGCTGGTCAGGGCCGGGCGGACGATGGCCCTCACTCCCCTCGCGGAGTCATTGGTCGACCCGGTCAAGGAGCTCCTTGGCGGGATGTACGGGGTCCTGGACCGCACGGAGGAGTTCGATCCGGCCACCAGCACCCGCACCTTCAACCTGGTCGCCGACGACTACGTGACCATCGTGATGCTGCGTCCGCTGCTCAGCGAGCTCAGCGAGGCGGCCCCGGATGTGCGGGTCAGCGTCACCGGGGTGCACACCGGCATGTTCGACCGGTTACGCCGTGGCCAGTCCGACCTGCTGATCTGGCCGCCGAACGTGCTCGCCGACGAGCTGACGTCGTTCTCCCGGGGCGATCTGCCCCCGGACGAGCTGGTCGCGGTCGTCGACGGCGACCATCCCGATGTGGGCCCGAGCCTGAGCCTGGAGGAACTGGCCGACCTGCCCGGTATCGGGATCGGCTCGCAGGCCGTGCCGTGGTCGGGCTTCACCTTCGGGGAAGGCGGCGTGTCCGGCCGGACAGTGGCGATGAGCGACACCTTCGTCGGCGCGGCCTGTCTCGTGTCCGGCACCCGGATGGTCGCGGTGATTCCCCGACGGCTCTTCGAGCGGCTGGGGCACGCGATGGGCCTGCGGGCGGTGCCGCTGGAGCCGCCGGGGGAGCTGACGGAAGCGATGTACTGGCACCCCAGGAACACCGCGGATCCGGCGCACCGCTGGCTGCGCGAGCGCATCCAGGAGATGGCGTCACGGCGGTGACGCGGGAGTGGGCCCTTTGCACGGAACGTCCGGTATCCATGGCGCGGATGGTCGTGATCGATACCAGTTGCCTTCCGGGGGATCAACGAGCTGATTAGCGTCTCCGGTCAAGGCGGCGAAAACGTGTCGCCGCCACTGACTCGGCGATGGGTCAGGTTTCGCCCAGCGGCGTTCCGCTCGCCTGGGGAGCCATTCCGGACGGAATCCTCTCGCCGCTCGTCCTGTCTCGCGGGGAGGAAAGGTTGGCTGGGTCCGTCGTGCCTTCCACGGGTGCTCACGCGTCGGTGCCGATCGCGATCACGGGTATCGCCTGCCGTCTCCCCGGTGGCCGGGACCCGGAGGAATTCTGGCGGTTGCTCCGTGCCGGGCGCCATGCGGTCGACGGGACCGCGCAGGGGCGTTGGAGCGCCGAAGAGGCCGTCGAGTCAGGCGGCTTCCTCTCCGAAGTGGGCCACTTCGACGCCGAGTTCGCCGGAGTCACCGCCGCCGAGGCGGCCGCGATGGATCCACAGCAGCGGCTCGCGCTCGAACTGGCCTGGGAGGCGATGGAGTCCGCGCGGTTCGTGGCGGACCCCCTTCGCGACGGCCGCGCGGGTGTGTACCTGGGGGTGTCGTCCGACGACTACTCCGCCCTCACCCGCGCCCACCGCACGGCGGAGGGCCGCTACACCTTGACCGGCACCCACCGCTCCATGATCGCGGGCCGGGTGTCACACCTGCTGGGGCTGGGCGGCCCGAGCATCACCGTCGACTCGGGGCAGTCCTCCTCCCTCGTGGCGGTGCACCTGGCCTGTGACAGCATCCGCCGCGGCGAGGTCGACCACGCCTTCGTGGGCGGGGTCAACCTCAACCTCGCCCCCGCCTCCGCGAGGGCGGTCGACGCGCTCGGCGTCCTCTCCCCGGACGGCCGCTGCTATACCTTCGACGAACGGGCCAACGGCTATGTGCGCGGCGAGGGCGGTGTGGTGGTCGTGCTCAGGCCGCTCACCGACGCGCTGCTGGACGCGAACCGCGTATACGGCGTGATTCTCGGCAGCGCGGTCAACAACGACGGTGCCGGCCGGGCGGATCTGACCACACCGGACCGCGCGGTACAGGCCGATGTGGTGCGCGCGGCCCACCGGGCCGCGGGCGTCGAACCCGGTGCCGTGCAGTACGTCGAGCTGCACGGCACCGGGACCAGGGCCGGTGACCCGGTCGAGGCGGCCGCGCTGGGCGCGGCACTGGGCTCCCGACGGCCGGAGGGCACGCCCCTGCGGGTCGGCTCGGTGAAGACCAACATCGGCCACCTCGAAGGCGCGGCCGGAATCGCCGGGCTGCTCAAGGTGGTACTGGCCCTCACCCACCGCCGACTGCCGGCGAGCCTGAACTTCGCCCGGCCCAACCCGGCGATCCCGCTGTCCGAGCTGAACCTCCGGGTGCAGACCGAGACCACCGCATGGCCGGACGAGGACCGGACGCTGGTGGCGGGGGTCAGCTCCTTCGGTATCGGGGGCACCAACTGCCACGTCGTGCTCGCCGAGCCGCCCTCCGTCGAGCCACCGCCACCCGGCGGCTCCCCGGTGGTGACGCCGTGGGTCCTGTCCGCCCGCACCCGACAGGCGCTGCGCGGCCAGGCGGAACGCCTCCTGGGGCACCTCGACCGCCACGATCCGCCGGCTGCCGACGTCGGGTACTCGCTGGCCACCACCCGCACGCTGCTCGAACACCGCGCCGTGGTCTTCGACCGGGAGGAGCTGGCGGCACTCGCCGCACAGCGGCCGGGACCCGTGCTCGGCACGGCGCGGGAACCGGGGCGGACCGCCTTCGTGTTCCCCGGCCAGGGCTCCCAGTGGTCCGGTATGGGACTGGCGCTGCTGGAGGAGTCGGCGGTGTTCGCGGCGCGGATGCGCGAGTGCGCGACCGCGCTCTCCCGGTTCGTCGACTGGGACCTGTTCGACGTACTGCGCGAGCCGATGACCGGTGACGACGTCGTGCAGCCGGCCACCTTCGCGGTCATGGTGTCGCTGGCCGAACTGTGGCGATCCCACGGAGTGCGGCCGGACGCGGTGATCGGGCATTCGCAGGGCGAGGTCGCCGCCGCCTGTGTCGCCGGAGCGCTCAGCCTGGAGGACGCCGCGCGTGTCGTGGTGTCGCGCAGCAGGGTCGTCGAGGCGATCAAGGACCGTGGCCGCATGGGCCTGGTCGCCCTCCCCGCGGCCGAGGTCGAGCCGCTGCTGCCGCACGGTGTCACGATCGGCGCGGTCAACGGCCCACGTTCGGTGGTGGTGTCCGGCGACACCGAGCCGGTGCGTCAGCTGTTGGAGTCCCTGTCGGCCCGGGGGGTGTGGGTGCGCACGGTGCCGATCGCGTACGCCTCGCACTCCCCGCACGTGGACGACATCCGGTCGCCACTCCTCGATGAGCTGGCCGCCGTCCGCCCCACCCGCTCCGCGGTCCCGTTGCTCTCCACGGTCACCGGGGGCTGGACCGACGGCAGCGAACTCGACGCCGCCTACTGGTACCGCAACCTGCGGGAGACCGTGCGGTTCGAAGCCGGTGTGCGCGCCCTGGAAGCCGAGGGTTTCACCGCGTTCATCGAGTGCGGCCCGCACCCGGCCCTGGTCATGCCGGTCCAGGAGACCGCCGGGTCCCGGGCTGTCGTCGTGGGTTCGCTGCGCCGTGACGACGGTGGCATCGGGCGCTTCCTGCGGTCGGCCGCCGAGGCCCATGTGCGGGGGGTGGAGGTGGACTGGCGGCCCGCCTTCCCGGACGGAAGGCCGGTGGACCTGCCCACCTACGCGTTCCAGCGCAGCAGGTACTGGCTCGGAGAGCCGACCGGAGAGCCGACCGGCGAACCGACGGAAGCGCCGACCGAGCCGGTTCACGAGTCCGCCGGGGGCACACCGCGGGGCTCCCGGCGAACGGCGGAACAGCGACGTGACGCCGCGCTGCACCTGGTGCGCGAACACGGGGCCCTTCTGCTCGACCAGGACGATCCGCGGTCGCTGGACATGACACAGACGTTCCGTGACCTGGGGTTCGACTCGCTGACCTCCGTCGAACTGCGCAACCGGCTCGTCGCGGCGACCGGCGTACCGCTCTCGTCCGCCGTGCTGTACGACCACCCGACGCCCGAGGCGCTGGCCGGACACCTCGCCGACCGGCTCGGCGGTGAGCGTCCCCGGGCCGCCCGGAAAGCGGTCGCCGCCGCCCCGGCGGCGACGGACGACCCCATCGCCGTCGTCGCCATGAGCTGCCGGCTTCCGGGCTCGGTGAGCTCGCCCGAGGACCTGTGGGACCTGGTGGTGGGGGAGCGCGACGCCATCGGCGAGTTCCCCGCCGACAGGGGCTGGGAGGTCGCCGATGGCAGCACCGCCACCCGGCAGGGCGGATTCATCGACGGCGCCGACCGGTTCGACGCGGCCTTCTTCGGCATCTCCCCGCGCGAGGCCACGGCGATGGACCCGCAGCAGCGCCTCCTGCTGGAAGGCGCGTGGGAGGCGCTCGAACGGGCGGGGATCGTTCCCGAGAGCCTGCGCGCCACCCGGACCGGGGTGTTCATCGGCGCGACGGCCCAGGACTACGGGCCGCGCCTGCACGAAACCGCGCAGGGCGCCGAAGGGTTCCTGCTCACCGGCACCAGCACGAGCGTGCTGTCGGGTCGCGTGGCCTACGCGCTCGGCCTGCGGGGGCCCGCCGTCACCGTGGACACCGCCTGCTCCTCCTCGCTGGTGGCCGTGCACCTCGCCGTGCGGTCGCTGCGACACGGGGAGTGCTCGCTCGCCCTGGCCGGGGGCGTGACCGTGATGTCGACCCCGGGCATGTTCGTGGAGTTCAGCCGCCAGGGCGGTCTCTCACCGGACGGGCGCTGCAAGGCGTTCTCCGCCGGGGCCGACGGCACCGGCTGGGCCGAAGGGCTGGGCGTTCTCGTGCTGGAGCGCCTGTCCGACGCCCGGCGCAACGGCCATGACGTCCTCGCGTTGATCCGTGGCACCGCCGTCAACCAGGACGGGGCCTCCAACGGGCTCACGGCGCCCAGCGGGCCGGCCCAGGAGGAGGTCATCCGCCAGGCCATGGCCCAGGCCGGACTGGTGGCGGACGATGTCGACGTGGTCGAGGCGCACGGCACGGGCACCGTGCTGGGCGATCCGATCGAGGCGCACGCCCTTCTCGCCACCTACGGCCAGGACCGGGAACACCCCCTGTTCCTCGGCTCGCTCAAGTCGAACATCGGCCATGCGCAGGCCGCCGCCGGGGTCGCCGGGGTCATCAAGATGGTGCAGGCCATGCGGCACGGCATCGCGCCGAAGACCCTGCACATCACCGACCCGACCGCGCACGTGGACTGGTCGGCGGGAGCGGTGCGGCCACTGACCGAGGCCGCGCCGTGGCCGTCGCGCGGCCGCCCGCGCCGCGCCGCCGTCTCCTCGTTCGGCATCTCCGGGACCAACGCCCACATCGTCATCGAGGGCGTCCCCGCGCCCGATCCGGACCGGACGCCCGACAGCGGCAGCACCATGCCACTGCTGCTGTCCGGGCACACCAGGCAGGCGGTGCTCGACCAGGCACGGGGCCTGGCCGTGGCGCTGGCCGGGGCCGCCCCGGACGACGTCGCCTTCTCACTGGCCACCACCCGGCAGCACCGGCGGCACCGCGCGGTCGTCGTCGGCGGGGACCGCCAGGCGCTCCTCGCGGAGTTGGGCTCCCTCGGGGCCGACGACGTGTGCACGGCGTCAGCCGGCGCACTCGCGTTCCTCTTCACCGGCCAGGGGAGCCAGCGCGGCCGGATGGCGGTGGAACTCCACGCGCGGTACCCGGTGTTCGCCGAGACCTTCGAGCGCGTGTGCGCCGGATTCGACGAGCACCTCGACGCCCGGCTGAAGGCCGTGGTGTTCGACGGATCGGACCTGCTCGACCAAACCGTCTACACCCAGGCGGCGCTGTTCGCATTCGAGATCGCCCTGTTCCGGCTGGTCGAGAGCTGGGGACTGCGCCCCGACTATCTCATGGGCCACTCCATCGGTGAGCTCGCCGCCGCGCACGTGGCCGGTGTGCTCGGCCTGGCCGACGCCGTGACGCTGGTGGCCGCGCGCGGCACCCTGATGCAGGCGCTCCCCGGCGGGGGCCGCATGGCCGCGATCGCGGCCACCGAGCAGGAGGTGCTGAGCCGGTTGCCGGGGGCGGACGGGCACGTGGAGATCGCCGCCGTCAACGGGCCGCGGGCCGTGGTGATCGCCGGGGACGAGCGGGCCGTCACCGGGCAGCTGCGCCACTGGGAGCGGCACGGTCGCCGCACGCGCGCACTGCGGGTCGGCCACGCCTTCCACTCCGCGCACATGGAGCCCATGCTCGCCGACTTCCACGCGGTCGCGGAGAAGCTGACCTACCACCCACCGGCCATCCCCATCGTGTCCAACGTGACCGGCCGGGTGGCCGCCGACGGCGAGCTGTGCTCCCCGGAGTACTGGGTGCGGCACGTGCGCGCGGCCGTGCGGTTCGGCGACGGCGTGCGGTGGCTGTACGACCACGGCGTCACCGACTTCCTGGAACTCGGGCCGGATGCCGTGCTGACGGCGCTCGGGCCGGAGTGCGTCGACGGGGACGCGCGGTTCGTGTCCGCGTCGCGCCGTGACCGCCCCGAGGTGGCCACCCTCACCGAGGCCGTGTCCAGGCTGTACGCACACGGTGTCGGCCTGGACTGGGCGGCCGTGTTCGACGGCACCTCGGCACGCCGCACATGGTTGCCCACCTATCCGTTCCAGCGCAGGCGCTACTGGCTGGACCAGCCGCCCGGCGCCGGCTCCTCACCGGGTGCGGTCGGGCTGCGCCCGGCCGGGCACCCACTGCTCCGCGCGCGGATCGCACAGCCCGACGGCGACGCGGTCGAGTTCACCGGGGTGCTGTCCACCCGCACCCATCCGTGGCTGGCCGACCACGTCGTGGGCGGCACCGTGCTCGTCCCGGCCACCGCCTTCCTCGAGATGGCCGTGCACGCCGGTGGTGTGACGGGCTGTCCCACCGTCGAGGAGCTGGTGATGTCCGCTCCGCTCGTCCTGCGGCCCCACGAGAGCGTCGAACTCCGGGTGGGCGTACGGGAGGAGGACCCCGACGGGCGCCGTGGGCTGAGCGTGCACTCCAGGCCGGCGGACGGCGACGCCGCGTGGACACGGCACGCGACCGCCACCCTCGTCCCCGCGCCGGCCGCCCCCCAGCGGGCCCTTGACCCCCGGCCTCCGGTGTCCGCCGTCGAGTTGTCCACCCGGGACCTCTACAGCGGCCTGGCCCGGTGCGGGCTGGAGTACGGTCCGCGCTTCCGGCACGTACGCCGTCTCTGGCGCGCCGACGACGAGGTGATCAGCGAGCTCGAACTGGACGTGGACCTCGCGGGCCGGGCCGGGGAGTTCGCCCTGCATCCGGCGCTGCTCGACGCGTGTCTCCACGGAGCCGGTGCGCTCGGGCTCTTCGACGCCGGGAAGCTGCCGTTCGCCTGGCAGAGGACGGTCGTCCACGCCACCGGCGCCGCCGCCGTCCGGGCCCACATCCGGCGTACCGGCGAGGACACGGTGTCGCTGCGGATCACCGACACCGCCGGGGGAGCGGTCGCCGACGTCGAGGCGCTGACCGTCCGCAGCCCCGGCCCCGTGGCGCACGGCGACCCGTTCCTGAAGGTCGACTGGGCGCCGGTCGCTCCGGCGTCCACGGCGTACCGCGTCGCCGTACCCGACGACGGCGACTTCTCCCGGTGCGCGCAGGAGCGCCCGGACCTCGTGGTGGTGCCGGTGCCCTCGGAGGCGGACCCGGCACTGCCCGGCGCCGCCCGTGCGACGGCCGGTCGGGTGCTGGAGCTGGTGCGTTCGTGGCTCGCCGACGAGCGGTTCGCCTCGGCTCGGCTGGTGCTGGTGACCCGGTCGGCGGTGGGCACCCGGGACGGTGAGGAGGTTCCGGGCCTCGCGCAGTCCCCGGTGTGGGGTCTGGTGCGCTCCGCGCAGCGTGAGCACCCCGACCGGTTCGTCCTGCTCGACCTGGACGTCGGTGTCGAAGCGGCGCGGACCGTCCTGGACGTACTGCCGCCGGGCGAGCCCCAGTTGGCGGTGCGTGCCGGAACACTCCTCGCTCCTCGGCTGACACGCGGAAGCGCTCCGGACACCTCCCGCGGCTGGAACCCCGACGGCACCGTGCTGATCACCGGCGCGTCCGGAGGGCTCGGTCGGCTGATCGCCCATCGGCTGCTCACCGAGCACGGCATGCGTCACCTGGTGCTGGCCGGCCGGCGGCCGGTGGACCTGGAGGGGTTCGGCCCCGGGGTCGGCTGGCGGTCCTGCGACGTCACCGACCGCGATGCGGTGGCCGGGCTGCTGGCCTCGATCCCGGCCGAGCGTCCGCTCACCGCGGTGGTGCACGCGGCAGGCGTCCTGGACGACACCGTCGTCTCCGGGCTGACCACCGAGCGGCTGTTCTCGGTACTGGGTCCGAAGGTGGACGGGGCCTGGCACCTCCACGAGCTGACCCGGCACCTGGCTCTTGACGGGTTCGTGCTGTTCTCCTCGGCGTCCGGTGTCCTCGGTGCCGCCGGGCAGGCGAACTACGCCGCGGGCAACACGTTCCTGGACGCACTGGCCCAGCACCGCGCGGCCCTCGGGCTGCCCGCCACCTCGCTGGCCTGGGCCCCGTGGGAGCACACGGGCATGGCCGCCGGGCTGTCCCGCGCGGACCTCGACCGGCTGGCGGACATCGGCATGCCCACCCTGTCCACCGAGGAGGGCCTGGCGCTGTTCGACGCCGCGCTGCGGCGGGACACCCCGCTGCTGGTGGCGGTGGGACGGAAGGCCGGGCAGCCGCGGTCCGGGCCCGACGGCCCGGGGCCACTCTCACACGGCCCGGTTCCGGTGGCCCCGGGGACACGGCCCGCGCCGGACGCGTCACCGCTCGACCTGGTGCGGCGGGAACTGGCCGGCTGCCTCGGACAGGGGCCCGACGAGGCGATCGACCTGGATCGCGGCTTCCGGGAACTGGGTGTGGACTCGCTGATCGCGGTCGACCTGCGCAACCGGCTCAACCGGGTCACCGGACTCGCCCTGACCCCCACGGTCGTCTTCGACCACCCGACGCCGAACCGGCTGGCCGCCCTGATCGCCCGGAAGCTGGAGCCGGCCGCACCGGAGCCGGTGGACGAGGCGGCGTTGCGCGGGGCGCTGGCCACGCTGCCGGTGGCGCGTCTGCGCACGGCGGGGCTGCTGGACCCCCTCCTCGCGCTGGTGGCCGAGTCGTCCGCCCGGCCCCAGTCCCCGGCCGGCACCGACGGACCGGGGCACCCCGGCCGGCCGGACAGCGCCGGTGAACCGGGCGGCGCCGGTGAACCGGGCGGACTCGACCAACAACCGGTCCGCCCCGACGAGTTGAACGACGTGGACGACTTGGACGGCCTCGACGAGCTGGGCGCCGACGACCTGGTCAGGCTGGCCCGTCGCAGCCTGGACACCTGAGCGAGCCGGGAGACGACACCGATGAGCGAATCATCCGCCGCCGCGGTCACCGAGGCGTTGCGGGACAGCCTCCGCGAGGTCCGACGGTTGCGCAGGGAGAACCACGAACTCACCACCGCCGCGAAGGAGCCCCTGGCGATCGTGGGAATGAGCTGCCGCTACCCCGGTGGCGTCCGCTCGCCCGAGGACCTGTGGGAGCTGGTCGAGCGGGGAGGCGACGCCGTCACCGGGTTCCCGGTCGACCGGGGCTGGCGGCTGGCCGAGCTCTTCGACCCGGACCCGTCGCACCCCGGAACGTCCTACTGCGGCCAGGGCGGGTTCCTCCACGACGCGGCCGGGTTCGACGCCGACTTCTTCGGCATCGGCCCGCGGGAGGCACTGGCCATGGATCCGCAGCAGCGGCTGCTGCTGGAGGCGTCCTGGGAGGCGCTGGAACGCGCCGGACTCGTGCCGGGCAGCCTGCGCGGCAGCCGCACCGGAATCTTCGCCGGGGTGATGTACCACGACTACGGACCGCCGCTGGAGCACACCGCGGGCGCGGTCGACGGGCACCGGCTGACCGGTACCACCGCCAGTGTGCTGTCCGGTCGCGTCGCCTACACCCTCGGTCTCGAGGGTCCCGCGGTCACCGTGGACACGGCGTGCTCCTCGTCGCTGGTGGCGATGCACCTGGCCGCGCAGTCCTTGCGCGGCGGTGAGTGTTCGCTGGCGCTGACCGCCGGTGTCACCGTCATGGCCACACCCGGCACCTTCGTGGAGTTCTCCCGGCAGCGGGCGCTGTCCCCGGACGGCCGGTGCAAGTCCTTCGCCGCGGCGGCCGACGGCACGGGCTGGTCCGAGGGGGTCGGCGTGCTGGTGCTGGAGCGGCTGTCGGACGCGCGTCGCCACGGCCACCGGGTACTGGCCCTCATCCGGTCGACGGCGGTCAACCAGGACGGCGCGAGCAGCGGGCTCACCGCTCCCAACGGCCCGGCGCAGGAGCGGGTGATCCGCGCCGCACTGGCGAGCGCGAACCTCTCCCCGGCCGATGTGCACGCCCTCGAAGCACACGGCACCGGCACCCGGCTGGGCGACCCCATCGAGGCCCAGGCCGTGCTCGCCACCTACGGGCAGAACCGCGCACACCCCCTGCTGCTCGGCTCGCTGAAGTCCAACATCGGCCACTCCCAGGCCGCGGCCGGGGTCGGTGGCGTCATCAAAATGGTGATGGCCCTCCAGCACGGGCGGCTGCCGAGAACGCTGCACGTCGACCGGCCCACACCGCTGGTGGACTGGGACAGCGGCGCGGTCCGGCTGCTCACCGAGCCCGCGCCCTGGCCGGACACCCAGGGCCCGCGCCGCGCCGCGGTGTCCTCGTTCGGCATCAGCGGCACCAACGCCCACGCCATCATCGAACAGGCACCCCCGGCCGAACCCGCGGAGCCCGGTCCGGCCACCACACCGCTGGCCCTGACCAGCGTGCCGCTGGTGGTGTCCGCACGCACCCCCGAGGCGCTGAGGGCACAGTCCGGTCGGCTGTCGACCGCGTTGACCGACGACGCGGACCTCACCGCGTTCGGCGCCTCGCTCGCCCTCGCCAGGACCGCCTTCGAACACCGCGCCGTGCTGCTCGGCCGGTCCGCGCGGGAGCTCCGCACGGCACTGGCCGCACTCGCCCGCGACGAACCCGACTCCACCACCGCGCGCGCCACGGCGGGCCCACGCAAGGTCGTATTCGTCTTCCCCGGGCAGGGCCCGCAGTGGGCGGGGATGGCCGTGGAGCTGCTGGGGACCTCGCCGGTCTTCGCGCGGGCGATGGCCGACTGCGAGCGCGCCCTGACCCCCTATGTGGACTTCACCCTCACCGACGTGGTGCGTTCCGGGGAGTTCGAGCGGACCGAGGTCCTGCAGCCGGTCCTGTTCGCGGTGATGGTCTCGCTGGCGGCGCTGTGGGAGTCCGTCGGAGTGGTGCCGGACGCGGTGATCGGCCACTCGCAGGGGGAGATGGCCGCCGCGGTCGTCGCGGGCGCGCTGTCCCTGGAGGACGCCGCCCGCGCGGTCGCCCTGCGCAGCAGGGCCATCGCCGAGGGTCTGTCCGGACGCGGCGGCATGCTCTCGATCAACCTGCCCCTGGACGAGGTCCGGTCCCGTCTGGAGGGCCTGGAGCGGGTGAGCGTGGCCGCGCTCAACGGACCCACGGCCACCGTGGTCGCGGGCGATCTCCCCGCGCTCGCCCGGCTGGAGTCCGCCCTGTCGGAGGAGGGCGTCTGGGCGCGGCGGGTGCCCATCGACTACCCGTCCCACTCCGCCCACGTCGAGACCATCCGGGAGCGTGTGGAGGAACTGCTCGCCCCGGTACGTCCGGCCGCCACGGCCACGGCGTTCATGTCCACCGTGACCGGGGACTGGATCGACCCGGCCGAGCTGACCGGGGAGTACTGGTACCGCAATCTCCGTACCCCCATCCAGTTCGAGCCGGCCACCCGGGCACTGCTGGCCGCTGGTTACGACACCTTCGTGGAGTGCAGCCCGCACCCGGTGCTGCTGGTCGGCATCCAGGAGACCATCGACGACACCGGGGCCGGGGCGGCGGTCCAGGGCACCCTCCGGCGTGAGCGGAACGAGTCCGACTGCTTCCTCGGCTCGCTGTCCGCCCTGCACGCGCACGGCGTCGCGGTCGACTGGGCCACGGTGTTCGCCGGGGCCGGACCCGGAACCGTGGACCTGCCGACGTACCCCTTCCAGCACCGCTCCTACTGGCTGCCGAGCGGCGGCGCGGCGGATGTGCGGACCGCGGGCATGACGGCCGTGGACCACCCGCTGCTGGGCGCCGCGGTGCGCTTGGCGGACCAGGGCGACACCGTGTTCACCGGTGTGCTGTCCGCCGGTGCGCGTCCATGGCTGGCCGAGCCCGCCGGTGTGGCCGCCGCACTGCTGGAACTGGTGGTGCACACCGCGGCCGAGGCCGGTTTCGGCCGGGTCGACGTCCTGCGCCAGGTGGCCCCGCCACGGCTGCCCGACTCCGGCACCCTCCGTGTGCAGGTGCGCGTCGGCGCCGACGGCACCATCGACGTGTTCTCGCAGCCGGACGAGGAGACACCGTGGACCCGCAACGCGATGGCGAGCGCCACCGTCCCGCCCCCCGACACCGGGGCCGGTCCCACACAGTGGCCACCGGCCGACGCCGAAGCGGTGAGCCTGCCGGACGGGACATCCCCCCTGCTGGAGCGGGCCTGGCGGGCCGGCGGAGAGCTGTTCGCCGAGGCCGGCCTGGGGCGGGACAGCGAGCGGGAACCGTACGGACTGCACCCGGAACTGGTCGGTGCGGCGCTGAGCCTGGTGGCCGCCGAGGACGAGACACCCGTGCTGTGGCACGGCGTGCGCCTGCACGCAGCCGGGGCCGCATCGGTCCGCGTCCACCTGCTGCCGCTCGGCGAGCGTGCCTACGCGCTGCGGATCACGGACGGTGCCGGTCAGCCCGTGTACACCGCCGAGTCCGTGACGCTCGCGGCGGTGGACACCGCGCGGGCCCGCCACCACGCGTCACTCCACCGGCTGGAGTGGACGGCCACCCGGCTGCCCGTCGCGGAACCGGGCAACTGGACCGTGGACGGTGCGGACGAGCACGGGCTCCGCGCCGTCCACGCCGGTATCGGGCAACCACCCACGGCGGACGGACGGCCGGACGCGGTGCTCGCCGCCTTCGGCCCCGGCCGCGAAGAGGAGGACATCGCCGCCCGGGCACAGGAGGCCACCTCACGGGCGCTGGGCCTCCTCCAGTCGTGGCTCGCCGAGGAACACCCCACCGGTGCGCGGCTGGTCTTCCTCACCCGACGGGCGGTGTACGGCGGGACCGAACTCCGGGACGCCGCCCAGGCCGTGGTGTGGGGGCTGGTACGCACCGCCCAGACCGAACACCCGGACCAGTTCGTCCTCGTCGACCTCGACGGGACGGAAGCGTCCCTGCGCGCACTTCCGGGCGCGCTCGCCTCGGGCGAGCCGCAGATCGTCCTCACCGAGGGGAGCGCCCGCGTACCGCGGCTCGTCGCCACCCCCACCGTGGACGGCACACCACCGGACCTCACCGGGACCGCGCTGATCACGGGCGGAACCGGTGCACTGGGATCACTCGTCGCCCGCCACCTCGTCGCCGAACACGGAGTACGCCACCTGCTGCTGACCGGCCGTCGTGGTGAGGCCGCCGAGGGCGCCGCCGTCTTGCGCGCCGAGCTGGAGTCCATGGGGGCCGAGGTCACCATCGCGGCCTGCGACGCCGCCAACCGCGGCGCACTCGCCGCCCTGCTCGCCTCCGTACCCGCCGACCGGCCGCTGACGGCCGTCGTGCACGCTGCCGGAATCGTCGACGACGCCGTCATCACCTCCATGACGGGCGACCAGGTGGCACGGGTGTACCGCCCGAAGGTACGGGCCGCGGTCAACCTCCACGAACTCACCAGGGGCGCGGACCTGCGGGTCTTCGCGTTGTTCTCCTCGTACTCCGGCCTCGTGGGCAACGCCGGACAGGGCGCCTACGCGGCGGCCAACGCCTTCCTCGACGCACTCGCGCAGACCCGGCGCGCCCAGGGCCTGCCGGGCGTGTCGCTGGCGTGGGGCCTGTGGGCCGAACGCGGCGGTGTGACCGGCCACCTCGACGAGGGCGACCTCGCGCGACTCGCCCGCGCGGGGATCGACCCACTGACCGCGGACCACGGGCTGGCCCTGTTCGACACCGCGCTCCGCGCCGGCCACCCGGTGACGGCGCCGGTGCGCCTGAACCTGTCCGTACTGCGCGCACAGGCATCCGCCGGCACCCTGCCCGCCCTGCTGCGCGGGCTGGTCAGGGCCCCGGCGCGCCGGGCCTCCGACACCTCGGCGCGGCGCCCCTCCGCGCTGGCGGAACGGCTGCGGGAACGCCCCGAGTCCGAGCGGCCGCGGCTGCTGCTCGACGTGGTCCGCGACGAGGTGCTCACCGTGCTCGGGCACACCGAGTCCGGCTCGCCCGACCTGACACGGCCCTTCCGTGACCTGGGGTTCGACTCGTTGGGCGCCGTCGAGCTGCGCAACCGCCTCGGTGCGCGCACGGGACTGCGGCTGCCCACCACCGTGGTCTTCGACCACCCCAACCCGGCGGCGCTCGCCGACTACCTGCTGACCGGACTGCTGGGCGTGGCGGCCGCGCCCGAGGAACAGCCGACGGCCGTGGCCGCGACCGGCGACCCGATCGCGATCGTGTCGATGGCCTGCCGCTTCCCCGGCGGCGTGTCCTCTCCCGAAGACCTGTGGCAGGTGCTCGAGGAGGCCCGTGACGTGCTGTCCCCCTTCCCCGGGAACCGGGGCTGGGACCTGGACCGGCTCCACGACGACGACCCCGACCGGGCGGGCACCAGCTACGCCCGCACCGGCGGCTTCCTGCACGACGCCGACCGCTTCGACGCGGCGTTCTTCGGCATCTCCCCGCGTGAGGCGCTGGGCATGGACCCGCAGCAGCGGCTCGTCCTGGAGTCCGCGTGGGAGCTGTTCGAACGGGCGGGCATCGCCCCCGAGGCCCAGCGCGGCAGCCGCTGCGGGGTGTTCATGGGCACCAACGGCCAGGACTACGGCGCGGGGATCGTCCCCGAGGCCCTGGACGCCGAGGGTTACCTGCTCACCGGGACCGCGGCGAGCGTGCTGTCCGGGCGGCTGTCCTACACCCTGGGCCTCGAGGGGCCCGCGGTCACCATGGACACGGCCTGCTCCTCCGCACTGGTCGCCCTGGATGCGGCGGCCAAGGCACTGCGCGCCCGGGAGTGCACGCTCGCGGTGGCGGGTGGCGTCACCGTGATGTCCACCCCGCACGCCTTCGTCGAGTTCTCCCGGCAGCGCGGACTGGCCCCCGACGGGCGCTGCAAGGCGTTCGCCGCGGCGGCGGACGGCACGGGCTGGTCCGAGGGAGTCGGCCTGCTGCTGCTGGAACGCCTCTCCGACGCCAGGAAGAACGGCCACCAGGTGCTGGCCGTGGTCCGGGGGACGGCCGTCAACCAGGACGGCGCCTCCAACGGACTGACCGCGCCGAACGGGACCGCCCAGCAGCGCGTCATCCGGCAGGCTCTCGCCGACGCCCGGCTGACTCCCTCCGAGGTTGACGTGGTCGAGGCGCACGGCACCGGTACGGCGCTCGGCGATCCGATCGAGGCCGGTGCGCTGCTGGCCACCTACGGCCAGGACCGCGAGCGGCCCCTGCTGCTGGGCTCGGTGAAGTCCAACCTGGGCCACACCCAGGCCGCCGCGGGTGCCGCCGGGGTGATCAAGGCGGTACTGGCCATGCGGCACGGTGTCGTCCCCAGGACGCTGCACGTCGATGAGGTCACCCCGCATGTGGACTGGTCGGCGGGCGCGGTGTCCCTGGTGACCGAGGCGACACCGTGGCCGTCGGCCGACCGGCCCCGCCGGGCCGGAGTCTCCTCGTTCGGGATCAGCGGCACCAACGCCCACGTCATCCTCGAACAGGCCCCGGCCGGGGCCGTGCCCCCGCCGACGCCTGCCACGGTGTCCACCCGCGTCGTGCCGTGGGTGCTCTCGGCCCGTACCGCGGCGTCCCTGCGGGCCCAGGCCGCCCGCCTGCACTCCTGGCTGTCGGACCGTCCGGACCACGGCCCGGCCGATGTCGCCTGGTCACTGGCGACCGGACGGTCACTGATGGCACACCGTGCGGTGCTGGTCGGCGACGGCCGCGACGACCTGATGGCCGAACTGGCCCATCTCGCCGAGGGAGAGCTCACCGGCGGCGCCGGCCGGGCCCGGCCACAGCGGCTCGCCGTGGTGTTCTCCGGACAGGGCAGCCAGCGGCCGGGCATGGGACGCGCGCTGTACCGCGCGTTCCCGCGGTACGCGGCCGCGTTCGACGCGGTGTGCGCCGAATTCGACCGCCACCTCGCACTGCCGCTGCGCCATGTGGTCCTCGACGCCGACGACGAGGTGCTCGACCGCACCGAGTACACCCAACCGGCCCTGTTCGCGATGGAAACCGCCCTGTTCCGGCTGGTGGAGCACTGGGGAGTCACCCCCGATCTGCTCCTGGGGCACTCGGTCGGCGAACTCACCGCGGCGCACGTCGCCGGAGTCCTGTCACTGCCCGACGCCTGCGCGCTGGTCGCCGCGCGGGGCCGGCTCATCCAGGCCCAGCCCGCGGTCGGGGCGATGGCCGCGATCGAGGCATCCGAGGAGGAGATCGTGTCCGGTCTCGGCACCGGCGTCGAACTCGCCGCCGTCAACGGGCCGTCCGCCGTGGTGATCTCCGGGGACGCCGCCGAAGTCGACCGTGTCCGCGAACACTGGAGTTCGGCCGGGCGCAGAACCAGCGGGCTGCGGGTCAGCCACGCCTTCCACTCCGCTCATCTGGACGGCATGCTGGATCAGTTCCGCGCCGTCGCCGAGACCATTCGCTACCGGGCCCCGGCCGTTCCCGTGGTGTCCAACCTGACCGGCAAGGTCGCGAGCGATGAGGAGCTGTGCTCCCCGGAGTACTGGGTGCGGCATGTGCGCGGCTGTGTCCGTTTCGCCGACGGGGTGCGCTCGGCCGAGGCCGACGGCGTCACCGCGTTCCTGGAGCTCGGACCCGACAGCGTCGCCGCCGGGATGGCGGAGGACAGCCTGTCCGATCCCGCCTCGACCGTCGTCGTGTCCGCGCTGCGTCGTCACCGCGACGAGGTGTCCGCGCTGACCGGAGCGCTCGCCGAACTCTCCGTGCGGGGTGTCACCGTCGACTGGTCCTCGGTCCTGGACGGTCGCGGAGGCGGACGCGTCGATCTGCCGACCTACGCCTTCCAGCGCGAGCGCTACTGGCCGGAGCGCGACCCGGCGGGGGAGCCCTTCGGCACCGCGACAACACGGCGCGCCACGGACGTCCCGGAGCCACATGACATCTGGCGACCTGATGTGGCGCCACACGGCATCGAGCCAGGTGACGTGGCGCCAGGTGACGTCGCTGCATATGAGGTCGTGGAGCCCCCTCTCACCGAACGGCTGGCACCCCTGACCCAGGCCGAGCGGGCCGGTCTGCTGTTGTCGGTCGTCCGCAGGGACGTCGCGACGGTGCTGGGCCACCGCACGGTCGCCGAGGTGGAGCCGACGGCGTCGTTCGCCGAGCTGGGCATGGACTCCCTGGCCGCGGTCCGTCTGCGGAACGTGCTGGCCAGGCGTACCGGCACCGAACTGCCCACCGCCATCACCTTCGACCATCCCAGTGCGGCGGGGCTGGCGGAGTACCTGGGCACCGTCGTCCTGCCCGATGACCGGCAGCGGGTCGACGCCGTGTTCCGCCGGCTCGACGACGTGGAGTCGGCACTGCCCGCCGTACGGGCCGACCGTGCGGCGCGCTCCCGGCTGGCCGCCCGGCTGCGGAGTCTCAGCGGCCTGCTCGACGACCCCGGTGAGCGGGACGAGGTGGACGGCGTCCCCGACGAGGAGCTGTTCCGGCTGCTCGACGAGGAGTTCGAGCTGTGAGCGTCCGCCCGTGCCACGGACCGGGTGCCCGTGGCCGTGCCACCGGGGCGCCCGCCTGCGACGCCGCGCCGTTCGATGTGTTTGACGAGGAGTTGGGTGTCTGATGAGTGAGCAGAAGCTCCGTGACTACTTGAACCGGGTCACCGCCGATCTCAAGCGCACCCGCCGGTCACTGCGCCGCTACGAGGCCATGGCCACCGAGCCGATCGCCATCGTCGGCATGGCCTGCCGCTACCCCGGCGGCGTGCGCACCCCCGAACAACTGTGGGAGCTCGCCGTGTCCGGAGTGGACGCGATCACCGAGTTCCCCACCGACCGCGGCTGGGACCTGGCCTCGGTCCGGGACCGCGTGGCCACCGATGCCAGCGGGTTCCTGCGGGACATCGACCGGTTCGACGCCGAGTTCTTCGGCATCAGCCCCCGGGAGGCGGTCGCCATGGACCCCCAGCAGAGGCTGCTGCTGGAGACGGCGTGGGAGGCGGTCGAACGCGCGGGCATCGCTCCGGACTCCCTGCGGGGCAGTGACACCGGGGTGTTCGTGGGCACTTGCGCCCAGGACTACCCGGAACTGCTGCGGGACACCGCCGATCAGGTCGAGGGCTACGTCGGCACCGGCAGCGCCGCCAGTGTCATGTCGGGCCGGATCTCCTACACGCTCGGGCTGGAAGGCCCCTCCGTGACGGTGGACACGGCCTGCTCGGCGTCGCTCGTCGCGCTCCACTCGGCGGTGCGTGCGCTCCGCGCCCGGGAGTGCTCGCTGGCGCTGGCCGGGGGCGTGGTCGTGATGACCACGCTCTCGCCCTTCCTGGAGTTCACCAAACAGGGCGGCCTGGCCCCGGACGGCCGGTGCAAGTCGTTCTCCGACGACGCGGACGGCACGGCCTGGTCGGAGGGGGCGGGAATGCTCGCCCTGCAACGGCTCTCCGACGCCCGGCGCGACGGCCACGAGGTGCTGGCCGTGATCCGTGGCTCCGCCGTGAACTCCGACGGCGCCTCCAACGGTCTGAGCGCACCGAACGGCACCGCACAGCAACAGGTCATCTGGAGCGCGCTGGAGAACGCCGGACTCGCGCCCGCCGACGTGGACGCCGTGGAGGCGCACGGCACCGGCACCCGGCTGGGCGATCCGATCGAGGCCGGTGCGCTGCTGGCCACCTACGGTCAGGACCGGGAACGTCCCCTGCTGCTCGGCTCGCTCAAGTCGAACATCGGCCACTCCCAGGCAGCGGCCGGGGTCGGTGGCGTGATCAAGATGGTGGCGGCGCTGCGCGCGGGAGTGCTGCCCGGGCTGCTCCACTTTTCGGCCCCGTCCTCGCGCATCGACTGGGCGTCGGGCGCGGTCTCCCCGCTCGCGCACACCACCGACTGGCCGGAGACCGGCAGGCCACGACGTGCCGGAGTGTCGTCGTTCGGGGTGTCCGGCACCAACGCGCACCTCATCCTCGAGCAGGCGCCGGAACCCGAGACGCCCGAGCGGCGACCGCTCGCGCGGGACGAGCGGGTGGTGTGGCAGCTGTCCGGCAGGAGCCTGCCCGCGCTGCGTGCCCAGGCGCGAGCGCTGGCGGACCACCTGGAGGCCCGGCCGGACCTCGCCCCCGCCGACCTGGCCTACTCCTTGGCGACCACCCGCACCCGGTTCCAGCACGGCGCGATCGTGGTCGGGGACCGGAAGGCCGCGCACACCGCCTTCGAAGCCGTGGCCCGCGGTGAGGAACCGGGTTCCGCCACGCTGTCCGCCGCCCGGGTCACCGACTCCCGTCCGGTGTGGGTGTTTCCGGGTCAGGGGGCGCAGTGGGTGGGGATGGCGGTGGAGTTGTTGGAGTCGTCGCCGGTGTTCGCGGGGGCGATGGGCCGGTGTGGGGTGGCGTTGGCGCCGTTTGTGGGGTGGTCGTTGGTGGATGTGTTGGGTGA
>NZ_JAEEAP010000006.1 GCF_016103465.1 Streptomyces sabulosicollis
GGGATCCGCCGGAACCTCAGCGGTGGCCCGGCTCGTGCTCTGTGAGGAATCGCTGGAAGAGTTCGGCGGTGCGCGGGACGTCGGGAGTGTGCCAGGACACCGGGACACCGCCGGTGGTGAACCTCAGCCGCTGCTCCAGGTCCTTGGCGAGGTGTTCACGGCCGGTGTCCCGCAGGTGCTGGGCGTAGCGCCGGGGGTCGTTGTAGTAGGTGGGGCCGGTCTGCAGGGTGGTCTGCATCGGGTCGGGCAGGGCCCCTGGCACTCCGGCGTAGGTGTTCCACCACTCAGCCAGGTGGCTGCGCATCCGTGCGGCCAGTTCCGGCTCGTCCGCCAGCAGGTCATGGGTGAGGTGGGGGTCCTCGGTGACGTTGAACAGCTGCTCCCATTCGGCGCGGAAGCTGCCGGGATGGTAGGTGCGCATGTACAGGTGGTCCCGGGTGCGCACGGCACGTTGGTAGGTGTGCGCGCCGTGGCCGAAGACCAGGTACTCGCGAGACTCGATGGCTTCGCCGCGCAGCACGGGGGCGAATGATGTGCCCTGCCAGCCGGAGGGGATCGGCAGGTCGAGCATCTCGCAGAGGGTCGGTGCGTAGTCGATGTTGTAGAGCAGTGCGTCGTTGTGGCGCTTGTCATCGGGCAGGTCGTCGGTCACACCCGGCCAGTGGATGATCATCGGCAGCCGGTGGGTGGGCTCGTTCGCCAGGCCGTGTTCGGCGTACGAGCCGTTCTCTCCGAAGGACTCACCGTGGTCGGCGCTGACGATGACGGCGGTGTCGTCGGCGATGCCGAGTTCCTCCAGCGTGCGCAGCAGCTCCCCGAAGTGGTGGTCCCAGTACATGACACCGCCGTCGAAACCGTTGATGAGGTGCTCGAAGTCGGCACGGTTGCGGATGGCGTCGGGCATGTTCTCGGGTACGGGCGAGGTTCGCGGTACGAAGGCGTAGTGCAGGTCGAGGGCGCTGCGGGGGCCGTAGATCTCGGCGTGCGCGGTGATGGTCTCCTCATCGGGCCATTGAGGGGCCGGCCCGGAGGCGGCGGCGCGCTCGGTCCATTCATGGGGCTGGGTGTAGTTGGTGTGCGGATCCCAGTAGGTGAGGTGGAGATACCAGTTGTCCTCGTCGGCGTGCCGGCGGATCCAGTCCAGGCCGACCCGGTTGATGGCATCGGCCGGCTCGTCGCTGAGGGTGGGGGTGGCTCGGACGCTCTCGCGGAAGTTGGCCAGGAACCAGTACGCGCGGTGCCGCTCGGCGAACATCGAGACGGCGGCCGTGTAGTAGCCGTGCTCCTGCAAACGCTGGCCCAGCATGGGCCGGGTGGGCTCATTGCCGTGTCCGGCCTCCAGGCGCATCCGGGCGGCCTCGCCGAAGTGGCCGATCACGCCGTTGGTGATGCCGAACTGGCCGCTGGTCAGAGCCGTCCGCGAGGGCAGGCACGGTGAGTCCGAGCAGTAGTAGCGATCCAGGACGACGCTCTTCTCCGCGAACTCGGCGAGGTGGGGTGTGACCTCACGGGAGTAGCCGTAGGGCTGGGTGTGATCGGCACGCAAGGTGTCGACATCGACATAAATGATCCGCATGCCGGATCGGGCCTCCTGTCGAGGATTGGCTGGGAAGAGGTGGGCGGGCAGCATGCTGAGCCCGATGCGGGTGCTGGGCCCCGTCCGGCCGGAGCCGGTGCGGGTCGCGCCGCGCTCCGGGGGTGAGAGGCGGCCGTCCTTGTGTGGCGTACTCCCGTGGTCCGGAGCACGGGGTGGCGATGTTGCGGCCCGTTTTCCCGTCACCCTCAGGTGACTATGTTCTTAGTTATCTACTTGACCTGGACGCATGTCAAGGTTTCCGTCAGACTTCCCTCAGGTTTCGACCCGCCGCACCATCGCCGTCGAGGCGGCACGCTCCCTTGCTCTACCTGCTATTTCTTGCGACAAGGAGTCCCCATGAGCGCCTGCTGCGGATCCGCGCGCCAGGAGCGCCCGCCCGCGCCTGAACCATCTCTTGAGAAGCGTGACTATAAACGCGGCACCTATCCCGAGGCCCTCCTGCCGCTCGCCGGAGGAGTGTTCGAGATGGGCGACGCCTTCGACGAAGGCTACGAGGCCGATGGCGAGAGCCCGGTGCACGAGGTGGAGTTGTCACCGTTCGCGGTGGCCGCGACACCGGTGACCAACGCGATGTTCGCGACATTCGTGCAAGCGACCGGTTACCGCACGGGCGCGGAGCGCTACGGTTCCTCCGCGGTCTTCCATCTCGCGGTGCGAGGCCGTCCCGAAGACATCCTGGGGGCGGTCCCGGGTGCCGAGTGGTGGCTGGTGGTCAGAGGTGCCGACTGGGCGCACCCGGACGGGCCGGGCTCGTCGTGGCGTGAGCGGCACGACCACCCGGTCGTCCACGTGTCCTGGCACGACGCCCAGGCATATTGCGCATGGGCGGGTGTGCGACTGCCGACCGAGGCGGAGTGGGAATACGCGGCACGCGGCGGGCTCACCGGAAAGCGCTATCCCTGGGGGGACGAACTGGAGCCCGAGGGAGTGCCGCGCTGCGCCATTTTCCGGGGAACCTTTCCAGAGCGGAGCTCGCCGCGGGCCGGCCACCTCACCACGACTCCTGTGCGCAGCTTCCCGCCCAACGGTTACGAGCTCCATCAAACCTCGGGCAACGTATGGGAGTGGTGCGCGGACTGGTACTCCCCCGTGACGTACCGGCAGAGCCCACGGCGTGATCCCCGAGGCCCGTCACGAGGCAGGGACCGTGTCACCCGTGGCGGTTCCTACCTGTGCCACCACTCGTACTGCAACCGCTACCGGGTGGCGGCCCGCACAGGGAACACACCAGAGTCCGCCACCGCCAATTGCGGCTTCAGGGTGGCCGCCGATCTCGCAGTGACGCCGGAAGACCAAGGATGACGGACGGCGGCGCGCACGAGGCGAGAGGCACCCGTGTCGACGGCGGGTGAATCGTGGTTCTGGATCACTTTGGGGATGCTGTTGGTGATCTTCGCGCGTTGGGGTGAAGCTGTGCGGTCTTCCGTTCCTGGTTGGTTTGGGTGTGCTGCTCTTGTCTGAGCGGAGCGGATCGAGCGGTCGGAGGGCCGCGATGGCGATGGGCTCGGGTGCGGGGCGGGTGGTTCCGTCGTTGACGGTGCGGATGGCTCGGGCGAGTAATCCGCGAGGCACGGCCGCGATGTGGGTGCGGGACCGGCTGGATGAACTGTTCGTCGATGAGGGCTTCGCGGACTGGTATCCGGCTGACGGGAGAAAGGGGCTGTCATCGGCCCGGCTCGCGTTGGTGTCCGTGCTGCAGTACGCCGAGAACCTGACCGACCGGCAGGCCGCTGAGGCCGTGCGGTGCCGTCTCGATTGGGAGTATTGCCTGGGGCTGGAGCTGGACGATCCGGGGTTCGACTTCTCGGTACTGAGGGAGTTCAGGGGCCGGATGCCCAGGGTGACCGGGCCGACCGGCTGCTGGCTGTGATGGTCGGCCATCTTGTGGCGGCTGGGCTGGTCAAACGCTGCGGCCGGGTGCGGACGGACTCTACCCATGTGCTCGCTGCGGTCCGGCGTCTGAACCGGGGAGAGCTGGTCGCCGAGACCTTACGGACCGCTCTGGAGGAGCTCTCGGAGCCCTGTGAGGAATGGCTGGCCCGGCTCGTCACCCGGGAGTGGGCAGACCGCTATGGCCGGCCGGTGGGTTATGACCGGCTGCCTCGCGGCGGGGACGCGCTGATCGCCTACGTCCTGAAGGTCGGCGAGGACGGCATGCACATTCTGCGGGCCGTCTACCAGGGCGACGCGCCGCCCGGACTGCGGGACCTGCTCGCCGTGCAGGTATTGCGGCAGGTCTGGGTTCAGCAGTACTGGTACGACGGCGATGGCCAACTGCGCGGGCGCGGACCGAAGTCCACGCGCGACCGGGCCGCCGACGGGCAACCGAGCAGAGGAACACCGGCAAGACCAAGGCGGACGGTCGGTCTGATCCCGCCTCGGCACGAGTGCCATGGTCCAGTAGACCGCATCCACCAGGGCCTGACCGCGCAGGGCTTCCAGCCGACAGAGCACGTCGTCGACGGTGGCTACGTCACTCCGGACAGCGTCCACCGCGCCGAACAGCGGTGGGGCATCGGACTGCTCGGTCCGGTCCGCGACGATCCCCGTGCCTCCCAGCGGCCGTATTTGCCAAAGAGGACTTCCGCATCGACTGGCAGGCCCGCACCCTGACCTGTCCGCGCGGTGTGACCAGCCCGCCGTGGAAATCCACTCTCGGTGATGGGCACCCCCGGCTGTTGGTTCTCTTCCCCCGCAAAGCCTGCAGAGAGTGCGAGGACAGGCTTCAGTTCACCGGCAACGTCGACGGAAAAGGGCGCCACATCTTCCTTCTGCCAGAGCCCCAGCAGAAGATCCAGACGAAGGTCCGGAGGGAACGGAAGACCAATCAGTGGCGTCGGCGCTTTGCCATCCGCGCGGGCTGCGAGGCCACTGTCTCCGAGACCGTCCACGCTCATGGACTCCGCCCCTGCCGCTACCGAGGCTTGGCCAGGACTCATGTCCAGCACGTGCTGACAGCCGCCGGAGCCAACATCATCCGCCTCAGCGAGTGTTTTCCACCCGGCACGGCCCCAGCCCGCCAGCCCCGACCGACGAGCCACTTCCAGCGAATCTGCCAAAGACTCACGACCTAGAGATCACCAACAGCATCCCGAAAGTGATCCAGGACCAGAGTTCGACCGACGCCGAGACACCCGCCCGGCATGCCCGCGGGGACCTCATGCGTGACCGCCGCAACGTACGTCCCGCCCCTCGAGAGCAGACCCGCGCTTCCAGTACACCCGATCAGGTCCGCCCGGTGACTCAGGGCAGGATGCGGCCTGCCTCCAGACGGCTCAGAGTCAGCTTCAGCCACGCGATGTACGAGGACGTGGTGGCGAAGCCGAGTTCGCGGACCACGGTGTGAAGGCCCAGCGCCCAGTCCAGGTCCAGCTCGGGGATCTCGGGCTCGTACTGGTCGGCGCGCGGCTGCTCCGGCGTCGCGGCGTCGTACTTGAGGCGGTATTCGAGCTCGGTGCGGACGACCGAGATCGCGATCTCACGGTCGAGTTGCCCCCCGAAAACGAAGCGCAGTCTGAAGTCGGGGTCCATCGGACGCGAGGACGGCTCGTAGGGCGACCGGGCCCATTCCAGCAGGGCCTCACGCCCCGCCTCGGTCAGCCGGTACACCTTGGCGTCCGGAGCTCTCTCACGCACGTCGACGTCGAAGGCCACCCAACCACGCTCCACCAGCTTCACGAGCCGACGGTAGATCTGCGGCAGCTTGACCCCATAGCCGATGTACCGGCCCGGCCCCTCCATCCACTTGCGCAAGTCGTAACCGGACAGGCGGCGAAGGGTCAGCATTCCGAGAATCACGTAGTCGAGAAGCACCGCACACCCTATATTCCCCTGCACATAGGTCGGTCAGCTTTGCACTACGGGCACGGCAGTGTCAAGCCGGCCGGCCTCCAGGGCATCCGCCAGGGCCACCGCGCCCCGCCCGGCCGCGACCCGCAGCACCTGGCAGCGCCGCGACACCGGCGCTTTGCCGACCCCTGCGGCTCGCTGATCGCCTCAGCGCGCACCGCACGCTTCCGTTACCTCTGCACGTCGTCATCGTTCACGGCCACCGGGACCACGACCAGATCAGGCGCACACCATCCGAGGACGCCCCGCTGGGGCTGATCCACTCCGACCTGATCGTCCTGTTCGCGATCACCAGCGCGTAGAAAGCCGGTACGCCAGGTCCGTCCGGGGTGCGGTGTGGAACACCGAACCCATCCCTGATGGGGCGCGCCCACGGTCTCCCCAGACCTGCTCCCCGCGCCCGCGGGGATGGTCCCCGCGCCGTACGGGCCTGCGGGATCACCACTCGCTGCTCCCCGCACCCGTGGGCATGCTTCCTCACGGTCCGGGAGAGGGGCAGGGTCACCCCAGCCCGGCCTGGCATGCCTGGACGGCATCAGGCCACTTCCGCTGAAGCGGTGTACCGACAGCCATTCGGCGGTTCGTTCTTGAGGCTATGTGGTGATCTTGGCGGTGAGACTGGGGTCACTTGTTTCTGACTCGACCGGTGGAGGCGGGCGTTGGTGCGCGGACGGCAGTGATCGGCTTGTTCGAAGACAGTACGCAGCAAGGTGTCGACCCAGGGCTGGGAAAGTCTGAGGACCTGCGAAAGAAGGGTACGAGCGTAGTGGGTGCGACACCGACCGAATGGGTCCCACTCGAAATGGGTCCCCCGTACGCCTCGGAAGACGCCTATGCCCGATGCCCGGCGGTGGGCCTCGCATTCAGGCACGTCGTTCGGTAGAAGACCGGAGACGAGGGGGCGGAGGATGCTCGGTGAGATCCCGTCGGTCAAGCGACGGCGCTCCAGCCCCACGGACGCGGCCCGTGCAGTCCCCGCACGCGGGCGATGCGATACCGGGCCTGAGCGACGGCCTGTGGGTTCTCGTCCGCAATCTGCAGGGCAAAAGTGACCTTTCGGAGCCCACGAATTCCGCGTAGCGTCGGATAGCCGACCCAGCTCATGACGTCGCATCCGTAAGCCTCGCAGAAACGGCCGTATCCTTCTTTCGAGATTGACCCGAAAGTTTCGTAATCAACCGCAATGCAAGCCAGGTCCCACTCCGGCGGCCCCTGTGAGGTGCGCTCGAAATCCATCAGCACTGCCCCGCTCGGTGTGACCACGCAGTTTCCACCCCAAGCATCGCCATGTATCAGGCATTCCTGTTCTGCGCGATCTGTGAGCGGCGCATGTTCGGCAAGGCACGACGAGACCGCGGCTTCTACGTCTGCGCTCCCAAACCCGAGTACATCCCACCGGACCATCCCAAAAGTCTGTGGATCAAGGAGACCTACCTCCTGGAGCCGCTGCACGAGTTCTTCGCCGCACGGATCTTCGGTCCCGACCGACGGGAGCTACTGGCTGCCGCACTGCCCGAAGCCGATGCGAACGAAGGACGCCAGCACGTAGAACGGGACAAAGCCCTCAATGATGCCCTGACGGACCTCAAAAAGCGGCGCGAGCGTCAGTTCCACGCCCTCGAACTCGCCGATGACCCCGACCGCCGGTTCATCCAAGGGGTTCAGGCGCGGGTCGCCGAGCTCGATGATCAGATCCAGGCCAAGGAAGCGGAGATCGCCAGCCACCGGCAAAAGGCCAAGGCCATGAAGTTATGGGCTGATCAGCTGTGTCACAGGATGTCGATGCTGATGGTGGCCTTATAGGTGCGTCGATCGACGCGCAGGCTCTTGTACGCGTAGCGGGACATGGGGCGTTTGACGGCGCGGGGGCTGAGGCGCAGGCGGCGTGCGGGAAGGAGGTGCTCCAGGACCGCCCGCCGGATGGCGCCTATGAGGTCGACGGTGGTGTCGGCGAACACGTTCGCGGCTTGGATGACCTGGTCACGGGCGGTCTGAAAGGCGACGCTGAAGCTGGCCCGGTCCGGGTCGGCTCCAGGAACGGTGCAGGTGGTGTCGGCGATGGCGATCCTGATCATCTGGTAGGTCGTCAGCAACGCATAGATCTCCTGCGCGATGCCCGGCAGGGTACGGGCCCGCAGTACACGGCGGCCGAGCATGGACTGCTTGATGGCGAAATAGGCGGACTCCACTTCCCACCGCTCGTGGTACAGCCTGACCAGCTCGAACGCTGGGCAACGGCGGTGATCGAGCAGGGTCGTGGCCAGGCGGTAGACGCCTGTGTGCCGTCCGGCGGTGGTGGTGACGGCGATCTCGCACTCGATGATGCGGACCTCCACGGTGCCGATCCTGGAGAGGAAGGAGCCATCGTCGAGCCGTCGCAGGACGGGCGGCTTGCGCGCGGCGGAGAGCCGGGCCAGGAAGTCGGCACCGGTGTCGTCCACGGCCTGCAGGAAGGCGTTGGTGGCGAAATCCCCGGTCCAGCAGTACGACCATGCCGGGGGCACAACGCAGATGGGAAACGAAATCCCGTCCGTGCGACCGGCCCGCATCGCTTCTGTGGCGATGCGGGCCGTTGCGTCGATCGTGTCGCTGGTGAGCACTACCTGGCAGCGGGCACTGCTGGTGCGTTTGTCGTAGTGGATCTTCAGTCGGAAGGCTTCGAACATCCGGCGGCGCATGGGGTCGGGGAGTCTCGCGATCTCGCACCGTCCGGCTGGCAGTGCGTTGATGAGCGCGGGGTCTTGCTGGATGGGTGCCTTTTGCCCAAGGCCATGAAGTTACGGGTCTGAGCGTGGCTGCAAGTGGGGTCTGATCTGGAAGAAGCCCGGACGTGGGAAGCGGAGCCCCGGTAGAACTGGCTGGTCCGCCAAGACAAGCCGTTCACAGCACCGGAGGCTCCGCTGTCAGGTCAGTGTGTCATCACCCGCAAGATCGCGGTAGCCGAGGATGTCTTCGCTCCGGGGCATTTGGGCGAGCTGACGCAGATCGTGCCGTTCGAGATGGTCGACGAGGTCCTCATCGAGTGTGGCGCCACCCAGCAGCGGCTGCGGAAACTACCCGCCCGGGTGGTGGTCTACCTGCTGCTGGCCGCTGCGCTGTTCGAGGAGTGTGGCTACCCGGCTGTGTGGTCCAAGCTCACCGGCGCGCTGGGCAGCCTGCCTCTGCCGAAGATCACCGCGACCGGACTGTGGCATGCCCGGTGCCGTCTGGGAGTGCGCCCGCTGCGGGCCCTGTTCGACCTGCTCCGCGGTCCGGCCAGCGCGGTCCGAACCGCCGGCGCCCGCTGGGCCGGGCTGCTGGTGGTTGCCGTCGACGGCACGTATCTGGATGTCGCCGACGACCCGGACGTGCGGGCGAAGCTGGGCAAGGGCGCCAACCAGTACACCGCCGCCTCCGGCTACCCGCAGGTCCTGCTCATCGCCCTGGTGGCCTGCGGCACCCGGACAGTCATCGACGCGGTCTTCGGCCCCCGCAAGCCCGGCGAACCCGTCCTCGGGCGTCGCCTGATGCGCTCGATGCGCCAGGGCAGGACACCAGACAGATGGGAACGGCGACGGGCGGTGGTCACCGGGGTCACTGGCCACCATCGAGACGACGTTCTCCCTATGAGACGGTTCGCCGCTGCTGTGATCCGGCTACCCGACCACAGCTGCGTTCTTCGTTCTTGGCTTCGGGGATATTCGGTTCAGGTGTGCCGGTCGGCTCGTCTTTGGGAGGGGTCGGAAGATGATCGGGGACTGGACGTCTGGTCGGGGGCGGTGGCGGCTTCGTGGCCGTGGAGTCGATAGACCATTTCATCCGGATAACGGTGTAGGCGTGCCTGCCGCCAGGCAGTGTCGTAGGACAGGGTCGTGACGCTGCGCCGTTGGATGAGCAGGGCTCGGAGGCTGGTGAGGGGAGCGAGGAGTACCCGCCACAGGATGAGCCTCATGGATGAGCCTTCAGCGGGTCGCCGTCGGTCTCAGGCACGTCCAACGGCGTGTGGCCGCTGGGCGGGCTGTCGCCACTCAGGGCTTTGAGAGAGTCGGACAGCACGAGCATGGCCTGCTGTCGCTTTTCGACGTCCTTGAATCCTTGGCCGATCTGCTCCCATTGCTGCAGGAGCGGGAACCACCAGCGGTCGCAGGAGTAGATCAGGCGAGCGAGGCGCTGGAGTTCGGCAAGGTACTCGTCTCCCAGTGCGCCGGGGTCGTGGTGCTCAAGCTGGTCCAGGACGACGAGATCGGGGTGATCGTAGAGGTTCTCCTTCAAGAAGCGCAGGCGGCGGATGCGCTGCTCGTCCGCCGCTCGTTGAGCCAGTAACTCCTGACCTGCCGTGGGCAGACCGAGGCTCGCGTAGGCGGTGAGCAGGTAGTAGTCCCGGACACGGCGTGCCAGGCTGCCGATGGAGGCGTTGACGGCGTCCTGCGCGGCGGGCAGGTCCGCGGCTTCCAGGCGTGCCGCTGTCTCGCAGGCCGTCGCGTGCACGCTGGTGCGTACTGTTTCCTCGATGTTGGCAGGGACGCGCCAGTGTGGTCGCCAGGTGATCGTATAGACCGCTTCGAATGCGATGCCGTCGGTGGCGCTGGGCAGCAGACGCGGCTGGACGGACGTACTGGTACGGACGGCGCGGTGCCACGGCCACCTCATACGGTGCCCCCGTTGAGCGGGAAGACTCCGTGCAGACGGCTGTCGACGAGGTGGTTGTAGAAGTCGTCAGCCACGCTGATGCCCTGGACTGTGGAGATGCCGCGCAGCTCTTTCATGAGCTTCATGCCGGCCTCGAACATGTTGTGGCCGCGCAGCGCTGGCAAGAGCTGGTCGCGCAACTGTGTGTAGGTGCTGGGATCGGCGGAACAAGACCGGATCCAGTCCGTCAGGCGAGAGGTAATCTGGCAAGTGGTCTTTGGAGAGGCGAGCAGCTCTTGGACAGCTCGTTGTACGTCGATGTCTTGGGGAGGCTCGCACACGAGCCACGGTTTGCCGTTGCGGCGGACGGTCATCAACGCGAGGAAGGCCAGTGCGCCACTGCGGGCGGATAGTTTGCCCCTCTGCCAGCCGTGGACTTCGCTCGCCAGCCGTTGGGCCACGGCGGAGTGTTGGGCCAGATCGTCGTAGGCGGTCAGGACCTGACTGACCACGGTGGGTTCGTCGGACGTGTGTGCGATCCGGCGCAGCCGCACCATGGCCCGCTTGGCCAGCGAAGTGGCGGCGGAAGAGTCCTCCAGGACGCGTCGGCACAGCGCAATCACCGCAGGCGCGTAACTATCCTGTTCCGCCCACCGGTAGAGCGCCTCCCACGCCAGACGTCCGACATGTTCGTCGCGCACTGCGCTCTCCATGACCGCACCGAGTACTTCTGGTCGACTACGGCTGGTGAGCTCGCCCAATGTGGCGAGGTATTCCACCGTTCCGTGTCGCACGGTGAGTTCGGCCAGCGCACCCACCGCATGGTCTTCCGGCTCAGCGCTTTTGGCTGTCTCGACCAGCCAGGTCAGCAGGGGCTCGCGCATGACGTGGTAGTTGTCCCAGACGTACTCCAGCACCGCACGTCCGTACGTGGGCCGATCGAAGACAACTGTGTCCTGCATGTCGACTCGGGCCCCGACATCCTGAATACGCCGCCGCATACCCCGTCCCGCCAGGGCGTGGACAGCCGGTGAGAATCCCGCTGCTGCACCAGTGGCGGCAGGGACGTGACCGATGGCTTCCAGCAGAGAGGCCGCACTGCGCCCCACGACAGGCATGGGGGCGGACTGCTGCACGGCCAGGGCGAGCAGCAAACAGCGGTCCTCCACCGTGAGTGAGGGGTTGTCGTGGGCGTGCAGGCCATTCATCTCCCCGAACCGGCTGTCGAGTTCTCCGCGCCAATCGGTCAGCGCCGCGGTGATGCGATCGTCCAGACCCTCTTGGGACTCACCGTCGCTGTTGCTGTGTACTGGTGACTGCTGGGCGTGGGTGTGTTCCTTCCAGGCCATCACGACGGTGCGCGCGGCCCGCACGGCGGCCACCGCCGTGAGTCCGCGCAAGGACGCGGTGGCCTTTGGGAAGGACCTCAGCGACGTGACCAGCTGGTCGTAGCCGTGGGCCTTCAAATGCGCCTCGACCACGTGCTGGGCATCGGGCGCCTCATGGAGACGGACTACTTGGATGCCGTCACGTTCGCTGAGGCGATGATCCTTCCACAGGTCCTGGGCCACGGTCAGTGCCAAGTAGGAGCGGCAGGCGCGGAGGTTGGCGGCGTGTTTCGACAGCGCATTGAGGAAGTCAGCCGATACCTGATCGTTTTCCGGATGCTTGAGATCGAGCTGGTAGGCATGCGCCTTCTCCAGCGGCAGGCGCCCCCTGCTGGGGGTGTTCCAGTCCGCGTCCAGTTTGACCACGGTGGTGTTGTCAGCGGTGTGCTCGGCCAGCAACCGCAGAGCGAAGGTGGTGGAACCGCATGAACGGGGTGCCACGACGATGATCACGGGTTGCCGAGGGCGACTGGTATCGGGATTGATGATTTGCTTCCAGACCGTGTCCCAGTGCGTGCTGCGAACGAATGGCTCTTCGGACAGCTGCTTGCGGCTGAACTCGACGCCGTCCAGCAAGTCCTGCTTTCGCGTCTCCCAGATGAGTTTTTCGATGACGTTGGCGACGACATCGACGTCCCCGTGCAGGTGGGTGGCCGCACTGGCGGTCTTGTGTAACTGCGGCGCGGGGACGGTGGCATCCAGCTCCGGGTAAACAGGAGAGGGGCCGTCGGGGTCGGCCTCCGGGCGATCCGGAGTGCCGGTGCCCGGGCGCAACCGGCGCTGGAGCCAATTACCGGAGCCATTGGACTGGCTTTCATCAACCTCGTTGATCGGTGCCTCGGAGCGGGAGGGGTCGAACGATGCATCAGACATCAGGGAATTCCAGGCTGAGAGAAGGGACGGTGGCAGGGCAGACGGCCGGAGACCTCATCGCTGGCGACGGTCGATCCGCAGGTTGTCGATGCGCTCGGCGATCGTGGAGTCACTGACCTGGGCGTGGAACTGGAACGTGGCGCTGCGGTCGGCAAGCGGTGCCGTCGGTGGATCGCTCGGCTTCGTGGTGGGGGAGAGGGCAGAAGTCGGTGATGGGGTGTCGGTGAGGTAGGGGCGTATGGCCGTGGCGGTCAGGCCCGGCACGTGAATCCGGCAGGGTTGCTCGAAGCCGGGCTTGTTGCTGACACGGGCAACGGTCCGGAGGAAGTGGTGTTCGCCCAGGTCCGGCGTGCGTCCTGCGTACACGGTGCGCTGGTAGACGATCTCGGAGAGCGCGGCCGAGAGGAAGGCAGTGCTGTCCTTGGCGGCGGACAGCGCTTGGCGGGTTGCCTCGCTGTCCAGCAGCCTGACGGTCTCGTTGATGGCATTGCCGCGGTGGTGGGGAAGGGAGAGCGGACCGACGTGCACGCTCGCACGCAGCCGCAGGAGCGGGCTGCTGGCCAGCCGGTACCGTTCGTAGCGCATCAGCGCTGCATTGAGTCGGCCCAGCAGCGGGTCCACGAGCCGGGCAAGTACCGAGGGCGGGAACAGCAGGATCGCCCCGTCTCCGCTGTCCTTGTAGCCGCGGTGGAGATCCTGCGGGGCAGGTAGTCGGCACTCGGCGAGCACGGTCGTCACGATGTCGTCCACGTCGCTTCGCGCGACGGCCATCCTCGCTTCGGGGATCTGGCTGTACTTCTCCATGTCAATCGCCACCAGGGCGAGTTCAGCGGGTACGTCTGCGGGCTCTGCGTGCAGCGGCGCGTCCATCGGGCACCGTCCTTTCAGCACGGGTGGTCAGGGGAGTGCCCATGCTGATCCGGCAGGACCTGCACCGCTGCCCAGCAGTGGGCATGCGGGAAGTGCGACCCGTCACGCCTGTGTACGTGCGTGCGACTGAATCGCCTGGATGTCGCGAACGAGGAGCCCGCCACTGGAAGTGGTGCGGACCCAGTCCTGCTCGCGCCAGGGTTTGAGCGCATTGACCACCGCGTTGCGGGAAGCGCCGATCATCTGCGACAGCTCTGTCTGTGTCAGACGCACGGCGAGATCCGAGGCAGTCGTGGAGGCGGCGTCGACCAGTCGGGACAGAGCCGATGCCAGGCGCAGCGGCACGGACGCGGTGGCCAGTTCGAGTCGGACGGCCTCCGACTCCCTGACCCGGGCGATGGCGTGGCGCAGTAGGGGAGCGAGTAGATCATGCTCCTGCACGAACGTGAGGAAGCCGACGGCTGGAATGATGCGGATGTGGCAGGTCTCGGCGGCGATGACGGTGGCCGTGCGCGGCTGGGAGTCCAAAACGGCCAGTTCTCCGAGTAACTCGCCGGCGCCGCGCACGGCAAGAAGTGTCCTCTCGCCGCAGTCTCCGGCCAGGGTGATCAGCGCTGACCCGGATTCCAGCAGGATGACGTGTGTCGCTGGATCTCCCTGGCGCAGCAGCACACTCCTGGCAGGTCGGCTTCGCTGCGGTGCCAGCGTCTTCAATCGTGCCCATAAGGCGTCACCGATCACCGTGACATGCGGCTGATACACACGTCCCCCCAGATGTGTGGCCCACATACTTCGGTGATGGTCTCAACTAACCAAAAAGCAGCTCAACAAGCACAATCCAGCCATGATGAGGGCTGCTAGGGCGCAATCGACGGCCCAACGGGCAGCTCGCAGCTTTCTGTCCGCCAGCCAGGCGAGTACCCACAGTCGGTGGGCCTCAACGTGACGCTCAAACTCACCCCGCGCCGACGCACTCACACCGGCCCTGTGGTGTACGACCGCCTCGCGTATCAGTTCGGCGCGCAAGCCCGACCTTGGGACCGTGGGCCGCAGCGCGAGCAGCGCAGCCCCTATCGCGGCCATCAGCAGCAGGCACATCAGTACCAGGGACAGCACCGCAAGCAGGGGCAGGCCATCTGCACTCGACAGTACGGCGACCCCTGCGGCCAGTAGCCCACCGGCTATCCCACACAACGCTGTTGCCTTTGTGTCCGCCCGCTGCACTTCGACAAAGGCGCGTTCCGCGTGCCCTCGCAGCCGCTGTATCTCTGACGGAAGACCCCATGGATCGTGCATACCGTGCCACCTCCACAGCTGTCGCGCACTTGCCATGCCAGTGGCCAGCTTGCCCGCAGCTGCCAGGAAGTGTTGCCCACCGCAGGGCACGCCGAGCGCCGGTTCTCTCACTCCCCGGTCCTACGCAAACCTGTGTGTTGTGTGGGGATCCACGCGCCGTCGATCGGATGCGGCCTATGCTCTGGCGACGATCCCGAGTACGGACTCCAGGGCCCTGGCCAGCCGATCAGTGGGCAGACCGCCGCCCTGCGCCAAGTCCGGTGTGCCGCCGCCACGGCCGCCCAGCAACCGTTGCACCTGAGCGGCGGCGTCCCGTACGGCGACAGCGAGCGCTCGCGCGTCGTCCTGTGTGGTCGTGGTGACCACCAGGGTGCCGCGCACGTCCGCCGCCTGGGCGGCGAGACCGGCGGCCCGGGCCTGGTGGGCCTGCCGCCGCAGCCGCTGGTTCTCCCGGTCAGTGGTCTTCAGCCGTTCGGGCAATGCGGCGGCGACCCGGTCGGGGAGCTCGCCGCGCGGCGCCTGGAGCTGCTCGGCGACCCGGTTCACCAGGTACCGCTCCCGGGCCAGGTAGGCGAAGCCCTCGATCCCGACCGCGGCCTCCAGCCGGCGCATGCCCGCGCCGACCGACGACTCCGAGGCCAGCGCGACGCCGATCCGCGCCGCGTGCTCGACGCGGGTGCCACCGCACAGCTCCCGTGACCAGACGCCGCCGATCTCCACGACCCGGACCTTCTCGCCGTAGGTCTCGTCGAACAGTGCCAGGGCGCCCAGCTCCTTGGCCTCCGGGAGCGTCATCCAGCGCACTCCGACCGGCAGGTCGCGGCGCAGGGCCTGGTTGGCGGCCTCTCGATCTCACTGCGGGCGGTTGCCGAGAGGGCGCCGCGCCAGGGGAAGCCGAGGCGCAGGTGGCCCGGGCGGTTATAGGAGCCGGACCGCAGTGCGCCCGGACCGAGGATCTGGCGCAGGGCGGCATGGAGTACGTGCATGCCGGAGTGGGCCTGGCGGGCGCCGAGCCACCACTCGGGGTCGACGGCGGCGGTCACCGCCACGGGCGTGTCTCGCATCGTCGTCCCATGGCGCAAGGTGGCGCGGAAGGCGTCCTCCTCGCTCGCCGCCCGGTCGGGGGATGGGTGATGCTCACGGCGTCACCTCAGTCGTCCAGGACGATGCCGGGCTCGCCGGATACGGACACTGCTGCCGAGTCGTGGGAGCGACGGCCACGGCTGGGGCATTGGTGCCCGCGAACCGCTGTCCAGTCTCACAAGACCGGCCGGAGCAAACGGGCCATTTGCTTGGCTCGTTAACGTCGCGTTTCGTGGGAGTTGGCCGATCGCCCTCGAAGAGCCGTTAGGATCACGGCATGGTTACGGCTAGGTCGCCCCGGCGTATGTTCCGGACCCGTTGTGATGCGGGCCCGCTGCTGCGTGTGCTGGCTGTAGCCGTGCTGTTGTTCGGTGTCGTGATCACGCACGCCGCGCATGTGGACAGCGTAAGAGGCCATCTGACCAGCGGTGCGGCCGCTCCTGCGGTGGCGGCGGCTGGGGGTGCACACAAACCGGCCGAGCAGACTTCGCCTTCGGTGGCGGAGGCGGACGATCGACATGACGGGCATGGAGCGTCACACCCGGGGGAGCAGTGTGCATCCGGGCAACCACAGCGAGGGGCGGCCCTGGCGGCGCCCTGCTTTGCAGTATCCGTTCGCGGATCTACTCCTTCTGAGTGTGTCCCGCTAAGGCGGTGCCTCTCCGGAGTGGAACCTTCTCGTTGGTCATCCCACACGGCATTGAGAGCGTCCGTGCTACAGCAGGTGTAGGAGCGTCATGTCCTCCCATCTGCCTCCCGGTTTTCACCGGTTCGGCTGACCTGGCGCGACGAGACCCGGTTTCCATGCCCGTTATGGGTATCCAGGTCACGTTCGTCGATGCCGTTCTGCCCCACCCATGCCTGCTCACCTCTCCGTCTTGACTGGAGAGGCGGCAGCCGCACGGAGGACCTGTGCCGACGCATTCCCATACGCTCGCGCATGCCCGGTGGGCCGCACCCGGCTCATCGGGGTGGCGCCGACTCGCCTCAGTCATCAGGGGCGGTCTCGTGCTGGCGCTCCTTCTGTGTGCCGTCGCCCACGGCTCGACGCAGGAGCCGCAAGCTCTGACATCAGCTTCTGCCGCGTCTTCGGTTATGGCGGCCGAGGACGGGCAGCCCCATGGGCCCCACTCCCCGCACGGGGAAAGGGAATGTGGGTCGGACGCCGTGGCCCGCCTAGCGACTCAGACGGCTGAGTGTCCCTTTGATCGCGCGGATACTCAGGCGTTTCTCGTCGCCGTATCCCCGGCTATGGGGCATCCCCTGGTGCGGCGTGAGACCCGCCGACACCGCATAAAACGCACGGGCCGGATGACACTCGTCCGATCGTCCCGATGGCGCATCTAGACCACTCGCTCGCAGTCGGCATTGCCGGATGCCGCGTGCCAAAGGTGTCGAGCGCGGATCGCCGATCCGTCTTGGTCACCGTGGCGCGCGTAATGAACCCGCATTGTGCATTCATCGAGCGAGAGCGAAAGCATGCAGTCAATGACGAAGACAACCGTCACCTCCGGTCAACCCGCGCTGGCGGGATTGGTCGGGAACACGCCGCTGCTCCGGGTGTCGGAGCCGCTGGCCCCGGCCGGGCGCGGTTTCTGGGCCAAACTTGAGGGCTTCAACCCTGGCGGTATCAAGGACCGCCCGGGGCTCCACATGGTTGAGCGGGCTCGTGCCCGTGGCGAACTACGGCCCGGCGGACGGATCATCGAATCCACCAGCGGAACATTGGGCCTGGGGCTCGCGCTGGCGGGAATGGTGTACGAACACCCGGTCACCCTGGTCACCGACCCGGGGCTGGAACTGTCCATGACTCGGCTGCTGGCCGCGTACGGAGCCGATGTCAACGTCGTAGCCGAGCCTCACCCGACCGGCGGCTGGCAGCAGGCCCGCCGAGAGCGTGTGCAGAGGCTGCTGGAGCAGCATCCCGACTCCTGGTGCCCGGACCAATACAACAATCCGGACAATGTCGCCGCCTACACTCCACTCGCGTTGGAGCTGGCCAGTGAACTCGGCCATCTCGACGTACTGGTGTGCAGCGTCGGTACCGGCGGCCACTCCGCGGGCATCTCCCGCGTCCTGCGACAGCTCTACCCCGAGCTGACCCTCGTCGGCGTGGACACCCCCGGTTCGACGATCTTCGGGCAGCCCGCAAGGCCCCGCCTGATGCGCGGACTTGGCTCCAGCATCTATCCCCGCAACGTCGCGTACGACAACTTCTCCGAAGTGCATTGGGTGGCGCCGGCCGAGGCGGTGTGGACCTGTCGCCAACTCGCCACCTCGCACTATGCCACCGGTGGGTGGAGCGTGGGCGCGGTCGCCCTGGTGGCCGGCTGGTTCGCCCGGACGATGCCTGCGGATGCCCGGATCGCGGCCATCTTTCCCGACGGTCCGCAGCGCTATGTGGGGACGGTGTACGACGACGACTACTGCGCCGCCCACGGCCTGCTCGTCAGCCCTCCGGCTGCCGAACCGGAGGTGATCGGTCGTGTGGATGAGAAGGAGGTTGCCCGCTGGACCCGGTGCGCCACCGTGGTCGATCCGCTCACCTTGCGGGACACGCAGGGGAACGTGGTCGAGGACGTCGTGAGCGACGAGTCCGACGCGTCGAAGGAGAGCCGGTGAAGGGGCTGGTCAAGCAGGTGCGCTCGTACGAGCGCAGCGTGCAGTTGTTGATGGCGAACCAGTTCACCATCAACCTCGGTTTCTACATGCTCATGCCCTACCTGGCCGCGTATCTGTCCGGCCCGCTCGGGCTGGCCGGCTGGGTCGTCGGGTTTGTACTCGGCGTACGCAATTTCAGCCAGCAGGGCATGTTCCTGGTCGGTGGCACACTGGCCGACCGATTTGGCTACAAGCCAATGATCGTCGCCGGATGTGTTCTGCGCACCGTCGGTTTCGCAACACTCGGGCTGGTGAACTCGCTGCCCGCGCTGATTGCCGCCTCGGCGGCGACGGGCCTGGCCGGAGCGCTGTTCAACCCGGCCGTGCGGGCCTATCTCGCCGCGGACGCGGGGGAGCGCAGGCTTGAGGCATTCGCGCTGTTCAACGTCTTCTACCAGGCTGGAATCCTGCTCGGCCCGCTGGCGGGCATGGTGCTGACCGGGGTGGACTTCCGCGTCACCTGCCTGGTAGCCGCCGGGATCTTCGCGCTGCTCAGCATCGTGCAGATCCGCGCGCTGCCCGCCCGGCGCAAGGAGACCGCGGAGGGCGAGGCTCAGACGGGCGTGCTCACGCAGTGGCGCGGCATTCTCGCCAACCGGCCGTTCCTTCTCTTCTCCGGAGCCATGATCGGCTCGTATGTCCTCTCCTTCCAGGTGTATCTGGCCCTGCCACTGGAGGTGCGCAGGCTGGGCGGTGACGGGACGTTCGGCACAGCTGGGGTGGCGGCGCTCTTCGCCGCCTCCGGTTTGAGCACGATCCTCGGCCAGACCCGGGTGACCGCATGGTGCAAGGCCCGCTTCGAGCCTGGCCAGGCGCTGGCCGGTGGCCTGGCGGTGATGGGCCTGGCATTCGTCCCCCTGTTGCTGGCCACCGCCGTGCCGGTTCCGGAGAGGGGAGTCGGGCTCTGGTTGCTCGCCGCCCTGCCGCCGACGCTCGCCGCGCTGCTACTGGCGGTGGGAACGATGATGGCCTACCCCTTCGAGATGGACACCATCGTCCGCCTCTCCGCTGACCGGCTCGTCGCCACCCACTACGGGCTGTACAACACCATCTGCGGGATCGGCATCACCCTCGGCAACCTGCTGACGGGCGCCGCACTCGATGCCGCCCGCGCCGCCGGGCTGCCCGCACTGCCGTGGATCTCGCTGTTCGCACTCGGCCTCGCCTGTGCGGTCGCTCTGTACGGCCTGCATCGCACCGGCCGACTGGCGACCCACACGCCCGAGCCACAGCCCACCACCGTCTGATTAACCAGGCCACAGGCCCGGGGGCGGGCACCTCAAGGTGCCCGCCCCCGCTGAGCCGTGCCCTTCCAACAGGAGTGATCCATGCCCACCCCTGCCGTCTCCCTGCCGAAGCCGGCCTCCTTGGAGCTCCGCCCATTCCGGGCGGTGCGCTACGACGCGGACCGCGCCGGCGATCTGTCCGGCCTTGTGGCTCCCCCCTACGACGACCTCGGGTCCGAACGTGCGCGGGCTCTCAGCAGCCGCCCGCACCATATGACCCGCCTGCTCTACACACACCACCCCCAGGCTGCTGCCCGGGAGTTGCAGAGCTGGCTGCGACGGGGAGTACTCCGCCGGGACGAAGAGCCCGCCGTCTACGTCTACCAGCAGCAACGCGGTGCCCGAATCCTGCAACGCGGACTGGTGGGTGACATTCTTCTGCCGCGCCATGAGACAGAGCAGTCGCGGCACACCATACTGCCGCACGAAGACGTCTCACTCCCCGTGGTCCGGCAGCGCGCCGCACATATGTCAGGACTCCGTGCTCAGCTGGAGCCATTGCTGCTGGCCTACCGAAGTACGGAATCGACGGCCGACCAGGTCATCGAGCACATTACCCTCCGTACGCCGGTAGCTGTCGCCCGCATCGGAGAGATCACCCACATGCTGTGGGCTTGCGACGACGAGCGGGAGCTCTCGCTCATCACCGGTGGCTTGTCCGGCAGCCAGGCGCTTATCGCCGATGGCCACCACCGGCATGCTGCCTGTTTGAGCCTGGGCGGGGAAGCGGGCAGCCCTTGGGCCAGCAGCCTCGCCCTGCTGGTCGACACCCGCACCCACCCGTTGCGGCTCTCCGCGATCCACCGGGTGGTGCCGAAACTGGACCCTCGGAAGGTAGCCACCGCCGCGGCGGAGGTGGTCCGGGTCCAGCCGCTTCCCGGAGGGCCGCGCCCGCCCGAAGCTCACGAACTGGTGCTTGTCGGCGCCGGACAGGCATGGAGCATCACCGACCCCAGCCCAAAGGCATACGAGGAGGCCCTGGCGGGGCATCCCCGGGAGTGGGCAGCGATCCCCGCAGCCGTCAGCGACCATCTTCTGCTCGGCTACGCCTGCTCCTTGCCCGACCTGCCTGACGCCGTGCGCTATCTCCATGATGCCCGCCAGGCGGTCGCGGCCGTGGCCACGCCGGGAAGCGGGAGTGCGATCCTGCTGCCGGCGATCACCGAGGACACGGTGCGGGAACTGGCCGGAGCCGGAGTGCTGTTGCCGCGCAAGTCCACGTCCTTCGGTCCCAAACCCGCGGCTGGTCTGGCACTCCGCGTCCTCGGACTGTCCTAGGGCCGCGCTGTAGCGGTAGCACGCCCAGACGTGCACGCCACCAAGATGGCTTCGGCCATCCCGCCGCGGCGACATGCTCCTCCTGGTGGCGTGTGCCGACGACCATCACGACGACATATAGGGAGCGGCGCCAACTCCCGACAGGATCGCGCGTCGGATCGCTGTCCAGCGAGTTTTCCGGTCGCCGGTGCACTGTCGGCGTATTCTGTTAAGCAGCTTCGTAGCGGATTGCCGGAAAGGGAGTCTCTTTTTGCAGCTCCGTGCGTGAGTCGAGCTGACAGGAACCATGTGCGTCCCGCTATGTGTCTACTAGATCACTTAGATGCAATCTATGGAGGATGACCGTGCTGGACAGTCAACGCGGGGATCCGTTGCCCGCAAAGCGGGGGTTCAGGCGCAGGCGGCTCACCGCGGCGCCCCTCGCCACGGCCGCACTCGTGACGCTGGCCGCGTGCTCCCAGACCGCTTCCGGCTCGACCGACTCGAAGGCGAAGGACTCCTCGCCCTCGCAGTCCGGGGTGGGGGCCGGATCAAGGCAGGCGGAGTCGGTCGGCTTCGCGGTTTCGCCGCTCATGGACAGCAAGGACGTCATACCTGGCGAGCCACTCACCGTGAAGGCCAAGGACGGCAGGCTGGAGTCGGTTTCGGTAACGACCGGTGAGGGCCAGGCACTGGGCGGCACATTGGCATCCGACGGTGCCTCGTGGACGTCGTCCCGCTCCACGGAGTACGGCACCACCTACACCCTCGTGGCCCGGTTCACCGATCCCGAGGGCAACAAGAAGACCGGAAAGCAGACGGTCACCACCCTGGACAAGGACAAGATCTTTGTCGGCACGTACAACGTCGACAAGGGGCAGAAGGTGGGAATCGCACTGCCGGTGTCGATCGTGTTCAACAAGCCGATCCACGACAAGGCCGCCGTTGAGCGGAAGCTCAGCGTCACCGCGTCCCCCGCGGTCGAGGGTGCCTGGAACTGGTTAAAGGACCGTGACGGCAAGGACCGAATCGACTACCGGCCCAAGGAGTACTGGAAGCCGGGCACCAAGGTGAAGTTCACGATGGACCTGGTCGGCGTGGAGAACGGTGACCTGGTCGGCACACAGAAGCGCGAGATCGACTTCACCATCGGCAAGTCCGTCGTGAGTACGGTGGACGTCGTCAAGAAGACGCTGACCCTCAGCGAGAACGGCAGGATCGTCAAATCCCTGCCGGTATCCACGGGCAAGAAGACCTTCGAAACCTGGAACGGGACCATGGTCGTGCTGAGCAAGGTCCCCAGCATCCGGATGGACTCGTCGACCGTGGGTATCTTCGGCCCCGAGGCGTACGACATGAAATCGGTCAAGTGGGACGTCCAGCTCACCCCCTCGGGTACGTACGCCCACGCCGCGCCCTGGAATGAGGGTAAATTCGGCCGGACCAACGCAAGTCATGGCTGCATCGGTATGAGCACGGCGGACGCCAGGTGGTTCTTTGGCCGCGTGAACTATGGGGATCCCGTCACCGTCGTCAAGTCCACGGACACCGTGGCGGTGAACAACGGCTACGGCGCCTGGAATACCGACTGGGAGAAGTGGAAGAAGGGGAGTGCTTTGGCATGAGGCTCCGGTGGCCCGGTCACCGCTGGGGCGGAACCGGGCCACTGACCGTACGAAGCCATGCCTGTGGGCGAGCGACGCTGTACAAGTACTTTCCGGATGTCGAAGTACAAGTACTTTCCGGATGTCGAAGCGATCCTGCGCGCACGCGCCGTATCCCACCCGGCTCTACGTGGGGTCGAGGCCATGGGCGCGAAGCCAGGCCAGCGGATCTATCGCGTCGCCGCCGCCGGGATGCACTTCAAGGTGCAGGTGCGGCCCTGACGAGTTGCCGGAGCTGCCAGCGTAGGCAATGACATCCCCGGCCTTGACCTGGCCGGCACGGACTTTGGCGCTGGCAAGGTGGCAGTACCAGGTCTCCGTGCCATCCGGAGCGGTGACGATGACCATGTTTCCGTAGAAAGGATTCCATTTCGTCTCGACCGTGCCATCGGTCACAGCCATCACCGGGGTATTCATCGGTACGGGAAAGTCGAGTCCGGTATGTCGGCTCGACCACATGGAACCTGCCGCGCCGAACAGCTCGCCGACGCCTCGCTGCGTGACGGGGAGCGCGAACTTCGGGCGGAGCGCTTCCTTCCGTGCTGCTTCCGCCTTCCTGTGCGCCGCTTCGGCCGCCTTGCGCCGTTGCTCCTGCTGCTGTCGTTGCTTGAGGTCGATGCGCTCCTGGGTGCGGCTGGCGCGGTCGGCGAAGTTGTCGGCGTCGGTGGTGAGGCCAGCGAGCTGTGCGTCGACCTTGCTGTTGGCGGCCGACGGATCGATGGCTGGTATCGCGTCGGGGGCGGCTTGCGTGGCCTTCTCATCCTGGTCGTCGACGCTGACGGAGACGGCCGCGGCACCAGTCATGGCCATAACGGCGACGGACGGAACGGCGACGGTCAGCAGCGCGGATCGTCGGGCGGACGCACGGCGGTTGCGTGCGTCCGCCCGACACGGTCCGGGAGGAGCCTGTGTGGTGCCTTCGGAGTCCTCGAGTGGAGGTATCAGCAGGAAGGCGGGTTCATCCCTGGGCTCGGGAGCCAGGCTATGCGCTTCTTGGCCGGGTGCGTCACCGCCCGGCCAGGCGGGGGAGTCCGGAGAGCCGTGGGAGGCGGAGGGAATACTGCGATCCGCATCGGCGCCCGTGCTCCACATCTGTGTCCGTGACTCATGCCCGTCGACGCATGTCGTGGAGTAACTCTCGTTGTGCCACTGGTTGGTGGAGTCTGCCCACGGAGCTGTGTTCCCGTGACCGCTCGTATCCGCCAGGCCGGCGCCGACCGCGGAGGAGCTCATCACCGTATGCCTGGGGGTGGCCCACATCATGGCCGGGTCATAGCCACCGGTGTCGTACGCCGCCTGATGAGCGGGCTCGACGTAAGCAGCGGGCGTGGTGCCGTACGCGCTGGGCATCGCACCGAACAGCGGGTCCCCGTTGTCGTAGTCGCTGAGCCCCACGCACCCGTGTTGGGCACCATGCTGGCCATCCTCCTGATGGATCCCGTACGCGGCGTCGGGGACGTGGCCGGTCCCGGCCGGGGTCCAGTACCCCGGCAGGCGTCGCTCGTTAACCACTGACTTCTCTTTCGCCTCGGCGGCAGGAGTACCGGCCGTGACCGTGTCCGGCGGTACGCAGGATCGACAATCTTCGACGGGCCTCAGTGCTCCAGCGAAGCCTTCCCTTCCTGATCAAGCACGTTCCCTTAGGCCGGAGCGCGGACCTCAGAGTAGGGCTTCGACTCGCTGTTCGGCTAATCTCCTTAACAATATAGGGGATGCTGAGTGGCGTGATGGGCCGGACCTTGCTCGTGCACGAGACTCGGCGAGAGGCATACCGTGGTGATGCCGCTCCTGCTCAGCCCGGCCACGGTTCCCGGCTCTGGTTCGAGGGGGCGGCCCTCAACTCGGCCCAGAGCGATGGAAGGGCTCCGTCTCACCGGTTGCGCGTTGCGCGGGGTACCGCTCGTCGAAGCGCCGCACCTTCCAGAGCGTCACGGCGCCGATCCAGGTCACCAGGAACGTCACAACGATGACGATGCCGATCGTGTTGAGATCGATGCCGGTGAGCCGCGACCACGGCCGGTGGTCGGCCGCACCCAGTTGCTCCGCGAGCAGTGACACAAGCTCCACGGTGCCGACGACGAAGGCGACGAAGATGGAGAGTCCGGTCATCGTGAGGTTGTAATAGATCTTGCGGACCGGGTTGGAGAACGACCACTCGTACGCCTTCGCCATGAACACCCCGTCGGTGGTGTCCATCAAGCTCATGCCGGCGGCGAAGATCAGCGGCAGGGCGATGATGGCGAGCGGCGGCAGCGTGCCGTCCGCGGCCGAGCCGGCCGCCAGGCCCAGCGCGCCGACCTGAGTGGCGGTGTCGAAACCGAGGCCGAAGAACAGACCCACGAAGTAGAGCTGCCAGCTGTGCTCGATGAACCGGTTGTAGCGACCTCTGAAGACCCGGTTCATCAACCCGCGGTCGGCGAGCAACTGCTCCAGTTCCTCCGGCTTGTGGCGGCCCGCCTTCGCCTCACGCCAGGTGCGGGCGATGCCATGCAGCACCGCCAGGTTCAATGCGGCGATCGCGTAGAGGAAGACGCCGGAGACCAGAGTCCCGATGACGCCGCCGATCTCCGCGAAACCGGCCTGGAAGCGGTTCGCGGCCTGAGCGGCGAAGGCAATGCCGACGGAGAGGCCGAACACGACGGACGAGTGGCCGAGTGAGAAGGCCAGGCCCAGCCCGAGCGGGCGTTTGCCCTTCTGTAGCAGGTAGCGGGTGGTGTCGTCGATGGCCGAGATGTGGTCGGCGTCGAAGGGGTGGCGCATGCCGAGCGTGTACGCCAATCCGGCCGCCCCCGCGTACAGCAATCGTCCATGGCTGTCGGTGAGGCCGTGGTAGCGCGCGTTGTAGTACGCGAACAGCCCGAACCCCACGATGTGGAGCGCCGCGACCACGCCGTACATCGCCGCGAGCCGGCGTATCTCGCCTCGGTCGAACCGGCGGGCGCGTGCGGTGAGCCGCCGGGTGGCGGCTGCTTTCGAACTCATGGGTAGTTTCCCTGGGGCCGGTTGCGTCGCGCTCTTGTTGCACCGTCGCTCTATATGCGATGACTCCGCGTTAAGGGTCCGCGGGTCGGCTTCCCCGGGGTACGAATCCCCGGGGGAGCGGATCAGTGGCCGCCGCTCGATTCGACGGCGAGGCGCTTGGTGAAGGTCTTGCCGTCGTCCCTTGACTCGTACACGCCGTTCTGCGTCGCGGCCAGGATGTGCCCGGCGTCGACGGCGGTGAGAGCCTGGGGCTGCCCTCCGGGGACGGTGGCGAGCTTCTTCCATGTGGCGCCGCCGTCGGTGCTGCGGCTCAGTCGGCCGGAGGTGTCGATGCCGTAGAGGGCCTTCTTCGCCTTCCAGGAGAGGAAGGCCATCACCGGCTGCCTGCCCTTGGAGAAGGTCTTGCCGCCATCGGTACTTCGAGCGACCCCTTCCGCGGTGGTGGCGAGGACAAGGTCGGCGTCGTCCGGGTTGACCGCGATGTCGAGCGCCTGGAACGTCGCTCCGTCCTTCCAGGTGGTGCCGTCCTTGCTGGTGCGGAGCAGGCCGTTGGTGGAGTCGTAGCCGTAGACGGTGCCGTGTGCGTAGTCCAGCGCGTGGAAGTCGGACTTCCCTGAGAGGGAGAGCGACTTCCAGGTCCTGCCGGCGTCGGTACTCTTGATCAGTCCCTTGTTGCCGGGACCGTCCGCTCCGGCGGCGGGGTGGCCGCTGGCGTAGAAGGTCTTGCCCTGGGCCACCGTGAAGCCCATGAAGTCGTCCTTGCTGTCGCCCACCAGTTTGGGATCGCCCTTGGAGTCGGGGGTGTAGATGCCTTCGTGGGTCGCGACGTACAGGCGCTGGTCGGAAGGGTCCAGCCCGAGTCCGTGGATGTGGCTGACAGTGGCGACGGCAGCGGACGAGTCCGTGTCGCCGTCTCCGCTGGAGCATGCGGCCAGTGTGAGGCCGAGGGCGGCGGCGGTCGCTGCCTGGACGGCGCGGTGCATCTTCATGGGTCCTCGGAAATCGTGGGGGCGGGCCGGGACATGACCGGGCGTGGCCCAAGTAATGAGCGTGAGGGGGCGACCGCCCCGGGCTCACCGGAGTGACCGGCTGAGCCCGGAACGGTCAGCGTGTGATCGGATCAGAGCTTGTCGAGGATGCCCTGGAGCTCCTTGACCTCGGTGGTCTGGGCCTTCACGACATCGTCGGCGAGCTTCTTCGCGGTGGCGTTCTTACCGTTCTTCTGCTCGTCCTTGGCCATGTCGATCGCCCCGTTGTGGTGGCCGATCATCATCTGCGCGAACATCTTGTCGAAGTCCGTGCCCTTGGCGGCCTTCAGCTCCTTCATGTCCTTGTCGGACATCATCCCGGCCATACCCGAGTTGTCGGAGCTACCGGAACCGTGATCCATACCGGGCATGCTGCTGTCGGAACCGTGATCCATGCCCGGCATGCCGCTGCCCGACTCGGGCTTGCCCCAGGCCTTGAGCCAGGACTTCATCTTCTTGATCTCGGGATCCTGCGCCTTCTCGATGTCCCCGGCGAGGGTCTTGATCTTGGCGTCCTCCGCTCGCTCATCGGCGAGCTTGGACATCTCGACGGCCTGTTCGTGGTGGGGGATCATCATCTGCGCGAACTTCACGTCCGCGTCGTTGAACGTGCCCGGTGCGGGGTTCTCCCCGGCAGTCGCGCTCGCGGAGGCGGAGTTCTTGCTCTTGCTCCCGTGGTCCATACCGCTCATGTCGTCGTCGTTGCCACAGGCGGCGAGGACCAAGCCTGCGGCGGCGACGGTGCTGACGAGAGCGATGCGGCGGAGGCGCGGACGGAGCGCGCTGCGCTTGATGGCGGTCATGTCGAAAACCTCGTGGTGTCTGTTCTGTGGAAAGGCTGGCGAACGGGGTGGCGCGGGCAGCACAAAGCGCCCACGGTGGCGTTCGGCCTAGATCCGCAGGACTGACAGGTGAGCGAGGTCAGGTGGTCTGGGCGGAGGCGGATTGGGACGCAGGGTCGCCACGGCGCCATCGCGAAGCCGTGCCAGCCAGTCCGTCCTGCGGCTCAGCACCGCGCGGAGTAGACCGGCGAGAACCCACGTGCCGAGCACGGCCACGCACAGGGAGGTCATGTCCATCCCCATGGCCGGGGAGTGGGAGGACGCCTTGCTGCCCTGGTGGGAATCCGCCGCATGCGAGGAGATGACGACGTCCTGCGACGCGGACATGCCGCCGCCGGTATGGACGGTCGTGGCGGATGTGTGAGCCGCTCCCATGCTCGTGTGAGAGTCGCTGTCGGGATGGCCCATCGAGTGCATCACGAAGACGCCCATCGCGAGCACGACAACGAGCAGCAGGTGCCCGAGGGCGCCTGCTGCTCGTGCGTATCGGCTCACATGCACGTCGTGATTCCCATCTGTGGATGCTCCGCCCTCCGACAGTACCGAAGCGGATCGGATCATGCCTGGCGGGTCGGGCATGGGAGTGTTCTACTAAGCTGTTTGGCAGTAATGGTAACGGCAGAGGGGCGGGCGCATGCGTACGTGGACACCACGTCAGTGGGTGGCGGCGGTGGCCGTGGCCTTCGTCGCCGGAGCCGCGATCGGTGTGCCGACCGGAGTCGTCCCCACGCCCTTCTACACCCGGATGACCTCGGTGCTGTGGTGGAACTATCCGGTCTGGGTGGCGTCATCGCTGCTCATGGGGCTGCTGGTGGCGACGTATGTGAATGGGCATCCGGGCGCGCGGACGGGGCCGCGAGGACGCCGAGCGCTGTTCGCGGGCCTGCTGTCCGCCTTCGCCGTCGGCTGCCCGATCTGCAACAAGCTGGTGGTGCTGGCCCTCGGGGTGAGCGGAGCCCTCTCGTACTGGGCCCCCGCGCAGCCAGTCCTGGCCGTGGTCTCGCTGGCACTGCTGGTGCACGCCCTGGTGCGGCGTCTGCGTACGGCCGCCGCCTGTCCCGTGCCGACGGCGCCCTCTCACCGGGGCTCCGCAGAGCTCCAGGGCTCTGCCCACTACGATGAACCGTCACTGGTGCCGGAGGCTTCGCATTCCGGGGGCGAAGGGAGCGGTCGTGCGTCAGCTGGGTGAGCTCGAGGCGGAGATCATGCACCGCCTGTGGGCCTGGGGGCGGCCGGCGACCGCGCGCGACGTACTGGTGGACCTCAGCAAGACGCGGCCCATCGCCTACAGCACGGTGAAGACCGTGGCCGACATTCTTCACAGCAAGGGGATGCTGAAACGGCATAAGGAAGGGCGGGCCTGGGTGTACGAGCCCACGTGTACCCGGCAGCAGTACACGGCGTCGCAGATGCAGGAAGCGCTCGGCGGTAACCCGGATCCGGTCGGAACCCTGGTCAGTTTCATCGAACAGATCACGCCGGAAGAGGCGGAAGCTCTACGCTCGGCTCTCCGAGCGGCTAGAAGGCGGAGCAACGCGTGATCACAGCTGTAGCACTGGCCGGATACGCGGCCCTGGTCGGCGCCGCGGTGCCACCTCTGCTGTCCCGGGCCCGGTGGCCTCACCGTGCTCCGGTCGGTGCGATCTTCGCATGGCAGGGGCTCATGGCGACGTTCGTCGTCGCCACCGCACTCACGGTGTACCACGTGGTCCTTGCCGAGTGGCATGCGCATGAGGGCCTCGTCGGGCTGCTCGCCGTCTGCGGTCTGACTGCCGACGCCCCGGTGAGCGAGTCGGCGCCCACCCTCGGGGACGCCCTGGCGCTCAGCGCCCCCGCCGTGATCGTGCTGCTGCCTCTCGGCTGGTTCGTGCTCTGTACCTGGCGTGCCCGCCGAGCGCGGCAGCGTCACCTCGACATGCTCGCTTTGGTTGGCGAGCCGGCCCCCGGATACGAAGCCACGGTCGTGGACCATGGCCCCCCAGCCGTGTACTGCCTCCCGGGACGTCGCCATCGCGTCGTCGTCACCCGGGGGGCCCTCGACGTCCTGTCCGATGCGCAGATGCGCGCCGTACTGGAGCATGAGCGCGCACATATCGAAGGCAGGCACCACCTCCTCCATCTGCTCGTGGACGCGTTCTCCCGCGCCTTCCCCGGCCTGCCGCTCGCCCGGCACGCCAAGGAGCAGACCGCGCTGCTGGTGGAGATGATCGCGGATGACAGAGCCTTGCGACACCACTCCAGGGACGCGCTGGCCGCCGCGATGTGTGAGGTGGCGGCCGGCCAGGCGCCGCAGGGAACTCTGGGCGTCGGCGGGCCGGGCGCCCTCATCCGGCTGCGCCGCGTCCTCACGCCGCAACCTCGGCCGCACCGTGTGACGTGGCTGGGCGTCGTAATGGCCAGTACCGCGGCTCCGCTGCTGCCGCTGCTGGTGGCCTGCGCACCCTGATCACAATCAGCCCCTGACCTACTTGTGCCTGTCCCACACCTCCCGGGAGCCCCGGCCCGCCTTCCTGCCTGCGCCAAGGGCGCCGCTCGAGCAGAGGCTCCCGGTTCGCGAGGTGCTGTCGACACAATACCGCTATGACACTTAGCGGATCTTCGGTGGGGTGCGGGCAGTGTGGCGGGTGTCGTCAGGGCAGCGAAGATGCGGTGCCCGGGGTGGAAAGCGGACTGATCGTTAACTCCCCGTGTGCGCGAAGAGGGCTTCCCTGGCGTAGGTGCAGGGGTCCTGCTCTATGTGACTGGTCTAAACTTCCGCTAAGTCGCTTAGCGGATTGGCGTATGCTGGGTGGATGCAACTCGCTTACTTGCCCAGTCCGGCGCAAGGAGTCCTACACCTGGGGCCACTGCCTCTGAGGGCGTACGCCTTCTGCATCATCCTGGGTGTCTTCGTGGCCGTTGGGCTCACCCGACGACGCTGGGCAGCCCGGGGGCGCGACCGCCACGAAGTCGACGACATCGCGATCTGGGCCGTCCCGTTCGGCATCGTCGGCGGCCGTCTGTACCACGTGATCACCAGTCCCGACGCGTACTTCGGCGAAGGCGGCGATCCGTGGAAGGCCCTGCGGATCTGGGAGGGCGGACTAGGGATCTGGGGCGCAGTCGCGCTCGGTGCGCTCGGTGCCTGGATCGGCTGTCGACGCCGGGGCGTCTCCCTGCTCGACTTCGCGGATGCCGTGGCACCGGGCCTCGCGTTGGCCCAGGCCATCGGACGCTGGGGCAACTGGTTCAATCAGGAGCTGTACGGGCGACCGACCACGCTCCCATGGGGACTGAAGATCGACCCCGCGCACCGGCCGGAGGCCAGCCCCGGCCTTGCGACGTACCACCCGACATTTTTGTACGAGTCGCTGTGGAACATCGGCGTCGCCCTCCTGCTGATCTGGGCCGGTCGGCGGTTCACCCTGAAGCGGGGCCAGACCTTCGCCCTCTATGCCGCCGCGTACACGGTCGGCCGCTTCTGGATCGAGTATCTGCGCATCGACGAGGCCCACACCTTCGCGGGGCTCCGCCTCAATGACTGGACCTCGGTCGCTGTCTTCTGCGTGGCTGTGGTCTTCCTCATCCGTTCGACGAGGCGAGGCGTGGGCGAGGCCCCGACAAACTCCGACACCGCATCCGCACGCCCAGACCCGGAAGAGAGAGCCAGGGTATGACCAAGGAAGCACAAAAGATCAAGGTAGGCCGACTGCATACCCGCTCACAGGCCTCTCGGATTCTCGGGTGGTCCCTTCTCGGGCTCAGTTTGATCACGTTCGTGGTCAACTGGATCGAGGAGTTCACCGATGCCGTGACGATCCTCCCGGGCGGCCATTCACCCTTCTATCTGGCAGGAAGCATCTGCGTCATCGTCGTCGGGGCATGGCGGGCCGGTCTCTTCGACGCCAAATAGGTCACGCCTACAAGGAGGTCAGCCGGAATACGTCGGACTCGTGCCGTAGGCCGTCTGCGGTGGTGATCTAAATCTCGCTGACCCACCAGCGGATCACCCGTTCGTGGGTTCTTCTGATGATTCGTGGCGGGGTGCCTGGATGGCTTCTTCCCTGGCCATGTGCTTGTGGTGTCTGTGATCGGCTCGGCCGAGTGTGCCCCGTACGGATGAGCAACCGGGATCATGCGACGCGTGGCGTCGGTGGAACGTGCGGCACCAGGGCGGGCGCCCATCTCCATACACAGTTCCCACAGGCAGCGCCAGGCCGACACGACAGCGACCGACGGCGAGGTGCCCGGTTCACCGACCGGGCACCCCTCGTGGGCGGCGCTGTGTACGCCCTTTGTTATGTGTGGTGGCCACAACTCACTTGAAGGACCGCAGCCGCAGGCTGTTGGTCACCACGAAGACCGAGGAGAACGCCATCGCGGCACCCGCGATCATCGGGTTGAGCATGCCGGCGGCGGCCAGCGGCAGGGCGGCGATGTTGTAGCCGAAGGCCCAGAAGAGATTGCCCTTGATGGTGCCCAGGGTCTTCCGGGAGAGTCGGATCGCGTCTGCGGCCACCCGGAGGTCACCGCGTACGAGGGTGAGGTCGCCCGCTTCGATCGCCGCGTCCGTGCCCGTTCCCATGGCCAGGCCCAGGTCCGCGGTGGCGAGGGCGGCCGCGTCGTTGACGCCGTCGCCCACCATGGCGACCGTACGGCCTTCGCCCTGGAGGCGCTTGATCACATCCACCTTGTCCTGCGGCAGGACCTCGGCGATCACCTCGTCGATGCCGACGGCCCTGGCGACCGATTCGGCGACGGCCTGGTTGTCGCCGGTCAGCAGCACGGGCCTCAGGCCCAGTTCCCGCAGCTCGGCCACCGCCTCGGCGCTGGTCTCCTTGACCGCGTCGGCAACGGTGAGTACACCGCGCGCCTCGCCGTCCCAGGCGACGGCGACGGCCGTACGCCCCTCGGCCTCCGCGGCGGCCTTGGCCTCGGCCAGTTCCTGGGGCAGTTCGATTGCCCACTCCCGCAGGAGCTTCTCGCGCCCGACGAGCACGGCGTGGCCATCGACGAGGCCCTGGACGCCGAGACCGGCGACGTTCTCGAAGTTCTCCGGCACAGGAAGGCCCCCTGCCCGCGCGATGGCTCCGGCCGCGATCGCCTGAGCGATCGGGTGCTCAGAGGCGTGCTCCAGCGAACCGGCCAGTCGCAGCAGTTCCTCCTCATCCACATCCGATGCGGGGAAGACGTCCTGAAGCCGCATCCGGCCCGTCGTCACCGTCCCGGTCTTGTCCAGGACGACGGTGTCCACGCGGCGGGTCGACTCCAGCACCTCCGGCCCCTTGATCAGGATGCCGAGTTGTGCACCACGTCCGGTGCCGACCATGAGGGCGGTCGGTGTCGCGAGCCCGAGCGCGCAGGGGCAGGCGATGATGAGCACCGCGACGGCCGCGGTGAAGGCGGCCGTGGCGTCGCCGGTGACGAACAGCCAGGTCAGCAGGGTGCTCAGGGCTATGACGAGGACCACCGGGACGAACACGCCGGAAATCCGGTCGGCGAGGCGCTGCACCTCCGCCTTGCCGTTCTGGGCGTCCTCGACGAGCTGTGCCATCCGGGCGAGCTGGGTGTCGGACCCGATCCGCGTGGCCTCGACGACCAGCCGTCCACCGGCATTCACCGTGGCCCCGGTGACGGCCGTGCCGACCGTCACGTCCACCGGTACGGACTCACCGGTCAGCATAGAGGCGTCCACGGCCGAGTTCCCCTCGACCACAGTGCCGTCGGTCGCCACCTTTTCACCAGGTCGTACGACGAAGCGGTCACCGACGGCCAACTGGCCGACAGGAATGCGTACTTCCTTGCCGCCCCGCAACACCGAGACGTCCTTGGCGCCCAGCTCCAGCAGGGCCCTCAGCGCCGCGCCCGCCTTGCGCTTGGACTTCGCCTCCAGATAGCGCCCGGCGAGGATGAACGTGGTCACCCCGGCCGCGGCCTCCAGATAGATGGAGGAGGAGCCGTCCGAGCGGGAGATCGTGAATTCGAAGCCGTGGCGCATGCCCGGCATCCCGGCATGCCCGAAGAACAACGCCCATACCGACCAGCCCAGTGCGGCGAGCGTCCCGAGCGATACCAGCGTGTCCATGGTGGCAGCGCCGTGGCGGGCGTTCGTCCAGGCGGCCTTGTGGAAGGGGTACGCGCCCCAGACGACGACCGGAGCCGCCAATGTCAGCGACAGCCACTGCCAGTTGTCGAACTGTAGGGCCGGGACCATCGCCATCAGGACGACGGGCACGGAGAGTACCAGCGACACGAGCAGGCGCTGCCGTAGCGACGCCGACTCACCGTCGGCCGCGGCCGGTCCGGCTTCCTCCTCACTGCTCGGGGGCCCGGGGGGCAGGGGCTCTTCGGCGGTGTAGCCGGTCTTCTCGACGGTGGCGATGAGGTCGGCGACCGCGATCCCGTCCGCGTACGAGACCTTCGCCTTCTCCGTGGCGAAGTTGACGGTCGCCGACACACCATCCATGCGGTTGAGCTTCTTCTCGATGCGGGTCGCGCACGAGGCACAGGTCATACCGCCGATGGAGAGTTCGACCTCGGCGGCGGGCGTCAACGTCTTTTCGGGAACCGTACTGGTCATGAAGGTTCTCCCGGGGAGGGCCGGGACGAACGGCGTCCGTATCAGCGGAGCGGTACGTCCCGGCGGGAAGGAATTCACGTTCCTGAGGGAAGTGGCGGGGTGAGTCAGGCGGTGCCGACGAGCTCGTAGCCGGCCTCGTCGACGGCGGCCCGGACGGCCTCCTCGTCGAGCGGGGCGCCGGAGGTGACCGTCACCTCGCCGGAGGCGGCGACGGCGTTGACCGCCGTGACGCCGTCCAGCGCGGATATCTCCTTGGACACCGCGCCCTCACAGTGGCCACAGGTCATCCCGGAGACCTTGTACACGGTGGTGACACCGACGCCCTGGCCATCGGCCGCGGTCGCCGAGCCGCAGGAACCGTCCGAGTTGCAGCAGGAGCCGGAGTTCTGCTGTGAGGTCATGGCTTCTCCATCGGGGGTCTCGTTGCATGCGGTTATCTGCCGGAAGACGGTGTTGCCGTGCCCTCCGATGAAGGCAACTGTATACCCCCCCAGGGTATTCCAGGTCTGTGGTGCTGCCCACACTGATCTGCTCGTCGTGAGTCTTCCCGCTGAGGGCATGTGAGTGGCCGTCGCGGTCTGTGATGGCCACCTCGCATTGAGGTGAAGTGGGCATGAATCGGTGAGTATCCGGGGCGCCGCCGCCATGGCCGGGGCGACTCGGGGCTCAGTCCTCGCCGGCGGAGCCCGGTCTCACGCGGCGGCTCCATCTCCGCAGAATTCTGCGCTGGGGGTCCGGGCGGCACTCACTGGCGCTGGCGGGACGCAGGTTCCCCGGTTCCGGCTGTTGCCGATCATCCGCTACCCGCGCCCCCGGGAGCGGCTACCCGGGGACGGTCGAGCCTGGTGTGCGCGCACATTTGTTGGCAATGGCGCTTCGGGAGCAGCCTCAGTTCGGTCCCGGCACGGCTGGAGCGCGAGTGCATGCGTCAGCGGTGGCCGCTACCGCGTTGCCTCAGAGGCCGCGTACGGCCCCAGCCTCCGACACCACGCTGGTTCTCGCGTTGGAGGGGTGCCGTCAGACGACCATCATCAAGAGCATCGTGGACATGGCTCCGCCCATGCCGATGTGGGCTGCCAGCGCCGCGTCCGGTGCGGCGCCGAGCTTGCGACGGCGACCGTGGCTTGCTTGCTCCCTGGTTCGGGCCCTGTCCCACACGGGGATCGTCAAGGACACCAGGAAAACAATCACCGTGTCCGGCATGGAGAGCAGCCAGCGGCCCCAGCTGCGACCTCGGCCGCCGTCGTGGCTCGCGGCCGGGCCGCCATTGCCGGTACCACGGACCCGTGCCCACACGGATGCCCCGACCGACAACAGGAAGTAGACGGCCAGTGCCGCGACCGTGAGGCGCCACATGGAACTCGACCCTGCGGATGCCCCGCCGTCGGCTGCCGCAGTGTTCATGCCCGGCATAGACTCCATCCCCGGCATGGAACCCATATCTTCCATATGGCTCATATCGCTCGTGTCTCCCATGTTCTCCATCCCTGGCATGTGGGCCATGGAGGAGCCGCCCAGTGCGAGCACCGGACCGGACGATGTACTCGTCATGGCGAGCGTCATGATCACCATGCCCGCGCTGCCGACGATGAGGTGTGCCCAGTGGCGGCCATGCTTCCAACCGTGCTCGCGTGCATGTTTGACCGCCAGGCCAACACCGCCGAGTCCGAGCAAGGCGAACACCGCTGCCCACAACATGCCGTAGCTCGCGTACCAGGCGACCGTGGCGGGTAGGGCCATGGCGGCCATGCAAAGGCCCATCAGCAACTCACCCACCGCCGCGAACCGGTTTTCGCCGCCGGTGGTCACCACGCGAATCGCGCTGACGGCAGCCACGAGGGCGGACACCGCCGCCACGGACCAACTGAGAGCCATCGTTCCCATCTTCACCTTCCCGATCGTCCGAGCGCGGTGGGCCGATGTGGTCATACACCGGCTCCGCGTACAGCGCGCTCCTTGGTGCGCTGCGCGGCCGTTAGCTGCTATAGCCCTTAGTACGTTTCGGTGGCGAAGGGTGTTCACGGGGGAGGCGAGTTTCCATGTCGCTCTTGCGGACGGATGCGGCGGGGGCGACGTCAGCAGGCTTCTGTTCTGCGAGCGGTTTGTTATGCGTCTTCGTTGATCGAGCAGACTTCGGAGGGCTCCCGCAGAGGCGATCGCCAGTGGTCTCGTGGGTTTCGACGAGGGTCTGCCGAAGGGCGAGGTGGCCCGCGGCCGTGTTACCGATGTCTGCGACCCGGGTGTCGAGCAGGCTTTGGACCGCGTCGCACGGAGGGGTGTCCCTGCGACGGATCACCAGGACGTCGCGGACGTCTTCGCGATGCAGGCCAAGATCGTGGGCCCGGCAGATGAAGAGGAGCGGCTCGACGTCAGCCGGAGCGTAGAGGCGGTAGCTGGCCAGGCTGCGACTTGCCGCTGGCAGCAGACCCGTGGCCTCGTCCCGAAAAGATAGAGGTGAGCGCTGTGCCGGTCCGTAATGGAGAGGCGGATCGCTGCCCTGATGAGAGCAGCGGGTGCGGGCTGATGGGAGGGCATGGGCCCGTCTGGTGGGGGCGCAAGAACTGTAATCGCGCACCGGTGATGAACCGGCACGCGTTCATCTGGCCAGGCTCCCGTCGAGCAGGGTGAGCACTGGGCCTCCTGCCAGGCCCAGCGCGACGGAGCAGGCTGCCGCCCCGTAAGCGGTGACGGACGCTGTCCGGGTGACGTCCTGCGGCCGCTCTTCCCTCCTTGCGGAGAGGGCCGGTGCGATCCAGCGCAGGTAGTAGAAGAGGGATGCCACCGTGTTGATCGCGGCCAGGACCGCCAGCCAGGCGTAGCCGCCGTCGAACGCGGCGCTGAACGCCTCTAGTTTTCCGAGGAAGACGGCTGTCGGTGGGGTTCCGACGAGGCCGAGCAGGCAGACGATCAGGGCGCCGGCGACCGCGGGCCGCTGACGCGCGAGCCCCCGGTAATCGTCGATCGACCGCGCTTCAGGAAGGGCGCAGGCCACCGCGAAGGCGCCCAGATTCGTTGGCGCGTACCCGGCCAGGTAGAACAGCAGCGCCTGCTGGGCGAGATCCGCACGCCCGGCTACGGCCACCGGCATAAGCAGGTACCCGACCTGGCTGATCGTCGAGTACGCGAGGAGGCGTTTGACGTCCTGCTGGAAGAAGGCCGCGAGATTGCCCAGGGTCATGGACAAGGCGGAGAGCACCGCCACCAGGGCGGCCCAGGGCACCTCCGAGTCGGACAACGCCTCGGTCCCCAGTCGGTACAGGGCGGCGAAGGCACCGATCTTGGGGAGGGTGGTCAGGAATGCCGCCACCGGGGCCGCACTACCCTGGACAGCGTCCGGCACCCAGAAGTGTCCTGGAACTCCTCCGGCCTTGAACAGCAGACCGGCGAGTACCGCGACGACTCCCACGGCCGACAACTCCATCGGTGCGCCTGCGAGTTCGGCTCTGAGTATCGGGTATGCGGTCGCCCGCCCGGCGGCGTACAGAACAGTGATCCCCGCCAGCATGAGCACGCCGAGGAAGGCGCCGACCACGTAGTACTTCAGGGCGGCTTCTGTTCCCATCGCATCCTTGCGGAAGCCCGCGAGGACGTACGAAGGGACGCTGGCAAGCAGGTATGCGGCGGCGAGCAGCAGGAGATCCTGAGCGCCGCTGAGCATCAGCGCGCCGAGGGAGGAGAGTTGGAGCAGGACGTAGAACTCGCTCTCGCGTGGGTCCGCCCGCAGCGGGGCGACGCTCAACGCCAGGATCACCAGCGTGCCGCCGAGGATGACGATCCGGCTGGTGGCGGTGACCGGGTCGACGGCGAAGGCTCCCTCGAAGGCGGTGCCGGTTGATGCCACCCCCGCAGCGACGATCCCCGCCGTACAAACGCCGCCGGCCAGCGCCCCCACCAGCCATTGTCGGCCGCGTGGCAGCCATGAGCCGAGCAGCAGTCCGAGTACGGCGGAAGCGGCGAGGAGCACCTCAGGGAGGAGGTCGAGGGGATTCTCGTTCATCTCGGTCATCGGGAGAGCAACTCCAGTACGCCACGAGAGGCCGGTTCGACGACGTCGAGCAGGAAGCGCGGGGCGAGACCGAGGACGACGGCGAGGACCAGCAGGGGCACGATGGACGCGCCCTCGTGCCCCCGGATGTCGGGGAACGGGCGGTCCGCTCCCGGTGCCTCCGGGAGCCGGAGCGGGCCGAGGAAGATCCGCTGTAGTGCCCGGAGGAACAACCCGGCGCTGAGCAGGATCCCCAGCAGCGCTAGGGCGGTCGCCACCGGTCGAGGGCCCAGACTGCCGGTGAGGATTTGGAATTCGGCGATGAAGCCGGAGAACCCGGGCAGGCCGAGGGAGGCGAAGGCCGCGACCCCGGTCAGTCCGGCGAACACCGGGGCGCGCCCTGCCACTCCGGAGTAGGCGGACATGTCGTAGGTCTGGCCACGCTCGTACAACACGCCCGCCAGCAAGAACAGCGCGCCGGTCAGCAGGCCATGGCTGACCATCTGCACTACGGCGCCGGTCACGGCGAGCTGCCGGGCCTCGGTCTGTCCGTCACCGGCGGCCGCGGCGGCACCGACGGCCAGAATGATGTATCCCATGTGGTTGACCGAGGTGTACGCGACCATGCGCTTGAAGTCGTTCTGGGCGAGGGCGACGAGTGCTCCGTAGAGCACGGACACCACGCCGACCACGACGAAGACCAGTGCGTAGTGGCGCCAGCTGTCCGGGAGGATCGGCATGGCGATGCGCAGGAACCCGTACGTGCCCATCTTCAGCAGGACTCCTGCCAGGATGGCGGAACCTGCGGCGGGGGCTTCGGTGTGCGCGGGCGGAAGCCAGGTGTGGAAGGGGACCGTGGGCGTCTTCACCGCAAGACCCACCCCCACCGCGAGCAGGACCAGACCGCCGTACAGCGAGCGGCCGGCGAGGGGGTTCTGCTGGGTGAGCTCGACGATGTCGAAGGTGTGTGGGTTGGCGGCGAGATACAGGCCGATGAATCCTAGGAGCAGAGCGAGCGATCCGATGAAGGTGTACAGGAAGAACTTCAGAGCCGCGCGTGCAGCGCCCGGGTGACCCCATCCGGCGATGACGAAGTACATCGCCACGATGGACAGGTCGAAGAAGACGAAGAACAGGATCAGATCGAACGCCACGAACAGCCCGAGACAGGTTGTCTGGAGGAACAGGAACAGTGCGGCGAACTCCCTGACGCGCCTGGTCTCGCGGAGCGCGTAGACCGAGCAGGCCAAGAACAGCACGCAGGCCAGGGCGACCAGTGGCAGCGACAGTCCGTCGACGCCGACGTGGTAACTCACCCCCGCACTCGGAATCCACCGGGCCCTCGTCTCGTACTGCGTGCCGCCCCCGGATCGATAGCCCGCCCACACCGCGACGGTGAGCGCCAGCTCGACCGTGCAGGTCGCCGCCCACCCGACGAGGAACAACCTGCGTGGCGCGCTCCGCGGCACGCACAGCAGCAGTGCCGCGACACCGGTCGGCAGCAGGACGAGGGCGGTGAGCACTGTGGTCACCTCACGAGCACAACGACGATGGCGAGGACACTGAAGGCCGCGATGGCCTGGGCGAGGTAGTGGTGCAGCTGCCCCGTCTGCGGGCGGCGAGCCCACCGGCCGAGCGTGCGGGCGGCGGACGCGACTCCTTCGACGGCCCCGTCGACACGCTGCTCCGTACGGCGATCGGTCCATCGGGCCAGCCGGAGGGCGGCCTGGGCGGCTCCGTCGACGCCACGGTCGAGGACGCGGTCGTCGAACGCGGCCAGCGCGCGGGCGATGCCGAAAACCGGACGGACGAGAAGAGCCCGCGCGACGGCCTCCACTCCGAGCCAGTCAACGAACCAACGACGAATGGGGGCAGGCAGCGGCACTGGGCGTGATCCCCATACCCACGCGGCGGCGGACGCGGCCAGGGCGAGGCCGCCGGAGAGGGCGAACTCCCACAGATGGGGGACGGGCCGGCCCCCGGTCCCCAGTACGCGCGTCACCGCGTCCCGCGCGGGACGGAAAGCAAGGACGGTCAGAGCGACGCAGGCCACGGCGAGCACCCCCAGCGGCAGACGGCCCGGCACAGAGACGTGGCAGGTCGTCGAGGGCTCGTCGCCGCGGAGGGTGTCACCGCTAGGGACCGGCCGCCAGACGAACCACACGGCCTTCACGCTGTACACCGCGGAGACAACGGCGGCGGAAAGCCCTGCCCCGTAAAGCCAGTGACTCTCCTCCAGCGCCGCGGCGAGCAGAACGTCTTTGGCTGCCCACAACGACAAGGGCGGCACGCCGGCGAGCGTCAGCACGGCCACGGTGAAGGTGACTCCCGCCATACGGTGGCGCCGGGCGGCCCCCTGGAGGGCCGGCAGGGACTTGGCTCCGAAGAGGGTCAGCCAGGCGCCGGCAGCCAGGAAGGCCAAGCTCTTGGCCGCAGCGTGCGCGATGAGCTGAAGTACACCGCCGGTGACGCCGGAGGATCCGGCAGCCAGCACCATGAAGCCGATCTGGGCACAACTGGACGCGGCGAGCAGCTGCTTGAGGTCGCTCTGCGCCACGGCGACCAGGCCCAACGCGATGGCTGTCGCGGCGCCGGTCCATGCGACGACCGGGCTGCCCCAACCGGAAGCGTCGAGCAAAGGCTGGAGGCGCAGCAGCAGATACGCTCCGGCCACCACCATGGTCGCGGAGTGCAGCAGGGCGGAGACGGGGCTCGGCCCCTGCATGGCACGGGAGAGCCAGAAGCTGAAGGGGAGCTGGGCCGACTTGCCCAACGCCGCCACGACCACTCCCGCAGTGATCACGGACAGCCAGGGATCGGCCGCGCGGTCCAGCTCGTCCAGGGCGAGTGATTCGGACCGGCCGCCTGCCAGCGCTGCACCGGCAGCAAGGTACAGGCCGAGATCCGCGGCCCGGGTAGTCACGAACGCCGTGTTCGCCGCCCCTACACGTTCTGGGTCACGCCACCAGTATCCGATCAGTGCCCAGGAGGTGGCTCCCATGATCTCCCACGCCATGAGGAGCACCAGAAGGTTGGCGGCGGTCACAGTCACCAGCATCGAGCCGCTGAACAGCAGCAACAGCCCGAAGAAGCGGGCCCGAGCCTCGTCGGCGCCGATGTCCCAGACACTGAAGACCACAACCGCCGTCGTGATGGCGGTTGTGGTCACCACCATCACCCCTGACAGTCCGTCCACGTGAAGCCGGAGCGGCAGCCCGACCAGCGATCGCGCCGCGGCACCGGGATGGGCGACGGAGACCAGGCAGGCGAGGAACAAGCTCACCACGGCGATGGCGACAGCCACGAGCGGAGCCACGCGATCGACGATCCGTCCGCCGATCGCGAGCAGCGCGCCGGAGCCCAGCGGCAGGACGACAAGCGCCCACAGGGCCGCGCTCATTCTCTCAACTCCGCGGCCATATCGGTGATGTCGACCTCACGGGCGCGGAAGAGAGCCGTGATGACGGCGAAGCCGACCGCCATCTCGACCGCCATGACGGTGACCGCGATGACGATCAGCACCTGGCCGTCCGCCGCTGCGGGAGCGATGAAATGCCAGACGGCCGCCGCGCCGACGATCAGCCCACCCAGCATGAGCTCCAGTCCCATCATCAGCATCACGATGGACTGCTGCGTCAGCGCCCCGAACAGCCCGATGCAGAACAGTGCCGCCGCGAGCAGCAGAAACAGCTCCAGACTCACCGGCCCGCCCCTCCACCCGGGCCCACGACATGGTCCCCTCCGAGGTCGTCGCCGAACCGGTCATAGCGTCCGCGGCGGGTAGCCAAGACGACGGTGCCGACGATGGTGGCGAACAGGGCCATGCCCAGGGTCATCATGGTGAGCATCTGTGGCCCCATCAGCGACATGCCGAGCGCCTTGGTGGGATCAGCCGGCGGCTTGCCCCGGCGCTCAGGCCAGGGCGCCAGTAGGATCCCGGTGGCGAGAGCGGCGAAGACCACCAAGCAGATCGCGGCCGCGCCCTTGGCGTTGTGGACCATGGTCATCGGCATGAGCCCGGCCGGGTTCATCATGTACATCACCATGAAGACCGCCATGATGGCCATCTCGATGGTCATCATCAGCACGATCACGACACCCAGGTAGTCCAGGCCCAGCAGCAGGACCTCGCCTCCCACACAGAGCAGCGAGGTGAGCAGTGCGTACGTCGCTCTGGCCATGGAGTCGAAGCGGAACACCATGACTCCGGCGGCGATGGCCAGCACGGCCAGGACCCAGAACGTCACGTCCGTCAACACCGGTGGCAACCTCCGATCCTCATCGGTTGAGCACGAAGACAGCGACGATGAGAGCTTGCAAGAGCACCAGCGGCACCAGCACCACCCACGCCAGCTTCATATAGCGGTCCATCCGCACGGTGGGCATCAGCCGACGACACCCGACCAGCACGCCCAGCACCGCGGCTGTCTTGATCAGCGTCCACGACCAGCCGGGCAACAGCGGGCCGTGGCCACCTCCGAGGAAGAGCGGCACGCTGAACCCCGCTGTCACCACCAGCAGGAGCCAGCGGCCACCGAGGAACACCAGCCGGTCGGCGCTGGACAGTTCGGTGGCTGCTCCTCCGGCGATGTCCTGCCCAGTCGGCTGGTCGAACGGCCCCCAGAACGACATCGCCATGGCGCTCAGCAGGTAGACCCCGAACGCGGCGGGCATCCGTACCACGAACCACAGCTCCTGCTGAGCGCTGACCACGTCGCCGACGCGCAGGGATTCGGCCCCGAGGGCCGCCGTGGTGATGGCCAGCATGTGCGGCAACTCGTACGCCAGCCCCTGAGCGAGAAACCGGTACCCGCCGATCAACGACAGCGCCGAGTTCGGCCCCCAACCGGTCAGCCACACCGCTGTCCAGGCCAGAGCCTCCATCGCGTTGAACCAGACGACGCCGACGTCCAGATCGCTCACCGCTGTGAAGCCCAACGGCAGGACCACGCCAGCGAGCACAGCCGCAATGGGGACCAGAACGACACCGAGCCGGCCGAGCACAGTGTCCGCGGCCTTCGTACGACGGCGCTGCTGCACCAGCAGCCGTAGCCCCTCGCGCAGCGGGCCCGCCACGCGTACGAGGAAATCGCGCGCGGACGCCGTACGTCCTCGCTCGGCCGAGGCCGACAGAGCCGCATCCAACCCGGCGGTGACCACGGCGGCACCCGCCAAGGCCACCGGGAGGACCAGAGCCGTCCACAAGGGCGCGGGCTCAGCCATCGGCCGCCCCCTGGGCAGGCACGGCAACCAGTTCGTCGATGTCCGGATCGAGGCTCGCCACAATCACCCTGGTCGAAGCGAACTCGACGCCACGCAGCAACTCGGGCAACGCGTCGAGCAAGGCATGAGACGGAGGCCGAACAGCATCTACCGCACCCCGTGGCCCCATCAGATCATCGGGCTCCAGCGGCCGCGTGTCCCCGAACCCATCGACCGCGCGGCGAACCTCCTCCAACCAGACGCGTACGCGGTCGTAGGCGTCGCCGTCCGCCGCGAGCGCCGGGCCCGACACACCTAGCCCATGGGCCCGAACCGCAGGCAGAGGGCCAAGACCCGCGACCAGCCAGCGCAAGGTACGGGAGCGCCCTACCCGACGGACCAGCTTCAGTGCCTCGGCACGCAACCGGTCCGTTGGCTTACCAGCCAGGACGTCGTCCCGCAGACGGCGCGAGCGGGCGGCGGCGTCCTCCCAGCCGATCACCGCGAGGAAACGTCCCAGACTGTCCAGGTGAGCCCCGCAACGACGACGGGCCGCACTGCCGCGCGTCACGTGGTCACCGCGGGCGGCTCGCAGCCACGGCTCATCCCAGAACGGGCCCCCTTGACTCGTGGACACCCGCACATATTCCACGTCGGCGCGCTGCACGAGATCGCCCTGAAGGGACACGCGCAGGATCAAACCGCATGGCCAGTCGTTGAGAGCGGGCCCCAGAGGGACATGGAGACGGTCGAGCCGCAGCTCATCCCGATCATCGGCGCGTTCGGCCATCGGCAGCCCGGCGACCGTCATCTCGCTCATGTCATGCCCGGCATGCCCCTGATGGGGCGAGTGCTCTTGTCCCTCTTCATGCCTCCAGTGCCCGTCATGCTCCCCCTGGCTCTGCTGAGCTTCGTGTCCGGGATGGGGTTCGTGTGGGTGGTCTTCTCCATGACCGTGGCGGTCCTCCGGGCCGGAACGGGGCTCGGGCTTCGCGGTTGCCTCGTCGCGCTCAGCTGTCCGCTGATGCTCCCCACCGTCGGCGAGCACTGAGGCGCCCCCTTCCAATTGCTGACGCACATGCCCTGGTCTATCCAGGGTGACCAGCGCTCTGGGGCACGGAACTTGCTGCCAGATGGTCGCCAGCCACTCGGCGTCGGAAGATTCGGCTGATCCGGCCACCACTACCAGGTCCGTAGCGGCTGGCCCGGCTACCACCGGCCACCCACGCCGTCGTAGCTCGGCCTCGGCCTCCAGCCTGATCTCCGTGGAGCCAGGCCATCCGACGAGCAACACGCCCGGACGGGACACTGCCGTGTTCTGTAGCACGTCCCTCAGACCCATCGGAACGCGCCCTCACGCCAGGCATAGCTCACGCCCGCGAACAGAATCCCGAGAAAGAGGAACATTTCGACGACGGCGCTCGACCCGATGTCGGACACCACCGTCACCCACGGGTACATGAACAGCATCTCCATGTCGAAGGCAAGAAAGATCATGGTGACCGGATACCAGCGCACATGAAACCGAGAGAAGGCGTGCTCGCGCGGTGGCAGCCCTCCGCTGAACGGATCGGCTTCCAGCGGCTTACGCGCCGAGGTCAGCCACGCGCTCCATCCGTACAGAGCCGCGACTCCTCCGGCGACGATGCCTAGGAGGACCACTACTGGCTCCCACGCGATCATCCCGACCATGGTCCTTCCTGGAGTCCGTCAGCCTTTGTAGGCGCGCCCGATCACGTTGGAGGTGTTTCGCGCAATCGCACGCGTTGATAGCGACTACCCCTTCTGGCAGGGATATCCCACGGTCGGTGTACGGGGCGGTCAGGCGGAGGACAACCTGCCCGGCGTCGGCGGCCGCGGCGATGCCGATCTGATCGACTCGCCCTCCTGCGGTGACTGCGTCGCCGCTTGGCGGCGGCGTGAAGGGTAGGCCCGAGTTCTTGTCAATCGGCGGCTCACCGCGGCCGTCGTCACGTGGACCGCGATCAGCAATGGTCCCGCGCCACGCACTGCGCCGTGGGATGTGCTCGTAGCCCTTCCGCCACCACGGCCGTAACAGCACACCAGTCGCCGTACGCCGCCGCACCAGCCGCAGCTACCAGCGTGTCCAGCCATGCGGCGGGCTCAGCCACCGCAGCGGAGGCGGGCCCGCTCAGCAGCCCTGCGATGGTCAGTAGCGCGGTGGCCGAGCATGTCCAGCAGGGGGCCTAACCGAGGGGAGGAACCGCAATCCTCATGCCCGCCCTTCCTCGCTACGTACGGCGAGTGCGGCCCGCAGATCGGCGGCCTCATCGGCATCCATCTCGTCGATCAGCCGCAGCAGGGTCGCGGCACGGTCCGCGCCGGTCTCCCACACTTGGGCGATCAGCGAGGCCGCGTATTCCTCCCGGCTCTTCGTCGCCCGGTAGCGGAACGCCGGGCCGTCCTTGGCACGGGTCAGCCAGCCCTTGCGGTGCAGGATCTCTGTGACGGTGTGCACCATGTTGTACGCCAGTGGCTGCGGCCGGTGGTCGTTCAACCGCTCCAGCACCGTACGCACGGTCACCGGCTCCTCGGCGCCCCAGACGACATTCATGATCGCCTGCTCTAGCTCGGCGAATCCTCGCATCGGGGCCGCCTCCGTCCATGAACAACCTAAGCAGCATAGTACGTACTCCGACGGCCGGGTCGGCGACCTCGACGGCGTTGGACTGGCCTTGTACGTCAGAAGGGACAGCCTCTTGCACCAGTTCGGGAGGCATCGGGTCGTCGGCGTCGGGGGAATGTTCACGAGATTCGACAGCGGTCTTGTGTGACGTGGCTGAGCCGGGCTCGGTCAGCGCAGGCTTTGAACCGCGTACAGGGCGCCGATGCATGTGGCGAGGGTGGCGAGCAGGAGGCGAAGCGCGGTCTCGGGCAGGAGCGGCTGGATACGGGCGCCGACGTAGCCGCCGACCAGGCCCCCGAGCCCGCAGGACAAGCCCAGCGGCCAATCGGGAGCGACGTCACCGGAGGCGGTCAAGGAGAGTAGCGCGTAAGTGATCGCGCCGGACGTCACGAATGTGGAGGCCAGAGCGGCGGGCGCTACGGTGGCCACCGGCGCTCCGCGGACGACGAGGATCGGGCCGAGCAGTCAGCCGCCCCCGATCCCGTAGATGCCCCCGGCGACGCCGACAGCCAGGGCCAGCGACGTCGTCGCGCAGGGCTTCGGCTCGCGGGTGGCGCGGGCTGGTGCCGGGCGCACGGTCCGCAGCAACAGCCACAGTCCCAGCGGCAGCAGCAGCGCGGCGATGAGGAGGCGGAGGACCCGCGGGCCCGGAACGGCGAAGACACGGATTACCGCACCGATGACAACGCCAGGCACGGTACCCGTGATGAGCAGGCAGGTCAGGGGTCCTCCCAGACGCCCGGCCCGCCAGTACCGCAGGAGGGCGCCGGGGCCGGCCACGACGTTGTACAGCAGGTTCGTCGGCGTGACCGCCGGGCTTGGCACGCCCAGGACGCTGACCTGCACGGGCAGCAGGAAGACCGCTCCGGAGACGCCCACCGGCGAGGTGGCCACCGATATCAGGAGCCCGGCGAGGAATCCGAGCAACCCCGCCGACCAGGCCAACGCGGCCCCCTGAGAGATCACAGCCATTACGCCCCGGAGTAGGTGGCTCCCGTTCTCGTGAACATCGACCCCGGCCCGATCCAACCTCCTCCCGCAGCGATGGACAACCCCTGTCCGAACTCGTGGACAAAGCCATTGGTCCGTTCGCAGGCAACGGGTGAACGCCATGGAAACCGGCTTCGAGAAATGAAATGCGGCGGCCCATGAGGGTGGACCGTCCGCGCGGGTACTCATCGGGTGCTCCGGACCCGGCCGCCTCGGCGCGAGATTGGCCCCCCGGCACCGCTCCCAGGGGACATGGCTACTTCGCACCAGGAGGTTACTGATCATGAATGCAATTCGTTCCCTCCCCCTGCGCGCTGCACTGGCCACGGCCACGGCGGCCGCCGCGCTTCTTCTGACGGCCTTTGGCAGTGGCGACAACACCGCGGGGACCGGCACCACACTCCCTGCGACCGCATCCGCCCGGGTGGATACCAGTCTCGACAAACACAACCAGGCTGACGTCACGTTCGCTCAGACGATGACCGTGCACCACCGCCAGGCCATCGAGATGGCAGAGATGGCCCGGACACGCGCCTCATCCAGCGATGTCAAGACCCTCGCAGCAAAGATCAAGAGGGAGCAGGTCCCAGAGATCCGGACCATGGTCGGCTGGCTGAAGGCATGGGGCGAAAAGGTCCCCAGAAACACGTACGGCATGCGTCCCGGCCACCCATCGGACATGCCCGAGATGATGAACCAGCGGGAGATGCGCGCATTGCACCGCGCCTCCGGTAAATCCTTCGACACCATGTTCCTGACCATGATGATCAAGCATCACCAAGGCGCGATCCAGATGGCCAAGACCGAGAAGACGCACGGTGCTTACCGCCCTGCCAAGGCACTCGCCAACCGCATCATCACTACCCAGACCGCTGAAGTCACCCAGATGCGGAAAATGCTCCGCACGAGCTGATACTCCTTGGTCGAGCGATCCCACAACGACAAGCGGCCAAACTGCCGCCGGTCGCTACTCATGCGTGCCTCGTACCGGGAGGGGGTCACCGCTTGGCGGCCCCCTCCCGGCGCCGGTAGGGCGGGGGCGTTCAGGACTGGTAGGCCACCAGCGCCATCATGCCGACTTCGCCGTGATAGGCGTTGTGGCAGTGCAGCAGCCACTGACCGGGATTGTCCGCGTCGAATATGACGGACACTTTCTTCCTGGGCAGGACGATGGTGGTGTCCTTGCGCGGGCCCGCAGGCCCGAGCTGGTAGGTGTGGCCGTGCAGATGCATGGGATGCCACATGTCGGTGGTGTTGAGGAAGTCCAGCCGCACCCGCTGGCCCTCCTTGACACGCAGCGGATGCGCGTCCGGGTTGTTCATGTCGAACTTCTTGCCATTGACCGCCCAGTTGTACGTGTCCATACCGCCGGTCAGCTCGATGCGGTGGATCCGGTCCGGCTTCTTCGACGGCGGCCGCACCTCATCGGCGGCACGCATTTGGGAGGCAGTCATGATCATGCCGTCCAGCTCCTTGGGACGGACGGTCGGGGACGGCTTGTTGCCCGAGCCGGTGCGGACCAGCGCCATGCCGCTCGTCTTCTTGCCCTCGGCCATGGCTACCAGGGGAAAGACACCGTCCTCGAGGGTTACCAGGACGTCGTAGCGCTCTCCCATTCCGATCAGCAGTGCGTCGGCCTGACGGTGCTCGACGGGGTAGCCGTCGGTGTGGGTGATGGTCAGTTTGTGGCCGCCGAGAGCGACCCGGTACGCGGTGTCGGATCCCGCGTTGATGATCCGCAGCCGCACTCGCTTACCCGGTTTGCTGGTGTAGACATCCGGATCCTTAGGGACCCTGCCGTTGACCAGGTGGTATGGGTACTTCACGTCCCCCGCGTCGCCGCCGAGTAGGTCGCTGTCGGCACCCATGAGCATGAACTTCATCGACATGCCACCGTCGGCGGAGTCCGAGGGGGACGGCGACGCGCTTTTCCCGTCCATGCTGCCGCCACCGCTCATATGCATGTCGCCCATGTCATGGCCACCTGAGCCGTCAGGGCTGGGGCTGCTGCCACCCATACCACTGTGGTCCATCCCGCCCATGCCCCGCTTGAGTTCCGCGAACGCCTCATCGGGAGTGCCGGTGACGCCGTCGAGCCAGTCGTCGAGGACGACGACCCACTCGTCGTCGTAGGGGAGTGGCTCCCTCGGGTCCTCGACGATCAGCGGGGCGTACAGGCCGCGGTCGAGCTGGACGCCGACGTGGGGGTGGAAGAAGTACGTGCCGGGTGCATCGGCGATGAAGCGGTAGGTGAAGGCCGATCCGGCGCGCACCGCTCGCCTGGTGGCTGGAGGTACGCCATCCATGTCGTTGCGCAGGGCCAGGCCATGCCAGTGGATGGATGTGGGGGTCCTGCCCGGCAGCTGGTTGGCCAGCTCGGCTGCCAAGGTGTCCCCGGCCGAGAGGCGGATCTCCTTACCCGGAGTGCGCCCGTCGAATGCCCAGGTCTTCGCCATGACGCCACCGCCCAGGTCGAGCATGACGGGGGCAGCGGTCAAGTGGCGCTTATGCACCTTGCCGGTGGACGAGCGCTTCTTCTCCACGCGAGTCACCTCGGAGCCGGAGGGGCTCACCAGGGCGGAGGCGCTGTCGGAGCGGGAGGTGCCGCTGCAGGCGGCGAGTGCGCCGGTACCGGCAGCGCCCAGACCGGCCAGCAGGACGGATCGGCGGTTGATGCTGTTCATAGAGGTTGTCCTTGCCTCGAAATGCCATTAAGTCGCATGCGGACACGGCTCCTCGCACATCGCGGGCGGGGATGCCGTAGGGCGCGACCTAAATGCGCAAGCGAGAAAGGACGGACAGAAGGTCGGGCGGCGCACGGACCGCGGTCCCGGAGGCGCCGTGCGCCGGGATGACTGCGGACGGGGCGGCGACGCGTTCGGCGTGGGACATCAGAGGCGGCGCCGCGAGCTTCAGCGTGTCGAATCCGAAGGCCGAGCAGTGCTCCATGCTCGCACCGCTGCAGGCCATCTTCCCGTCCCCGTACATGACAGGGTTGGCCTGGAGTACCGCACGCGGAGCCGCAGAGCTCGCCGGGTCGGTGGTGACTGATGCGGCGCCATTGTGTCGGTCGTGTCCGGCGGAGTCCATGGGCATCGCCATGGCGGTCATCGCACGGATCGTACCCGGCGGAGCTGGAGTGATCGCCACAGCAACCTGGTGATGGAACAAGACGGCGAGCGCTGCGAATAGGGCGACGACGGCACCACGAGCCCAGCCGCCTGCACCACTACGGGTGCGGGTCAGCCGGACCTTCCGTGCTGTCATCGTCTCCACCTGCTGCCTCCTGCCTGCGGAAGCAATATACCCTCCGGGGGTAGGTGGCCGCGCAGGGACCGACCCAGGCGTGTGGGATCAGGAGCAGGCGGTCGGGTGCCGCACCGCCCAGCGGGCCCGGTCCGGTGATGAGCAACCCGCCGATGCGGCTATTGCGGGCGTCGCGGCCGTGCCCCCCCGATGGGCCTGCCTTGGCTGTCCGCGACCGGCTTCGACGCCGTCACCGGCCAGGCCGTGTCGCGGCATGGCGGGAAGGGGGCGCACCGCTCCTGCCCGCACTGGAGCCCCGTGATCACTACGCCCGCCTGTGGCGTAAGCGGTGTCACGAGGGAAGCTGGTATGCGCTGACCCAACCCTGCATGTTGCTGATCATCTGACTCCACGCGGCACTGGCCCGTAGCAGGCCCACCAGTACGAGGAGGGCGCCGCCTGTGCGCATGACGCCACGGGCGTGCCGACGGGCGAAGTCGAAGACACGCAGACTCTTGCCGAGGGCCAGTGTGAACAGCATGAACGGGATGCCGATGCCGAAGGCATAGAGGAGGGCCAGGAACGTACCGCGGCCAGCTGACCCAGTCGTCAGCGACAGTGAGAGTGCGGGGGAGGGCGTGGGGCCGATGTACGGGGTCCAGCCGAGTCCGAACATCACGCCCAGCAGAGGAGCGCTCGCTGAGCCCGCGCGCGGCGTGAAGCGGGGCCGTAGGGTGCGGGACAGCAGCGGAACTCGCTCTAGAACTTCCATGAACATCAGTCCAAGCGCGATGGTCAGTACACCCAAGACCTTGACGAGCGTGGCCTGGTGAGCGAAGAGGAGGGTGCTGATGCCGCCGAACAGGGCCCCGAAGGCGGCGAACAGTGCTGCGAACCCGAACACGAAGAGGGCCGTGCCAAGGAATGCACGGTGACTGCCGCGTCCTTCCGGGGCGGCCTGGGTCGCCTCCGCGCCGGAGCCGGCCATACCGGCCGCGTACGAGAGCCAGCCAGGCACAAGCGGCAGGCAGCACGGCGAAGCGATGGTGATCGCGCCGGCCGCCAGTGCGATCGGGGTGGCCAGAAGCAGGGATCCCGAAGCGACCACCTGGTTGATGTCGGCGGACAAGGCGGTGCTCTTTCCACGTCGGGTGGCCGTCCGTGGCTTCCCCTACGCCTGACTGATGTGAGGGTGTGGGGACTGGCCCGTCCGTAGTTCCGTCAGCGGTGAGAGGTGTCCGCGCCGGCGACAAGCAGTGCTTCGCGCAGGGTGCGTACGCCAGGTGTGGCCTGGTGCGGTGCTGCTTCACGGGCCAGGTCCTGAAAGCGGCGGCGGACCCGGGCGGAGTCCACGCTGCTGCCCACATCGATAGCCCGGCGGCCAGCGTCGCAAGCGGCGTCGATATCGCCGACGACGAACAGGGCGCGCGCTGCCGCTATGGCGTCGAACGCTTGTGAGCGCCTACGGCCAGTGCCACGTTCGGCTGCGGCGGTGTTGAGCAGCTCGACGGCGGTGACGGCGTGCTGGGGGCGGGCGCTGGTGCGGGCGAGGAACAGCAGAACCTCGCCGAGGGTGGAGGAGAGCTCGGCGTGGTCGAGGTAGGCCGCGTAGGCGGGCAACTCCTCGGAAGTGTCTTCGGCCCAGATTTCCTGGGCGTGGCGCACGTTGCGCAGGGCCTCTCTGCTGTCGCCCTGGAGGGCGGCGAAGCGCCCGGCCAGGGAGTGCAGCCCGGCTCGGAGGACGCTGTGGGTGCCGTGACGGGTGCCGTACAGGGCGAGGGCGATGCAGTCCGCGGCGGTGTCGGGGCGGCCGAGGTAGCCCCAGATCCGGGCGAGGCATTGGAGGAGGTGCGCGGTGAGGGCTCGGTCGCCGCCTTCCCGGGCTGCGTGGACGGACAGGGTGAGGTGGCGGATGGCGGCTGGCCACTGGGCGGCGTCGTGGGACATCCAGCCGACGCAGCCAGCGAGATCGGCAAGCTCGCGGTAGAGGGCTCTGCCTGCGGCCTCGGTGTAACGGCCTTCCCGGATCTTGTTGGTGGCCCAGGCCAGTTGGCCGGTCGCGGAGTGCAGCGTGCTGCCGCCGCCGTGGAGGTTGTCCAGCTTCCTGAAGACAGTGGTGTAGTCGGCGATACGAGCGGCATCCGCAGTGCCGAGCCGCCGCCCGTGGGTGGTGTTCTCGGTTCCGGGGAGCGCATGGGGCTGCGCGTACGCCCAGGTGTCCAGGGCGGCCAGCAGGTGATTGGGGGCGTAGGGGACCTCAATCCGGCCCAACTCGTCGCGGCGCGTCGACGCTTGGGAGGGGAAGAGCCGTCGGGTGAGGCTGGCGGCGGTGGCCCGGTCCAGTTCGGTCAGGATCTCGACTGGGCCCCGGTAGGGGGTGAGGTCGTCCGGTCCGGCCTCGGCTAATCCGAGGTCCGCGGCGGTCAGATGGCGGCCGAGGCGGGCGGAGAAGATGTCTGCCAGCAGGTCCGGCACAGGCTGGCGCGGTTGTTCCCCGCCCAGCCAGCGGCGTACCCGGGATCCGTCGGGGCGGATGTGCGGGTGGCCGGTGGCGCGGGCACGTTCGGCGACGGCTGCGGCCAGGCCCTTTTTCGTGAAACCGCAGATACGGAACCAGTAGGCGAACGCTGACTCCCCGGATTGCGGAGGGCTGTCGGTCACGGGCTCGGTCGGCATGGCAGGGCCTCCACCGCAGGCACGATCTCACTGTGAACCTCGTGTAACCGACAGTAGTGCATCCACGAGGAGTCCGGGGATCGCTTCTGCGTCAGGCTGGGACTCCGCTCCCCTTCCGCTCCCCCTGCGCGCCGCGCTGGGCGCTTCTCAAGTGCCGCTGGCGCGCTCCCTGCCGTCGCCTACTGCTCTGGGCCGAGACTCCCAGTCCTGACGCCAGATCATCGCTGCGGGAAGGGAGCCGTGAAGTGATCAAGGAAGGGTCATACCTGTTCGTGGAGGGCCAGGGGCCGGTGGAGCCGTACCGGGGGAAGTACGCGGTCAAGGTCCCGGACGTCTTCGCACGTATTCGGCAGGGCTGGGTGGGGGCCGGGCTGGATCCGGCCTCGCCGTATCTGCCGATGCGGATCGAGATGGAGTTGACCACCAAGTGCAATGACCACTGCCCGACGTGCGGGATGGGGGCGATGCCGCTGGCCGAGGGCCGCACACTCACCGATGGACAGCTCCGCTTTCTGCTCGACCAGTTCACCACCATCGGCCTGCCCTCGCTGGCGATCACCGGGGGAGAGCCCTTCACCGCCTGGCGGGCACTGCTGGTGCTCCTGGAGTGCGCGCGTGACCGGGGGATCGACATCTCCAAGCTGACGACCAACGGAATCTGGGGAACGCGCCGACGATGCGGGGCGGTATTCGACCGCCTGGAGAAGGCCGGGTTCCTGGACGGCCGACTGTTCGTCCCGCTGCTGATGCTCTCCATTGGCGAGCAGACCACCCCGCTGGAGGACGTCGCGCGGATCATCCACCACGCCGTGACTCACTACAGCGACCAGGAGCTGAACGTCGCCGTCTCCTCGCTGGCCGACCCTGGGACCCGCGAGCACAAGGTCGATGACCTGATGGCGGTCTACGAGAAGGCATACGGCGACTTCCCGCATGACCGGGTCCACTCCACCATGCGGGTCTACCTGAACAACGAACGCCTTGAGGGGCAGAAGCCAGTGGACCGGCCCGGGATGACGCCCGTCGCGCGGTGGATGGATCGGTGCTTCGACTGCTTCGCGCCCACCGTCGGCGCATACGTACTGCCCACCTCCCTGATGAAGCAAGACGGCTGCTGGTACTCCTGCGCCGCGTTCAACGTGCCGGAGAAACTGGCCTTCGGCAATTTGTTGCGGGAACGGGCCAGGGATGTCCTCGCCCGTGCGAACGACTCCGCGTACATCGCCCGCGTCCGGGCCGGCCGCGGCCTGAAGGCCCTGTACGAGGTGGTCCCGCCCTCCTACACGAAGAACACCACCTGCACCTCGTTCTGCGACTCCTGCGCCCTGCTCATCGACCAGCACGATGCCATCAGGGGGGAGAGGACCGGGCATCCGTCCGTCCCGGTCATCCCCGCCGTTTCCCTGCTCACCCGTGTCAAGCCGACGGGGATCGAGCGGTGAGCGCGGACACGGAGGCGGTGGCGATCGAAGTCCTGGCGCAGATCACGGAGCAGCCGCAGGAGGTGTGCGCGCGGCGCGAGGTCCTGCTGTCGAACCTCGGAGTGGACAGCCTCGCGCTACTCGAAATGGTGGAAATGCTCCAAGACCGGCTCGCGATCATTGTGCCAGATGAAGTCACGGCGCGTATTCAGTCGGTTGCAGACTTGCAGGATGCGGTGGGCCGCCTCACGGCCACCGCTCCTGTGCCCGAACCGACCATAAGGACCTGATCGTGAGCGAACGCGTCATTGCCCCCCGCAACCGCGGCTTCCTCTTCCTCGACTCCCACCCGGCCGGCTGCGAACGCATCGTGGAGGACATGTGGCAGGCCATTCCCGCCCCGGCCACCACACCGGCCGGTGACGGGCCGGTAGCGCTCGTGATCGGCTCCTCGGCCGGGTACGGGCTGGCGGCCACGGTCGCCGGACTGAAGCGGGCCGGAATCCGTGGCATCGGCATCTGCTTCGAGAAGGCACCCACCGAGCGGCGCAGTGCCACGGCGGGCTGGTACCGCACCGCCGCCACCGCCAGCCTCGCCGAAGCCGCCGGGCGGGACATGGTCTTTCTCAACGGTGACGCGTTCGCCGACTTTATGAAGGGCCACGTCGGCGACCTGATCAAGGAACGCTTCGGCGGACGGCTGGACTACCTGATCTACTCCGTCGCCGCGCCCCGCCGCACCGACCCCGACACCGGCACCGCGTACGCCTCGGTCCTCAAGCCGATCGGGCAGTCGCACCGCACCAAGACCCTCGTCTTCGGCGACGAGGGAGCGCCGGAGGTCCGCGAGATGGAGACCGCGCCGGCTGAAGGAGACGACATTCAGCAGACCGTCGGGGTCATGGGCGGCGCCGACTGGGATCGGTGGATCAGCCACCTCGCCGACCGCGGCCTGCTCGCCGAGGGCTTCACCACTGCGGCCCTGTCCTACATCGGCTCCCCGCTCACAGCCGCGATCTACCGGCAGGGCACCATCGGCGCGGCGAAGGCCCACTTGGAAGCCACCGCCCGCACCCTGAACGAGCGCTTGGGCAAGCTGGTCGGCGGCCGTGCGGTGACCTCCGTCAACGGCGCCGCCGTCACTCAGTCTTCCACCGCCATCCCCAGCATCGCCCTGTACGTCGGACTGCTGCGCGGCGTCCTTGGCGACGCTCTGGTACCGCCGGCGGGGCAGCTCGCCGAGTTGTGGGACCAGCTCACCGGTACCGCACCGCTGACCGTCGATGACGAGGGCCGCGTCCGCCTGGACACCTGGGAACTCACCGACGACGTGCAGGCTGCCGTCGCCGCGCGCTGGAAGGAAGCCAGCACCAGCACCATCATCGCCCTCGCCGATCTCGACTGGTTCCAGGCGGAGGTGCGCCGTCTCTACGGCTTCGACGTGCCCGGTATCGACTACGCCCGGCCCGTCGAAACCGCCGTCTCCTGGCCCGCTCACACACCCTGACGCCTCACGTCTGGAGGAACGCCATGCGTTTGCCGACCGCCCAAGACCTCATCCGATGGCAGCAGCAGCTCGAACAGTTCTTGGCCCACTTCGCAGACACCGATCTGCGCCAGGCCACGGCGCGGATCAGCGACCCGGCCGTCCGCGATGCGGCGGCCGTCTACGTCACCCGGCCGAGTAAGCGACTGCTGGGCATGGCGTTCCTCTATGCCGCGAACGTCCTCGACCACCAGGACGGCATCCGTGACGACGATCTCACCGCCATCGCGGCCGCGTTGGAAATCCGGCACGGCGCGATCCTGCTGCACGACGACATCGTGGATGGCGACACCATGCGCGGCGGCCAGCCCACCGCGCACCACGCCCTCATCCCAGGCTTCGGCGAGGACGAAGCGCGTAGCGCTGCCCTGTTCGTCGGCGATGTCCTCGCCGGGCTCGCCCCGCTGCCCATCCTGCGTTCCGCTCTGCCCGCGCCCATCCGGGTTCGGCTGTCCGAGCTGTTCCAGCACACCACGGCCCTGGTCGCAGCCGGGCAGACCGAGCAACTGCATCTCGACGTATGCCAGGATCCCGGACGCGTCACGGAGGCGGACATCCTCCGCGTCCACGCGGGACAGTTCGCTCCCTACCTGCTGTGCTCCCTGCACCTCGCTGGCGCCCTCGCCGGGCTCGACGACGCCGACCTCGACCGCCATCGCCCACAGGGTCAGCAGGCGTTCGTACTCCTGAGCCCGCCGCTGGTCGGCGGGCTCATCCATGAGGCGCCGGATAAGGGCGTTGACCTCAGCCTGAGCAAGGGTCATCAATGGGCCGGGCGGCCGGACGACGGTGGGCATGTCTCAACGATATGAGGGGGCGCCGACACCGGCCGTGACCCGTGCTGGTCTAGTCAGCGGCTGCCGAGGGGTGCCGTACGGCACCCTTCACTGCGGATTCCAGCTCAGGGCGAGGGAGCTCCGCTTCCTTGGCGTGGTCAGGGATGCCGGTCTGGCTCTTGGCGACGGCGTGGCGCCAGCGCTTCCACTGGCGTCCCCGCTCCTCGCCCTCACGCCCGGTGGGCGCGGAGTATTCGGCGTCTGACGCCTGCTAGAGCGTGATGAGTCTCTCGGGGTTTCCACGTTGGATCATAAGTGCGGTGCATCAGTCGCCCGCATGCACACTCCCGCTCCATGAGCCCCAAAATACGTCGGCCCTCGCGGAAGCGAGGGCCGATCGTCGCGCGCCCGGCGGTGCCGGGAGTACCGTTCTGAGTGTCGAGGTCAGAACGGAGGCTAGTATGCCGCAGACTTCAACCGCCTTGGGCGACAACGTGCGTGCGCATCGGCGCCGCGCCGGAATGAGCCAGGAACAGCTCGCGAACGACGCCGAACTTTCGGTGTCGGTCATCCGGAAAATCGAGCAAGGGGGCCATGCCCGAGTAGAAACCCTTCACGCCATCGCCCGCGCGATGGGAGTCGAGACCGCAGCCCTGTTCGCTACGGACGCTCCAGAACCCGTGGTCGGGGACGAAGCTAACCGGCAGATGCTTGCCCAGCTCCGCCGTGCGCTCATGCCCCCCGTAGGGATCACCGAGACTCTGTCCGAGCCCGGACGCGCCGAGGACTTGTCAGACCTCAGTCGGCGAATTGAGGACGGGCACGCCCTGTACCACGCCGACCGGTACGACTCCGTCGCCCGCATGCTGCCCCGCCTGCTGCGGAGCGCAGAAGCCTCCGTCGTGGCGGCAGAGGATGACGAGGACGAGGCGCGTGCCCGCGCCTTGCACGCTCAGGCGCTCCTGCTCACAGGAAAGTACCTGACTCAGGTGCGTCAGTACGACATGGCGTATCACGCGCTCGCCGAGGGGATCCGGGTCGCCCGGGAGGCCGGGCAGACACTCAGCGCGGTGACCGGCGTCATCGGCATGTGCTGGCTCCTGCTACGACAGGACCGGTTCGGCGAGAGCGAGCGCCTGGCTGCCGTTACCGCCGAGCACGTCGAGCCGCGGGTATCGTCCGCCACCCCTGGCGAACTGGCTGCCTGGGGGGAGCTTTCCCTGCGCATCGCGTCAGCGGCCGTACGCAACAATAAGCCCGATGAGGCTGCGGAGGCTCGGCGCATGGCCGCCTCTGCGGCGACAGCGCTGGACCAGGAGCACACCGACTACCGCACCCACTGGACGACCTTCGGCCCCGTGACAGCGGAACTGAAGGCTGTTGAAGATCTGTCGATCGCTGGTGACGCGAGAGGCGTGCTGCGACGCGCGGATGAGGGCGTGCTCGCCCAGAAGGCGCTACGGAAGTTCGGCAAGCCATCCGCGAACAACTGGGACAGGCACCGCCTGGACGTCGCCCGGGCTCATGTCACACTGGGATCCACGCAGGACGCCATGGACGAACTGAACCGCCTCAAGCGGTCGTCCGGCCACTGGCTCAAGCATCAGCCGATGGCTCGATACATCATGCGCGACCTGCTGGCGAAGCGTAAGCGGACCCTGACCCGCGACATGCGTGCCATGGCCGTTCACCTGGACATTCGCGCGTAATTGACACGTAGCGTGGTAGTTCGCTTGCGGCCGGTCGCGAACTGCCACGCTACGTACATGGCTTGAAACTCTCTGCCCCCATACGGTCCATCACACCACCGTGAAGACCTACGCCGGGGACAGACCATGCGTAGAACCACCAACGAACGCCAGGAGCGTCGCGCGCTCGCCGACGCTTCTGTTACTGCAACAACGCCTGTGACCGGGCCCGGCCTCTTAGCACCCGAGGCCCAAAGGTTCATGGTTCGCCACGGCGACCCCCGCCGATGGAAGGCAGGGGACTGGAAGACGTACCTCGAGCTGGGCGGAGCGTCATGACCGCCACCGCCCGGCCCTCCGCCATCGGCGCGCCGGCCTACTCGCAGTCGTACCTCCGAGAGAAGGAGTCCGCCGCCGTCGTCCGGAAGATGGTGCGGACCGTGTTGGAGACCTGGCATCTGCCCCACCTCGTCGGCCCGGCGGAGCACGTCGTAGCCGAGCTGGTCGCCAACGCCGTGGATCACGCCCGCGGCCGTTGCTTCCGCTTCGTCGTGACCCGCACCAGCGAACACCGGGTGCGTATCGCGGTCATCGACAGGAGCCACGACGAGCCAGTTCGCAAGACCCCCTCTCCCGATGAGGAGCACGGTCGCGGCCTGGCGGTGGTGGAGGCTTTCTCCACTGCTTGGGGCGTTGACCCGCTGACGTGGGGAAAGCGGGTTTGGGCGGACTTGGAGGGCAAGCCGTGCAGCACGCCTCGCTGATCCTGCCCCCGTCCACCCGCAGCACGGAGACACCCGCCGCGGCCGTCGTGCTCGGTGCCTACCTTTGGGCACTGCGGCTCTTGCGCGGCCTCACTATGAGCGAGGTGGCGGCGGCGATCCACTGTTCGACGTCCAGGATGTCCCGGCTGGAGACTGGCCATCTATGTCGGCCTGCGGATGCGCTCGAGCTCATGGAGCACTACGGCGTCGTTGACCGTCAAAGTCGTGAAGCGGTAGACCGCCTCCTCCAGGAGCCGCCGCGGCAGGTGCTGTATGACTCGGCGCCCGGCTGGCTGGACCGTCTCCACGCCTGCCAGCGCCGGGCGGACAGCATGGTCATCCACACCGCCTGCTCCCTGCCGGACATGGTGCGGATCCCCGAGTACTCGGTCGGCGCGCTGGCCCAGCATCTACGAGCCGACCTGCTGGTCCGTATCCCGCCCCGTGCCGCCTTGTCGACGGTCAGCGGCCAGGACGTGACCCTGCTGCTCGATGAGATGGTGTTGAACAGGCCCGTCTGCCAGCCGTCCGTGATGGCGGACCAGTTCGCGCACCTCCAGAAGCTGGGCAAATCAGAGATGGGGCCGCGGATTCTGCTGGTGCCCCTCCGGGCCATGGTCGCACCACCGCCTGGCCTCCTGTACCGCATGACCGTGCACGGGCACGAGCTCATAGCTGAGGAGTGGGGCACCTTCGTCCTGTACTACACCGGCAAAGAGGCTGCGAAGCTCTGGCAGCATCGCCTCCAAACCGCTTTGGCCGCTGCCGTGTCCGCCAAGGAGACAGTGATGTGCCTGGGGCGCGCCCGGCTCGAGATGGAAGCCGCCGAATGCAGGCAGTCACGGGTGGGCCAGATGAGCTGTGAGAGCCGCCTGTTCCTCGCGCCCGGAGGGGAGGCAGTCCTGTGAGCAGCGACGTAGGCCGTGCTCCGGATGGGCGCCGGTGGATCAGCCTGGGCCTGCTCTTCGGCGGCCACTCCTGCACAGTCCCCGGTCCGCTCGGTGCCAAGGAGCTGGCCCCTCAATGGGACCCGGCCGCGCAGCTCGATGAGGCGCTATGGTAAGCGCGGCGGGCCGGATTCGACCCGGACGATAATTACCCCGGCGCCCCGGACTGCCCATGGCGGCTCGTCTGCCGCGGATGCGGCACACCGTTGAGGGCGAGCCTGGCCTCCCTACGCGGCGGCACGCGGTGCGGCTGCGAGTTCGCGGACTTGCCCTGAAGCCGGGCGGGCCGCTGAACAGTCCGACTCCCACCGGACACGCCTGAGACCAGCGGCCCGCCCTTCCCACCACCCTCCTGCCCAGAAACAGATCGCGGTGGCCGCTCGCCAACGCATTCGAAAGAACGGAGCCGATGTATGAGTGCGGCTGCGCTTGCCACCCTTCTGCCCGACCAGGCAGTCGACTTGGTGCGTGCGGATGAGCATTGGAATGTCGTCGCGACCCCGGATGGCTGCGGCCGTCACGTCCTGGATGCTCTGGGGGACAGTACGGGGGCGGTCTTCGAGGATCCGGTGCTTCAACATCTGGTGTGGATCATTCCGCCGGGTGGGGCCGACGACTGGCCTGCGGCTCCCCCTCTGAACATCACTCTCTACCGGGCAGGGGACAGGCTGAATGTCCCCGGGCTGAACGGCTCTCGCTGCGGCACCTGCTGGCTCCACCCACCCCAGCCTGATCGGCTGTTCACTGACGCGGCCGTCCTGCGCCACCACCACGCGGGAGGCTGCCGTGGTCGACGTGTGGGAGTCCAGCAACGGTCTCAGACGCATTTCCTATGCCTGCCAGCCGGGTTGGCGCGAGACCGGCGGCAGCTCCGGACACCGCTGGACCTAGGGAAGTCGCGATGAGGCCCGTCATGGGACAAGTCCTGTATGTGGTGGCCGTGGCGGCGCTCCTGGGCGTGCTCAGCTACGGCATCACCCACCCATGACCCCCACCCCGGCCGGGCGTGCTCGTGAACCCCGGCCGGGGTGGTCCGGGGCTCCGGCTGCCGCTCCCTACTCCCCCAGGGGAGGGCGGCCGGAGCCGTCACGGGAGGGAGAGGAGGCCGCTCGTGCGGCGGCTATGGACCACTGGCGACTGCTGGCTGTGGTGCGAACGCGTCGCGCTGCCGGTGCTGTGGCTCGGCCCGGTCCTCTGGGAGGGCGGCAATGCCCCCCTGCACGCATGCCAGCGGTGTATCCGACGCCTGGAGAGCAAGGTCCGGGGTGTCCTCATCCGCGGCGCTGGGCCAGCGCCAGTGCCCGATCGGCAGCAGTGGGCGCCAGGCGATTGCTGGCTGTGGTGCCAGCGCATTGCCCTGCCGACGCTGCTGCTCGGCACAGCGGAGAGCGCGGGGCACCAGGTGCCGCTCTACAGCTGCGAGCCGTGCATACACCGCCTGGAGGACAAGGTACGTGCCGCTCTCCCGTACGTCCCCGCCTGATGAGACTCCCGCCCCCGGCCGCGCTGGCCTGAGCGTCGCCGGGCCGGGTCGCGGGTACCACCGCGTCGTCGCCACGGCTTCCGGACGGCGGGCTCGATGATCGCGTAGGTACGGGTGCCGTCATCGCGCGTGAAGTCGGCCGGTAGCGGCTCCTGGAGGCTCTGCCACCATCTTGTATCGGCAGATAGGAGGAAGCCGAAAGCGAGAGGTTAGCGGGTAGGCATCGGTCAGCTGTGGATGGTGGCACAAGGCTTTTGTGAGTGACCCTTGACCTGAGCACACATCCGGCTGCCATTCGGGTAATCCCGATCAATTCTCCATTCGGCATACTCGAACTGGTGGCCTGCTACCTCCCGTGCCCGAGTGTATTTCCGTTCCGTTACTGGCTTCGTGCGCTTCTCGGGGCGCTTAATCACGATGCGGGCCTTCATCCCGGCGTGCCAGCCCTGGAAGAGTACCCGAGCCTTGTCAACGTGCAACTTGTTCCCGAGGACGCCGACACTGACTGGGCCGTCGTGGCCCATGCCGTTCGCATGCGCGGCAACAGGGACGCTTCCACCGAGTATCACAGCGACCGCCAGGGCCATCCATCTGATGTTTCGCATGACCGTTGCAACGTCGCAACTCGCTCAAGGAAACGCCCAACCGTCTCACCATCACCCGCACGAGTTGCATCCCAATTTCGTGATTATTTATCTGGGGGGGGGCGGCTGTCATGGACGGAAAATAAATCCAGTGAAGTTCCATCGGTAGTGGTAGTTCCGCTCTTTGCGAGTTCACGGTGTCGTGGTCGTGTCCCAATCCGCGATAACCCGGAGGCCGCCCGCATGGCACCTATCCTCTTCGGCGCCGCATCCGTTCTTCCATTCGTCGTCCAGACTGCACCGTTATTGCTCCATGGGGCGAGTGCCTGCGTGCGCTCTGGCCGTGGTCGCCATCGTCGCGTCCGGCGTGGCCGACACGCTGCGCGAGGTGACGAGAGATGACCTTGGAGCCTAGCCGGCAGGAAACTGTTTGGCGCTGGAGTAGTTGCACGCCTGGAGCCGCGGCTCATGCCCGTGCGGCCCTCCGGCGTACCCTGGCCCAACTAGACCTGCCTGGTGAGGCGATTAGTGATGCGGTGCTTGCTGCTTCGGAACTCATCGCTAACGCCATCGAACATGCCTGCGGCCCGTACGAAATGCGACTATGCCGCACGGACGCCGGACTCACCTGCGAGATCCAGGATAGTGACCCACGCATCCCGAAAGATATCTATTCCGCTGAAGTGGCGCCTCTAGGCTCAGACTTGTGAGACTTTGGTGGTGGACTCGAGGTCCTGACTGAAACGTTGCCCGAGCGGGGTAGAGGTATGCGTATCGTCAACCAACTTACCTCTGGGCGCTGGGGGTTTCGGGCTTCGGGAAATGGAACAAAGGTCGCATGGATGGCGGTCGTCAGCGCAGGAAGCGGCTAACCCCAGACATCAAGTCAGCCTCAACGGAGGATGACCTGCGTGCCGAGATTGACCGTCGGGTGTCCGTCGATGCGCTTACGGGCACGCGACGGTCACGGTCACCAGTATGGATGACGTGTGGATGTTACGTCCGTAGAGTCGCGACAGTTCTGCTGCAATGGGAATGGTGAGGCGAATGATCCGTCGCACACGCGGGCTGTTGTGATTGTCGTAATAGAGAGAACGCGGCAAGATTTCCATCTCCTGGGGTTGGAGACCGCAGGATGAGGGAAGCTGCCGTGGTGATGGGGAAGCGCTATGTTGCTGTCAGCGATGTCTGGGAAGCGAAAGTTGGAGATGGCGCGTAAATTTGGCTCGCTGAGAGCGAACAGGCTCTCTGTGCTTATCTTGGTGGCCGGGGTGTTCCTGACTAGCTGCTCGAAGGCAGATTCGGGTGGCGAGTCTCCTGTTGAGCATGAGGGTAAGCAATTGTCGACGGCGTCTTCGGGTATGAGTAAAGCGCCGGAACGCCCTGCCCTGATGGCTTACCGCGCTATGTGGAGTGACCTGGCTGCGGTGTCGGCTGCACCTGACCCTAATGCCCCAAGGCTTCGTGACCATGCTATGCAAGGTGCTTTGGAGTTGATGAAGTACGGGCTGAGAAAGGCCAAGAAGGAGAAGGTTGTCAGTAAGGGAACACCTCACATCAATCCGGAGGTGGTTACGGCAACCACCGACGAGGTGAAGTTGCAGGACTGCGTGGACGGCACAGACTGGCTACAATACAAGCTTAACGGAGAATTGAAAAACGATGTCCCTGGAAGTCACTTCAAGGTGGATGCCAGGGTGCACCGTAATGACAATGTATGGAAAGTTTCGTACCTCTACATGCATGAGGCCGGAACGTGTTGACCGTACGGCACGTCGGAGTCATGACCTTCGTTTCACTGCTCGGAGCTCTGGATGTCATGACGGTCGCGGTACCCGCGCAAGCTGACGAGCAGCGAGATCTCTTCGGTGGGGTGAGTTGCGCGGTTGGCGGATGCGAGGTGCGGGCTGAAGTCCGCGGTAGACCACATGCGGCAGGCGTTGCCCGACAACGCAGGCTTCATTCTCGGCGAGGTCTCTCGTGGCGTGGCAGGAGTGCTCCCTCAGGGCGACCGGCAATCACGTCGGATGGCTGGGAGCTTGATCTTGGCGAGGGCATGGGGATTCTTCCCCGTTTCGACGGCGATAAGCCGAAGAAGTCTAAACCGAAGCATAAGCGGCAGGTGCCGGTCGAGGTTGTTGTTCGGCAGGCTATCGAGAAGCTTCGGTTGCCGAAGCCGGTGATTCGTACGAGTCCGGATGAGGACGATGTGCAGGTGGTGGGCGTGCCGACATGGATGTGGGTTCAGCGCAGCACTTGGGCACCGGTGACTCAGACGGCAGAGGTGCCGGGGCTGAGGGTAACCGCGACAGCCAGTCCGCGCAGGGCGGTGTGGTCGATGGGCGAGGGTGGCTTGGTGACGTGCACCGGGCCCGGGACCCCGTATTCGCAGAATTTCCGGCCAGAGGAGCCGTCGCCGGATTGCGGCTACATCTACCGGATGGCGTCGTTGACTGAGGTGGGACGGGAATTCAAGATTTCAGTGCAGGTTACTTGGGATGTTGAGTGGCACGGCGGTGGACAGTCTGGGCGGGTCCCGGGGCTGGTGATAACCGCCGAGAGGCCGCTTGCGGTCGATGAGGTGCAAGCAGTCGTCGTGCGTTGACGACTCAGCGACAGTAGGCGGTTCGGTGAGACGTCGACCGGACCTGGTCAGCGAGTTCTTTCTATGGAGTGGATTGTGGGTACCTCCATGTCTCCTTCGCGCTCAAGGGGCGCGGGCATTGGTCTGCCAGGTGCGCGATCGTCTGATCCGCAGCAGCGCCCGTCGACTGCGACCGGCGGGGTGCGGCGTCGGCCGGGATGGATCTGGGCCGGTCTGGGGACGGTGGTCGTCTCGGCGGTCGGCTTCGCGTTGGTCACGTCGATGGTGGGGGATCGCGAGAAGGTGCTGCTTCTGGCGCGGGATGTGCCGGCTGGACGCGTCCTTGATGCGGGTGATCTGCGGCAGGTGGAGGTGGCGTCTGAGACCGGTGTCGTGTCAGCGGCAGATCGAGTGAGGGTGCTGGGACGGCGGGCGAAGGTGCCGCTGGTGGCAGGGTCGCTGTTGGCGCCGGGACAGGTCGGAGGCGTGCGGGCTTTTCCCCCCAAGGGGCAGTCGGAGGTGGCTTTCGCTATCGAGGCGGGCAGCGCGTCGCCTGAAGTGGTGCGTGGTGACCGGGTGGCTGTGTTGGAGGGGCCAGGTGGGACTGCCACTGGGGAGAGTGAGGAGGAGACGGTGGCTCCGGTAGTGGGGACGGTGACCGACGCGAAGGCTGCTGAGTCTAAAGGTGGGGTGCGGGTGGTGACCGTGCTCGTGGAAACGGGGGCGGTGCGGCGGGCTGCAGGGATGGAACATCCGCGTGTGGTGGTGCTTCCTGCTGATGGGCGGGAGGCACCGTGAGGCGGTTGATCGCGGTGTCGGCGGCGGGTGAATCGTGACCCACTTTGGTCGGGTGAAATGTGACCCAGTTTGGGATGGTTCAGTCGTTGTCGGTTCGGTCGGTGGGGACGCGTCCGAGTTCGCGTCCGCGCATGCGGTAGGA
>NZ_JAEEAP010000700.1 GCF_016103465.1 Streptomyces sabulosicollis
CTACCGCGAACCCCCATCCTCCACCGCAAACCCCCACCACCTACCGCACCACCACCTACCGCACCACCACGAACCCCTCGACCCCCCGCTCCGGCCGTGCCGTCGGCGGCACCGCCGCCCGGCCGACCGCGACCGTGCCCATCGGGTCCCACTCGTCCGGCAGGCCCAGGACCTCACGCACGACCGGGCGGCAGAACATCGTGGACGACACCCACGCCGACCCGAGCCCCTCGCCCGCCAGCGCGACCAGCAGGTTCTGCACCCCGGCCCCGGCCGCGACCACGAACATCTCGCGCTCCGCCGTGTTCCGCCGCGGATCGGGGTACGTGTGGGCGCCGTCGGCGACCAGGCACGGGACCACCAGGTACGGCGCCTTGCGCAGCACATCGCCGCGCCGCAGCCGCTTGGCGATGCTCTCCTCCGAGAAGCCGTCCCCGCGCAGATCGGCGATCCAGGCATCCCGCATCGCGTCCAGCAGCCGCGTCCGCGACTCGTCCGACTCCAGCAGGACGAAGCGCCACGGCGTCGTATGGTGCGGCGCCGGTGCCGTGACGGCCGCGGCGACCGCGCGCCGCACCGCCGCGCCGTCCACCGGCTCGTCGGTGAACTCCCGCACCGTACGGCGCAGCGTCACCGCCTCCCGTACGGCCTCGGAGGTGCCCAGCCGGAACATGTCGTCCGCGGCGCCGCGCACCAACGCACTCGCGCCCGCGTCCTCGTCAACGGCCTGCCCGCCGGACCCCTCGGCCCCGTCCAGCCCCTCGAACGCCACCACCTGCGGCAGCCCCCGCAACACGGCCACCGGCAGCCCCTCGGCCTTGCCCTTGACCAGGTCGCCCGCGGCGGCCAGCTCATCGGCCGTGGCGACGACGGTGGCGCTCAGCGCGTTCCCGTACGCGTCGACCCCGCCGCGCAGATCGTCCAGTACCCGCACCCCGGCCGCGCCGATGGCGACGTCGGTGACCCCGGTCCGCCACGGCCGCCCGAACGTGTCCGTGACGATGACGCCGACCTCCACGCCGAGCACGTCCCGCAGCCCGGCCCGGACCGCCCGCGCCGAGGCGTCGGGGTCCTCGGGGAGCAACAGGACCGTCCCGGACGGGGTATTGGAGGCATCGACCCCGGCGGCGGCCATGACCAGGCCGTGGCGGGTCTCGACGATCCGCGTGCGGCCGCGCCGCGCCACGACCCGCACCGTCTCGGCGTCTATGGCCGACTCGCGGTCGGCCGCCTCGACGACGCGGCCCTCCGCCTTGCTGACGATCTTGGAGGTGACAAGCAGCACATCGCCGTGCGCCAGCCCCGGCAGACCGCCGGAGGTCGCGGCATCGGCGATCAGCTTGGCGAGGTCGTCACCGGGCCGCACCTCGGGCATCCCGGGCAGGGCCCACACCTGATACGACGGCAGCTCGCCCGAAGCGTGCCCCGACGCGTGCCCCGTCCCGTTCTCCGTCCTGTCCCCCGACCCGTTCCCCGCCCCGTCCCGCACCGCGCTCATCCGCGCACCTCTTCCGCCAGCGCCAGCGCCTCGGCCGCCATCGCCGCCGTGGCCTTGAGATCGGTCATCATCAGCGGGATCGCCCGGCAGCGGATCCCGGCGGCCTCGACCTCCTCGACCACGCCCGCGTCGACGGTGTCGACGAGCCAGCCGTCCAGCAGCCCGGAGCCGTAGTGCTTGGCGACGGCGGCGGCGGTGGACTCCACGCCGACGGCGGCGAGCACCTTGTCGGCCATGCCGCGCACGGGCGCGTCGCCCACGATGGGGGACAGGCCCACGACCGGGACCCCGGCGTCGGCGATGGCCTCGCGCACCCCGGGCACGGCGAGGATCGTGCCGACGCTGACCACCGGGTTGGACGGCGGGAAGAGGACGACATCGGCGTCGGCGATGGCCTCCAGGACGCCGGGCGCCGGCTTGGCCTGGTCGGCGCCGACGGGAACGACGGCGTGGGCGGGCACGGAGGCGCGCAGCCGCACCCAGTACTCCTGGAAGTGGATGGCCTTACGGCCTTCGCCCTCTGGGTCGTCGATCAGGACGTGGGTCTCGACGCGGTCGTCCGTCATGGGCAGCAGCCGCACCCCCGGCTGCCACCGGGCGCACAGCGCCTCGGTGACGGCGCTCAGCGGATAGCCCGCGCCGAGCATCTGCGTACGGACTATGTGCGTGGCGAAGTCGCGGTCGCCGAGGCCGAACCACTCGGGCCCCACCCCGTACGCCGCCAGCTCCTCCTTGACGGTGAAGGTCTCGTCGGCCCGGCCCCAGCCCTGCTCCTCGTGGATGCCACCGCCGAGGGTGTACATCACGGTGTCGAGGTCGGGGCAGACCTTGAGGCCGAAGAGGTGGATGTCGTCGCCGGTGTTCCCGATGACGGTGATGTCGGCGTCCGGAGCCGCCGACATCAGACCGCGAAGGAAACGGGCGCCGCCGATACCGCCTGCCAGAACCACAATGCGCATGAAGACAGTCTGTCAGCCGAAGGCTGTTCCTTTGAGGGTGGTGGTGGGTGACGGGTGGGGCTGTCAGCCGAAGGCTGTTCCTTTGAGGGTGGTGGTGGGTGACGGGTGGGGCTGTCAGCAGCCCCGGACATCGCGGGCGTTCGGGGCGGCTCAGCCGCGCAGGACGCCCAGCGTGTCCGTCCCCGCGTCAGCACCCGTGGCGGCCGACAACTCGGCGCTCTGGGTGGGGTGCAGCGGCATCTCGGTCAGCCCGGGGAAGTAGATGTGCAGACTGACGGCCGGTTCGAGGGCGTCGTTGACGACGTCGTGCACATAACCGGGCGCGAAGACGCGCTGTGCGCCGGCGCGCAGCGTATGCCGCGCGCCGCGCGTCCCCACCCGCTCGGTGAGCTCGCCCCGGAGCACGGTCAGCACTCCGGAGGAGCGGCCGTGGTCATGGGCGCCGCTGCCCTGCCCGGGCACCCAGCTGAGCAGCCACACCTCATAGCCGGGGCCGGTGCGCAGCCGGTGGTACCAGCGGCTGGTGGCGTCGTACTGGACGAGGGGCGCCCAGCCGTCACGGTCGGCCGCGATGGTGCGGGCCAGGCCCGCGAAGGCGGAGACGGTGCTGGGGTGCGCGGGTACGGGCGGCAGCAGATGCGGGATGGCGAGCGGGTCACCGGCGATCTGGACGTCGCTGTTCATGCGGGGGGTTCCTCGGCGGGAAGGGCGCGGGGAGGGCGCCGTAAGGACGCGGTGGAGGCGCGGGAAGCGCGGTAAGGACGCGAAGCACGGTGCGGACGCGGCGTGCGGTGTCCGGTCTCAGAACCGGACGCCGTGCGCGGACCGCGGAGAAAGCCGGAGCTCTGGAGGCATCAACAGCTCGAACAGCGACAGCGAGCCCGCACAGCGCAGCGGAACCCGTGGTCACGGGTCGGCAGGGGCGCGTGGGTCACTGACATGCGGACAAGGAGACCCGGAGCGCCGCGCCGCTGTCAACTTGATCTCTTCTTTCAGGTCAAGGTTCACCTCATCCGGTCGCTGTGGAGGCAGAAAGGTTTGTGCGCGCGTTGTATTGGTGACACGGCGCATCAACGCGCACTACTCC
>NZ_JAEEAP010000701.1 GCF_016103465.1 Streptomyces sabulosicollis
CCCGTCAGACCCCGTCAGGCCCCGTCAGGCCCCGCTCACGGGTGGTACAGCTTGACCACGGCAGTCGTGGTGGTGCGCTTGAAGTCGGCCAGTGGCGCCTGGTCGTAGCCGCCCATCTCGCCCCACGTCACGACGGTGACGGTCCGGCCGTCGCGCCCCACGCCGAAGAGGTGGATGCCGGGCTCCGAGTCCGGGTACGAGGTGTGGACGCCGTAGACATGGGCTCCGTCCTCGGCCGTCAGGGCTCCGTAGTCCCGCCAGGAGGCGGTGCCCTCCGGGAACCGCCTCTCCCAGTCGGCGGCGCAGTTCCGGATCTTCTTCTCGGCCGCGGCGGCGAGTTCGCGGGCCGCCGCCACCGTGCCGGTCCTGACCACGATCTGGGTGGCGCCGGTGTCGTACTCGGTCCAGAAGGCGCGGTGGGTCGCCCCGGCCGACGGGAAGGTCTTCTCCACGCAGAACGGAGGGGTCTCGGGCAGGCCCTTGGTGACATCACTCGCGTACCAGTCGGAGCTCGGGTGCGGCGGGAGCTCCCTCGGGACGAGGTGGGCGGGGGTGCGCTGCGGCACGGCCGCCTGCGCCACCGCCCCGGCCTGGGTCTGAGCCGACGCCGACGCCGACGGTGCATGGGCCTGGGCCGGTGCGGTCCCGGCCACGGCCACGACCACGACCGCGGCCGCCGCCACGGCGCCTAGCGCGGCGCCGAGGAATGAGTGCGTGGGCTTGCGCATGAGGTGGTTCCTCGTCTCTTCCCGATCTCAGCGTTTCAACATGTCGCCGTCGCAACGGGAGGTCGCGGCGGCAGGACAAGCGTGTGCGCCACCTGGCCGTCCCGGCTACGACCGGCGGGGCATTCGGGACGCTGGAACGCCTGCACGTACGCTGACTTGGGGGTATGACAACACCCTGGAACGCGCCCGTGGGACGCCCACGGGACGCATCGCGGTGCCGGGGACGATATTGGGGGTGGTGGGCGTGGGGAACGCCAAAGAGGTCGAAGAATTCGCCGAGAGACTGCGAGCGCTGAAGGAGCGCTCGGGCCGCAGTTACGGCTCACTGGCCACACGACTGCACGTCAGCACGTCCACGCTGCACCGCTACTGCAACGGCGACGCGGTCCCGGCGGACTACGCCCCCGTCGAGCGCTTCGCCCGGCTGTGCGGCGCCACCCCGGACGAGCTGGTCGCCCTCCACCGCCGCTGGATCCTCGCGGATGCCGCCAGGCGTCGCGCGCGCGAGGCCGACCGTGAGGGCGCCGTGTCGGCTCCGCGCCCCGGCGACGGCGCTGCGCCTCCGGCCGCCGACCGCCGTAAGGCGCGCGTCGCCGCGGCCGGTCCGGACCCGGTGACCGGCCCTCACCCGGACGCGGGCATGACGACCGGCGCGGCCGGAGCGAGCGGCACCGGGCCGGAGGCGGGTGACCGCTCATCCGACGTTCAGCCGCGTGCGGGAGCCGATGGGCGACGAGATGAACGGCCGGACGCCGCCACCCCGGCCGACGCGTCGACGGCCACTGCGCTATCCGACGCCCACGCGGACACACCCCACGCGTCCGCGGCGGCCGACCCCGCGGCGGGCCGCCCCGCGGGCGACCCCGGCCCGGTCCGGTCGGCGCAGGGCCGTGGCGCCGCGCCGCGGGGCGCTGCCGCGGACCAGAACGGCACCCCACACCCGGACGACCCTCCACGCCAGCGCGGTAACGCCACCGACCGGGCAGACGGCAGCCGAGCCGACGGCGATCGGGCCCAACCGCCCGGCGCGCCCACGAGCGAAGCCGGATCCCCGGCCGCCGGGCAGCCCCGACCACCTCGTCCGTGGTCCCCGACCGCCGACCGGACCAGCGCCGACCGCACCAGCGCCGACCGGGCCAACGGCAGCCGCAGCAGCGCCGACCGGGCCAACGGCAGCCGGACCAGCGCCGACCGGGCCTACGGCTGCTGGACCAGCGCCGATCGGGCCAACGGCAGTCGGACCGACGCCGATCGGGCCGACGACACCCAGGCCGACGGCACTCGCACCCAACCGCCCGCCGCGCCCACAGCCGAGGCCGAACCCGCACCCGCACCCGCACCCGCACCCGCAGGCAGGACCGAGCCCGCGCCCACGGCCAAAGCCGAGCCCGCACCCACGGCCCAGGCCGAGCCCGCGCCCACGGGCAAGACCGCGCCCCCGCCCGCCAAGCGCGCCCGGTTGCGGGCCGTGGCGGCGGACACCGCGGGCAGCGCCACCGCCTTACGCGTACGGCGGCCGTGGGCGCTGCTGGCCGGGGCCGCCGCCGTCGTCGTGCTCGCCGTTACGGCGGTCGAGGTACGGCCGCCCGGTGAGGACACCCGTAAGGACACCGCGGCCGCGCCTCCCTCCGCCGCCACCTCGTCCAGCCCGCCCGCCGGGCCGACCGCCCGGGGCCATCTGGACCGTCAGAAGACGGACGGCGACAAGGAGTCCGGCGCGCCGCGCGGCGACGGCGGTAAGGATGACGGCGGCAAGGAGCGGAGGGGCGAGGGGGACGCCGCCGGGTCCTCCACGCCCGGCGCGACCAAGGGGCCGGGCCACGGCGGGTCCACCCAGGTCCCGCTCACCCTCTCCACCCGTTCCCACGTCTGGGAGAACGGCTGCGGACACCGCTATCTCATCGACCGGCCCCCGTCCCAGGTCGCCCCGCCGCCCACCGAGCAGGACGCCCCGACGTGGGCCGCCGCCCATGGCGCGGTGCACGGCGGGACCACCAATGTCGAGGTCACGGTGCAGGGCCGGGCCTCGTCGGCCGTCGTGCTGCAGGCCCTGCACGTACGGGTCGTGGGCCGCCGCACCCCGCTCGCATGGTCGTCGTTCGCCATGGACAACGGCTGTGGGGGCTCGCTCACCCCGCGCGCCTTCTCGGTGAATCTGGACGCCGCCCGTCCACTGGCCCGCCCCACGGACGGCAATGACGCGGGCAAGCCGATCCCCGCCGTCCACTTCCCCTACCGCGTCTCGGCGTCGGACCCGGAGGTGCTGCTGGTGAACGCCCGGACGGCGGGCTGCGACTGCAGCTGGTACCTGGAGCTGGACTGGACGAGCGGCGGCCGTTCCGGGACGCTGCGGATCGACGACCACGGCTCGCCGTTCCGCACCAGCAGCGTCAAGGGCCGCCCCGCCTACGCCTACGACTACACCGACGGCACCTGGCGCGAGAGCGACTGAACCCCCGGCCGCACCGCCCTCGGCCACACCGCCCCCGGCCGCACCGTCCGCTCACTCCACCGTCGTCGTCAGCCGCAGCGCCGCGTCCCGCACGTCCACGTGCGGATGGCCGCGCAGCGCGCGCAGCCGCTCCCGCCAGGGCTCCGCCCATTCCGTTCGGGCCCCGGCCACCTCCGTGAGGGTCGCGGCGAACAGCCCGGAGGCGTGGCCGCCGTCCTCGTCGAGCTCCCGCGCGGCGCGCAGCAGGGCCGCGTCGGAGCCCGGCCGCGTGGCGGTGTTCAGCCGTCGGCGCAGGGCGTCGGCGGTACGGACCGCGAGCGCGGGGCGGGTGGCGTGCAGCCGGGCGAGG
>NZ_JAEEAP010000702.1 GCF_016103465.1 Streptomyces sabulosicollis
GGCGTGGGTGTCGGGGGCGCGGAGGGCCAGCAGCGCCTCGTAGTAGACCGTTTCGGCCTCCTTGGCCACGAGTGGCCATATTTCGGTGAGGAAGTCCGGCGGATCCCCGGAGTCCGCGCGCTTGCGGAAGTGGCGGAGCACCTCGGGGGTCAGCAGCAGCGGGGTGTGCCGGCCGCACGGCCCCTTCGCGTTGTCGCCCCGCGCGTGGTACGGGATGCCGCGCCGCGACCCCGCGTACAGCCGTGGCTCGCGCCCCGAAGGGCGGTAGACCAGGCCGCCGTGCGGGTCCGGGGCGAACGTGCCGCCCCGGCCCGCCGTCAGCAGCGCCATGTAGTCGAAGAAGTTGAGGCCGAGACCGCGCAACAGCACCGGCTCGCCCGGCCGAATGGGCGACAAGTCGACATCGGCGGGGTTCGCGGGCGGGTAGTAGCGCAGCCCGTGCCGGTCCGCGTGGGCCGCGTACCGGCGCTCCGTGGCGTCGGCGACCGCCGGCAGATGGCCCTGCGCCAGGACGACCGCCCGCAGCCCCTCCAGGCGGCTCCCGTCCTCCAGCGTCAGCACCTGGGCGCCGTCGGCCCGTTCCTCCAGCCGTACGGCGCGGGCCCGGTGCACCCGGACGGTCACGGTGTCCGGCGCGCCGCGCACCACCTCGCCGAACACCCACTCCAGATAGCGGCCGTAGAGCGCGCGGCTGGGGTAGTCGTCCGGGCCGAGGCCGGGAGCCAGACCGCGCGCGGCGACCCATTCGTACAGACTCGGCCCGGTACGCACCGGGCCACCGCATTCGACGCTCGCGTCGGTGAACAGGGTCACCTGCGAGGCCACGGTGTTCATCAGCAGCTCGCCCGGCTGGGCGGTGCGCCAGACCCGCCCCGCCCCGGGCGGGGACGGGTCCACCATGTGGACGGTCAGCGGGGTGCCGGGCGCCAGCTCCGGGGCCGAGGCGCACAGGCGCTCCAGCACGCTGGTGCCGCGCGGCCCGGCGCCGACGACGGCTATCGCGTGGGGGTCTCCGGCCAAGGCTGTGTCTCCCGGGGCAGATGTGACGCAGGACGCGCGCCCATCATGCCGCTCGCTCCCCACGAATCGACCTGGTCTCCGGAACCTGCCGCTGTGTTGTGTCCTGTATCACGTGGCATATGCCGCGGAGCGGCACCCAAAGGGCCGGTCAGCCCGCCCAGTCCGTCTCCAGCGCCGCCACCAGCCTGGCCCCGCCGCCCGAGGGATCCGCCTGCGCCTGGTCCAGCCGCAGCTGGGCGGTACGGCCCCGGAGGGTCAGCGTCATCAACTGGTTGCCGAACCAGGGCCCGCCCGTCTTGTGCCAGCTCAGGCGGGGGTGCGGCACCCGTCCATGGCGCCGGAACGCCCGCCCCAGGGCGCGGCCCGCCGCGCTCCAGCCGAAGCGGAAGCCGAGCCGTATCGAGGCGTGGATGCTGTTGTGGACCGGGGAACAGGTCAACTGCCGCACCTGGCTGCGGGGCACCCGGGACGGCCACCGCGACCAGTCCGGGGCGGCCACGTAGGCGTGGTGCACATCGCCGGAGAGCACGCTGATCGTGGCGGGCGCGCCCGGCGCGCCACCCACCGCGGCGATGGTGTCGGTGAGTGCGTCGAAGGACTCCGGGAACGCCGCCCAGTGCTCCAAGTCGCCGCGCTGCCGCAGGTCCTCGCCGATCCGCGCCCAGCGCCCACCCCGTCTGCCGCCGCACACCGAGGCGTTCCACGCCTCCACGTCATGCACGAAGTGCGGCAGCAGCCAGGGCAGCGAGGTGCCGAGCAGCAGATGGTCGTAGCCGCTGTCGTGCTCCGGGCCGGGGCGGCCGGGCGGGCCGCCCACGCCGTCCATGGCCTGCTCCCGCACCCAGGCGAGCTCCTTGTCGGTCAGCATCGCCCGCCGGCCCTCCTCGAGCACCCGCGCCGCGCGGGTGTCGACCATCAGCAGCCGGGTGCGGCCGAAGTCACGGCGGTAGCTCCAGCGGGTGAACCCCGGGTCGGCGTCGGCGCGGGCGGCGAACTTCCGCAGCGCCCCGGTGCCGTCCTCCGCCGCGCGCACCTCCGCGTAGAGCGGATCGGCGGCCAGTTCGGCGGGGGAGAGGTTGCCCAGGTGCTGATGGACCCAGTAGGACATCAGCCCGCTCAGTATCCGCTCCCGCCACCACGGGATGGCGCGCATCCGGCGCTGCCACGCCTCGCTGGTGTTCCAGTCGTCGATGACGTCGTGGTCGTCGAAGATCATGCAGCTGGGGACGGTGGAGAGCAGCCAGCGCACCTCGGGGTCCAGCCAGGACTCGTAGTAGAGCCGGGTGTACTCCTCGTAGTCCGCCACCTGTTCGCCCGGCGGCTCGCTCAGATCGCGGCGCCCGGCCAGCCAGCGGCGGGTCTCGGCGGAGGTCTCGTCCGCGTACACCTGGTCGCCCAGCAGCACCAGCACATCGGGGCGCGGGGCCTCCGGGGCGCGGGCGAGCGCCTGCGCGAGGGTGTCGAGCGCGTCGGGCCCCACGGGGTCGTGCGAGGCGTCGGAGGGCGGTGCGGCCCACCGGCAGGAGCCGAAGGCCACGCGCACGGGCGCGGGGTCCGCCGGGTCCGTCCCCGGGGCGGGGGTGCGGATGGTGCTGTCGGGGAAGGGCGAGTCGGGCAGCGGCCAGACCTGCTCACCGTCCAGCAGCACCCGGTAGGCGGTCTCCGCGCCCGGGCGCAGCCCGGTGACCGGGATCAGGGCGTAGTGGTGGCCCGCGATCTGCCAGGTGCGGGTGGTGCCGCCGCCGCCGTCGGCGCACCGCACCTCGGCCTCACAGGGCCGGTCGGCCTCGACCCAGACGGTCGCGCCGGTGCCGGTCTCCCAGTCGACGTGGCGCAGCAGTGGTCCCAGGCGCAGCCCGGCCATCCGGACCTCCTCCGTCGTTCTTCGGTGTGCTCGTCATGCGTACGGTACGGAACGACGGAGGAGGTGCGGCGGTTCCTCCGGACGGTGCGCCGGGTGGGGAGAGGTGTCAGCAGCCGTTGAGGATGCCGCTGAGCGCGGACTTCTCGGCCGAGTCGAGGCTGAGCTTGTAGGTGTACTTCACCGAGACCCACATGCGGGCGTACATGCAGTGGTAGGCGCTCCGGGGAGGCAGCCACTCGGCGGGGTCCTGGTCGCCCTTGGACTGGTTGACGTTGTCCGTCACGGCGATGAGCTGGGAGTGGGTCAGGTCGTTGGCGAACGCCTGGCGCTGGGCGGTGGTCCAGCTGTTGGCGCCGGACTTCCACGCCTCGGAGAGCGGCACGACGTGGTCGATGTCCACGTCGGCGGAGGCGGACCAGGTCTCGCCGTCGTACTCGGAGTACCAGGTGCCGCTGGTGGCCGCGCAGCTGGAGTCGGTCTGGACGTTCTCGCCGTCGCGCTTGAGGACTTCCTCGCGGGTGTTGCAGGCGCCGCTCTGGGTGATCCAGTGCGGGAACTTGTCGCGGCTGTAACCGTCGGACGAGCCCTCGGCCTTGACGGTCAGCGAAGCCAGCTGGGTGCGGGCGGTGGCGGCGCTGGGCGGGG
>NZ_JAEEAP010000703.1 GCF_016103465.1 Streptomyces sabulosicollis
AGCCCCAGGAGGGATCTGGGGCGAAGCCCCGGGAGGGGTCTGGGGCGAAGCCCCAGTTGTGGGAAGGGGCGGGGAGGGGAGCAGCCCGCCGCAGGCGGCAAGTCCCCTCGCCCCCGCCCCGTCGATCAGTGCGCGCCGTCGATGATCCGCAGCGCCAGCCGGACCCGCTCGGCCAGGTGGCGGGGGCAGCCCCACGCCTCGGGGGCGAAGGGCGGCTCGGGCGTGTCGTACTCCCCGGGCGCGTACAGATGGTTGAGATGGGCGCCGTAAGGGTCCTCGTGGAAGCCGAAGTGACGGCGGCCCGCCAGCTCGGCCAGCGCCTCCCAGGGGTGCGCGTCCCCGTGCGGGCAGGGCTCGGCCGCCGCGTCGGTCCGCACCGCGCCGAGGATCGCCCGCAGATCCCGGTGGACGGCCTCGGGCGGGGCCTCCTCGCCCGAGGTCACCGACCAGCAGGCCACCAGCAGCAGCACCAGCCGCTCGCGCGGATCGGCCGGACCCGCGGCGAACCGCCGCGCCGCCCACAGCCCGGCGTCCTCCGCGGCCTGCCCGTCCCGGCAGCGGAACCGCACGGCGTGGGTGAGCCGTTCGATGTCGAGCCGCCCGTCGGGGCGCAGCAGCGCCTCGTCCAGGTGGGCGGTGTCCCGGAGGCCGAAGAGCCGCTCACGGCCGGTGCGCAGATGGTCCAGCGCCTCGCGGGCGATCGTGGCGAGGAAAGCCGGGCACAGCCACGCCTCCAGCGGCGCCGTCTCCAGCTCCTCGCGGTGCCAGTGGCGGTAGACGCCCCGTCCGCCCGGGCTGAGCAGATGGATGCCCACGGTGGCCTGCTCCGCGGTGTCCCGGCCGACCTCAGGGTGCTCGCCCTCGCCGTGCGCGCAGGACGCGCCGCCGAGGCCGGGCAGCACCGCCTCCAGGGCGTCCACCATGGTGTCCAGGACCCGCCGGTCGCGGATCCGGCCGCTGGCGGCGTACCAGCAGGCGGCGTGCAGCACGACCACGAGCCCGGCGCGGTGGTAGCCCAGGGGGTTGGCGACCAGGTTCCTGGCGTAGGCGGAGAGCTCCTGGCCGGGGTCGACGGCCGCGCTCGGGTAGTCCCAGACGATCGAGCGCAGATCCTCGGCGCGGCGCGCGTCACGGACCGGGAGCCGGGGCGGGACGCCGCCCACGCTGCCGGGGGCGATGATGTCGATGGCGACCCGCGCGTACCCGGCGACGTCGCGCGGGCACAGCCACTGCTCCTTGGTGGCGTCGTCCTCCCAGTCGGGGTCCTCGTCCTCGGTCAGCCCGTTGGTGAGCAGCGGCAGATCGTCCACGAAGTGGTCGATCCGGTCGTCCAGATCGCTCTCGTACGGATGCGTCCGGTGGGCGCAGGGCGCCTCGCGCAGCCGCCGGTCGGTGGCGTGGAGCGCCTCCAGGGCCGTGGCCGCGACGTCCTTACGGGAGAACCGGCCGATGTGCGCGGCCATCATGACCAGCCCGAGCGTCCAGGCGTACGCCTCCGCGCCCGCGGGATCGGCCGCCAGCCGCCTGGCACAGTCCAGGACGACCCGGTCCGAGTCGCCGCCATGGGTCTCGTGGAGGATGCCGTCCCAGTCGTCGACGAAGTGGACACACTCCGGCGACTCCTGCGGTTCTGACAGCGCGGTGGCGGGCATGTCGGTCATGCCCCTCACGACGCCACGGGGGGCACGCGGGTTCCCGCTTGGTTCAGACCTTCACAGAAGGTGCGCGCGATGCGCTCTGGGTGTGCACATACTCGACGAGCCGGGTGAGCGCGTCCGGATCGGTGCTGGGCAGCACGCCGTGGCCGAGGTTGAAGATGTGGCCCTCCACGCCCCGGGCCGCCTCCAGCACCTCGTCCGCCTTGGCCTCGACGGCCGTACGCGGGGCGAAGAGCACGGCGGGGTCGAGATTGCCCTGGAGCGCCTTGCCGGGGCCGACCCGCCGGGCGGCCTCGTCCAGCGGCACCCGCCAGTCGACGCCCACGACGTCCGCGCCCGCCTCGCCGAGCAGCCCGAGCAACTCACCGGTGCCGACGCCGAAGTGGATGCGCGGCACACCGTATCCGGCGACGGCGTCGAAGACCTTCGAGGAGGCGGGCAGCACGCTGCGGCGGTAGTCGGCCGGGGCCAGGGCGCCCACCCAGGAGTCGAAGAGCTGGACGGCCGAGGCGCCCGCCTCGATCTGCACCTTGAGGAAGGCGGCGGTGATGTCGGCGAGCCGGTCCAGCAGCGCGGCCCAGAGCGCCGGGTCGCCGTACATGAGCGCCTTGGTGTGCTCGTGGTTGCGCGACGGGCCGCCCTCCACCAGATAGCTGGCGAGCGTGAAGGGGGCGCCCGCGAAGCCGATGAGCGGGGTCGCGCCGAGCTCGCCGACGAGCGCCCCGATGGCCTCGGTGACGTACTTCACATCGTCCGGATCGAGCGGACGCAGCCGCTCCAGATCGGCGCGGGTGCGGATCGGCCGCTCGATGACCGGCCCGACACCGGGCTTGATGTCGAGGTCGATGCCGATGGCCATGAGCGGCACGACGATGTCGCTGTAGTAGACGGCCGCGTCCACCCGGTGGCGGCGGACCGGCTGCAGCGTGATCTCGGTGACCAGGTCGGGCCGCATGCAGGACTCGAGCATCGCGGTGCCCTCGCGCAGCTTGCGGTACTCCGGAAGCGAGCGCCCCGCCTGCCGCATGAACCACACGGGCGTATGGGGCACCGGCTCCCGGCGGCAGGCCCGCAGAAAAGCCGAATCGGCTGTGGCACTGGCCGCGGCACGGCCGGTCTGCTGCTGGCCCGAGGGCCGCTCGTTGACGCTCATGCCCCAGATTTTCGCACGGGCCGAACGAGTGACCCGCCAACCCGGGTGTTCCTCCCCGGTTAGGACCCTCGGTGCGCCTAGTCTTCCGAGCATGGCAGCGGTTCAAGGACACCTCTCGAACGGTGCTGACGGCCCTGACGGCACGGACGCGGGCGGCGAGGACACCCCTCCCGCCTTCCGGCATGCCGTCGCCGCGCTGTGCGGGGTGCGGGTACGGCCCGAGGTGGAGCTCGACCCGACCCCACCCCCGCGTCGGCTCGCACCCTACTCGTACGCGCTGGAGGCGGTGGTCACCGGCGCGCCCGGCGACGACGAGGAGCTGGCCGAGGGGCGGCTGATCCTGCTGCACGACCCGGCCGGGCACGACGCCTGGCGCGGCACCTTCCGCCTGGTCACGCTGGTCCACGCGGACCTGGAGCCGGAGATCGCGGCGGATCCGCTGCTGCCCGAGGTGTGCTGGTCCTGGCTCACCGGCGCGCTGGAGGCGCGCGGGCTGCCCTACGGGGAGCCCAGCGGCACGGTCACCCGGGCGAGCTCGCACTACTTCGGCGCGATGGGTGAGCGGGAGCCGTCCACCCGGATCGAGATCCGGGCCTCCTGGACCTGGCTCTTATACACATCTCCGAGCCCACGAGACACTCGCTAAACTCGTATGCCGCCTTCTGCTTGAAAAAAAAAAAGTATGCCGTCTACTGCTTGGAAAAA